>NZ_KB895834.1:0-154868 GCF_000374985.1 Micromonospora sp. CNB394 | reverse complement strand
CGGCCCAACTGGCCGGATGGATCCGCGGCCACTGGTCGATCGAGAACAAGGTCCACTGGGTGCGAGACGTCACCTACGACGAGGACCGATCCCAGATCCGCACCGGCACCGGCCCCCAAGTCATGGCAGCCCTCCGCAACGCCGCCATCGGCGCCCTACGCACCGCCGGCATCACCAACATCGCCGCCGCGAACCGGCATCACGCCCGCGACAGCACCCGCCCGCTGGCACTACTCGGCATCACCTGACGACTTTGCCGGGGCCCTGGGGGTCCGGGCGGCACAACGCCCCGGGCGCCGGATGTCTTCCCCGGCGGGGGCCGCTGATGTCGGACCATTGACGTCCGTCACACGCGCGTGATCTGATCGCCCCCCTGAAGAATCTTTCACATTTCGATGTCTGGGAGGTCGGGCATGACCGTGTTCCGTCGTTCCGTGCTCGCGGCGGCGCTGGCGCTCGCCACGGTGGCGTTACCCGCCGCCGCGGCGCCCACCCGGCCGGCCGCCGCCGCGCTGCCCACCGCCGCGGTGGCGCTGGGAGACAGCTTCATCAGTGGTGAGGGCGCCGGGGCGTACGCGCCGGTGGTGGACGTCAACGGGGTGGCCCGGGGCTTCCCCGGCTGGTCCGCCGCCAACGCCAACGCCTACTTCTGCCACCGCTCGCCGAACGCCTCGCTGTTCCAGGCCGACCTGCCCGGCATCTCCGCGCGGTTCAACCTGGCCTGCTCGGGCGGTCAGCCGTACGACATCGCGAACGCCTCGTCGACCCGGGCCACTGGGCGGCAGGTGGCCGCCCAGCTCGACCAGCTCCGGTCGGTGGCGCGGACCCACGACATCGACCTGGTGCTCGTCGGCCTCGGCTCGAACAACAGCTCGTTCACGTTCGGCAGCGTGGCGGAGAAGTGCGCCAACCGGTTCATCGCCGACGCGTGGACCGGCTGGTGGGAGTTCTGGGCATACCTGGGCGGGCCGGTGGAGCAGAAGCCGTGCACCGACGCCGACCTGGGCACGGCCGCGCAGTTCGCCGCCGCCACCACGGAGACCACCACGGCGTTGCGGCAGCTGCTGGCCACGCTCGACGAGATCGACGCCGACGGCCAGCACCGGGTGGTCTTCCAGGACTACACCAACCCGCTGCCGTACGAGCTGGACCAGCGCTACTGGACCGAGGACAGCCGCGACGACACCCGGGACAAGTTCCGCGCGCTGGGCGCCGAGCGGTACGCGGCCGGCTGCCCGATCCACCGGGCCAGTCTGGCGCCCGGACACCGCTTCTCGCAGGGGCTCGGCACGCTCGTCAGCTCGGTCCGCGGCACGCTCGCCGGTGAGTTCCCGCAGGACGACCTGGTCTACCTGAACGTGCAGCGCGCGTTCGACGGCGCCCGGCTCTGCGAGTCGACCGGCAGCCCGGGTAACGCCCTGGCCACGCCGATCCGGCTGATGGACGGCCCGACCGGCACGTTCGTCACCAGCCTCTCCGGGTACGACAAGCTCGACATCCAGCGGATCGCCAACGCCTGCGGCACGTACTTCCAGACCTGCCAGGAGTCGTGGCACCCGAACGCCGCCGGGCACAAGGTGCTCGGCCGGTGCCTGGCCGGCGCGGCGGCGACCGGCGCCCGTACCGTCTCCTGCGTCCGCGCCCCGGACGGCACGGTGAGTGTGAGCTGAGTCCGGCACTGACGCCGGGCAGAACCGGCCCGGCGTCAGTGCCGGATCGCGGTGCCGAGCACGTGCGGCGAGGCCGGGCCCGGCAGCCCGGCCGGCGGGAAGCGGAAGCGGTGGAGCGTGGTCACCTCGAAACCGGCGGTCCCGATCGCGGCCACCGTGTCCCGGGCGGTGTGGCACCCGGCGCAGAACAGCGGCCAGAGCGTGGCGTCGGCCAGGCGCTGGGCCCGCCGCAGGCCGGGCGTGGATGCCACCACGTGTTCGTAGAAGCGCAGTTCGCCGCCGGGCCGCAGCGCCCGGCGCGCCTCCCTCAGCGCGACCGCCTGGTCCGGCACCGAGCAGAGCACGAGCGACAGCACCACCGCGTCGGCGGCACCGTCGGCGACCGGCAGCGCCTCCGCGAGACCGGCGGCGACGGTCACCGGTACCGGGGCGCCGGGTGCGGCGGCGCGGGCCAGGGCACGCAGGCGTGGTTCCGGTTCGACGGCGACCACCCGGGTCACCCCCGATGGGTAGTGCGCGAGGTTGCGCCCGTTGCCGGCGCCGACCTCGACCACCCGGCCGCGCAGCCCGGCGACGAGGCGGGCGCGGTGCTCGGACATGCCGGCCTGGTCCATGGCGACACTGGCGCGGGCGAAGAGCCGGGAGAAGATGGGGTGGGAGACGGCCATCAGCGACCGGCCGGTGGCGCGCCGAGGCTGAGCAGGAGCGGGCCGGCGGATCCGTCGACCAGGTCGCCGAGGCGTACCCCGTCGAGCACGGCGAGGAAGGCGGCCTGCGCGCGGCGCAGCTCGCCGCGCAGCCGGCACTCGGCGACCAGCGGGCAGACCGGCTGCGCGCAGTCGACCACCTCGCCGTCGCCCTCGAAGGCGCGGACCACCAGGCCGACGGTGATGTCGCCGGCGTGTTCGGCGAAGGCCACGCCACCGGAGCGGCCCCGGATGGTCACCAGAACGCCGATGCGTTGCAGCCGCTGCACCACCTTGGCGACGTGGCTGCGGGGCAGTTCGAGCCGGGTGGCGAGTTCGTCGACTGTGGCCCGGACCGGGGAAGCGGCGGTCAGCATGGCGATCCGCAGCGCCATGTCGGTCGACCGGTTGAGCCTCACGCACCGACCCTAGCCACTCGGCGCCGTCCGGGACACCTGCGGATTCACGGTGACCCATGCCACTGCGGCACCGGGACCTTAGACCCTAAAAGAGTGGGGACCGGTCCTGGACCGGATCGCCCACAAGCACGCCTCGCTCGGCATCACCGCCACCCAGTACCCGATCGTCGGTCGCCACCTGCTCGCCGCGGTCGGCGAGGTGCTCGGCGACGCGGTCACCCCGGAGGTGGCCGCCGCCTGGGACGAGGTCTACTGGCTGCTGGCCTGCGAGCTGATCGCCCGCGAGGCGCGGCTCTACGCGGGTGCCGGCGTACCCGAGGGCGGCCCGGTGTGGCGGGACTGGCGGGTGACCGGCCGGGCCCGGGAGAGCGCCGACGTCGTCTCGCTCACCCTCGCGCCGGCCGACGGCGGCGCCGCGCCCGGCTTCACCCCCGGCCGGTACGTCTCGGTCGCGGTCGACCTGGACGGTGGCCGAGGGCAGCAGATCCGCCAGTACAGCCTCTCCGGCCGCCCCGGCGCCGGCCAGTGGCGGATCACCGTGAAGCGGGTACGCGGCGAGCGCGGCGCACCCGACGGCATGGTCTCCGGTCACCTGCACGACCGGGTGACCGTCGGCGACACGCTGCGGCTCAGCCCGGCGTTCGGCGAGGTCGACGCCACCGCCGGCGACGGGCCGCTGTTGCTGGTCAGCGCCGGCATCGGACTCACCCCGGCGATGGCGGCGCTGGCCCACCTGGCCGACCGGGATCCCGGACGGCGGGTGACGCTGGCGCACGCCGACCGGGACGCCGAGGCGCACGCGCTGCGCGCGGAACTCCCCGCGCTCCAGCAGCGGCTGCCGAATCTGGCCGTTCACCTCTGGTATCTCGACGCCGCCGGGGCCGACCTGCCCGGCCTGAAGGCGGAGGTGTCCCCCGGCCTCATCGACCCGGACCGGATCCCGCTGCCCGCCGGAGTGGCCGCGCACCTGTGCGGTCCGGTCGCGTTCATGAACCTGGTCCGGGCCGGCCTGCTGCGCCGGGGTGTGCCGGCCGAGCGGATCGCCTACGAGGTGTTCGGTCCCGGGATGCTGCCGGGCTGACCCCCGGCCGCGGAGAAGTCGGTGGTGCGCCGGTTAGGGGCGGAACCCGAGGGTAGGGGTCCACCCATGCGCGCCCTCGGCACCAACGCGATCGTTCACGACCCGGCCGCCGCCCCGGCGGTCGGCGGCCGGGTGGTGGCCGCCGCCGAGGCGGAGCGGTTCAGCCGCCGCACGCCCGGCGGACGGCCGGTGCCGCGCCGCGGCGGATTGGGGCTGGACCGGATCATGAGGGAGAAGACATGCGGATCGCGATGATCTCGGAGCACGCCAGCCCGCTCGCCGTCTTCGGCGAGGAGAAGGCCGGCGGCCAGAGCACGCACGTAGCGGAACTCGCGTCCGCGATGGCCGGCGCGGGCCACGACGTACGCGTCTACGCCCGGCGCGACTCCTCCACACTGCCCCATGCGGTCGACACGCCGGACGGCTACCAGGTGTGCCACGTGCCGGCCGGCCCCGCCCGGCGGCTGCCCGAGGACGACCCGCTGCCGTACCTGGGGGAATTCGGCAGCTGGCTGGCCGACACCTGGCGGCACGGCGGCTGGGCCCCGGACGTGGCGCACGCGCACTTCTGGACGAGCGGACTGGCCACCGTGCACGCGAGCCGCCGGACCGGCGTGCCGACGGTGCTGACGTACCACGCGCTCGGCACCGTCGAGCGCCGCCACCGGGGCGTGCGGGACACCAGTCCGCCGAGACGCCTCGGCTACGAGCGGGCGCTCGGCCGGGCCGTGGACCGGGTCGTCGTCCAGTGCTCGGACGAGGTCGCCGAACTGGTCCGGATGGGCGTACCCCGGTCCCGGATGGCGCTGGTGCCGCCCGGCGTGAACGAGGCAGTGTTCCGCCCGGACGGTCCGGCCGCGCCCCGCGACCCGACCCGCCCGCGCATCCTCACCGTCGGACGGATGGTCGACCGCAAGGGTTTCCTGGACGTGGTCCGGGCGCTGCCCGCGGTGCCCGACGCCGAATGCGTGGTGGTCGGCGGCCCGCCGGCCCACCTGCTGCCCGCCGACACGTTCGCCCGCCGGCTGTCCGCCCTCGCCGAATCGTGCGGCGTGGCCGACCGGGTACGGCTGCTCGGCGGCGTGCCGCGCGAGGAGATGGGCACCTGGTACCGGTCGGCGGACGTGCTCGTCGCCGCCCCCTGGTACGAGCCGTTCGGGCTCACCCCGCTGGAGGGCATGGCCTGCGGCGTGCCGGTGATCGGCACGAACGTGGGCGGGATCGCCGACAGCGTGGTGGACGGGCTCACCGGCGACCTGGTGCCGCCGCGTGACCCCCGCGCGCTGGGCACCGCCCTGCGCCGCCTGCTCGGCGACAACGTGCGCCGGTTCACGTACGCGACCGCCGCGCTCGACCGCATCCGCAGCAGGTACTCCTGGAAGCGGTGCGCCGAACAGCTCGGCGCGGTCTACGGCGCGCTGGCCGGCACGGCACGGCGGTCGCCGGCGGTGGCGTGACGCCCCAGGCCCGGCGCGGGCCCATCCCCCCCTATTACCCGCCGGTAGGTTGGGCCGTAACCTGATCCGGGTGAGCGGGGACTACACCCAGGAGTTCGTGGACGTCGACGGCGCGCGCATCGGCGTGCAGGTCTACCCGGAGCCGGCCGGTCCGCCCGGCGCGCCGGTGGTGCTGATCTGGCCGGCCATGGGTGTGCGCGCCCGTTACTACCGGCCGTTCGCCGCCGCGCTGCGCGACGCCGGGCTGGCGGTGATCGTGGCCGACCTGCGCGGCACCGGCGAGAGCACACCTGCGCCGTCGCGTGCCTGCCGCTACGGCTACCAGGAGATGGCCGCCGACATCGGTGCCGTGCTCGACGCGCTCAAGCCCCGGCTGGACGGCCGCACCCGGCTGCTGCTCGGGCACTCCCTCGGCGGCCAGGTGGCGGTGCTGCACCAGGCGCTGCACGACGACGGGCGGGTGGACGGGCTGGCCCTGGTGGCGGTGGGGTTGCCGTGGTGGCGGCGGTACCCGGGCCTGCGCGGGTGGGGCGTGCTGCCGTACACCCAGGCGATCGCGGCGACGGCCCGGCTGCTCGGCGTCTGGCCGGGCTGGAGTTTCGGCGGCCGACAGGCCGCCGGCGTGATCCGGGACTGGGCGCACACGGCCCGCACCGGCCGCTTCCCCGTGCTGGACGGGGTGGACGCGGAGGCCGCCGTGCGGCGGATCAGCACACCGGTGCTCGCGGTGAGCGTCGACGACGACCAGTACACGCCGCACGAGACGCTCGACCACCTCTGCGGGAAGATGACCGCGGCGCCGGTGACGCGGCACCGCTACACGGTCGCCGAGGCGGGCGCGCCGCTCGACCACTTCACCTGGGTACGCACGTCGGCGCCGCTGGCCGCCCGGATCGCCGCGTTCGCCGGCACGCTCCCCCGCCGCTGATCCTCCTCCTTCTCCACCACGCCCCGGCGTGAGTCGCCCGATCGTGGGTATGCCGCACCGCCCGAACACGGCGGAGGGGGATCTGATGTCAGAACGGCACACCACGCTGCGCTCGATGCACGACCTGGGCCTGGCGGCCTGGTTCGGCGGTTCCCTGATGGGGGCGCTCGGCGTCAACGGCGCGGCGGCGCGGATCAACGACACGACCGAGCGGCTGCCGGTGGCCTCGGCCGGGTGGGCGCGGTGGACGCCCGTCAACGCGGCCGCGATCGGCGCACACCTGGCCGGCGCGGTCGGCGAACTGGTAACCGAGAGCCCGCGAATGGCCCGCCAGGCGGGCGTGGGGAAGGTGAGCGCGGTAAAGACCGCGCTGACGGTCGGTGCCCTGGCGGTGACCGGCTACAGCCGGCTGGTCGGCATGCGGCTGGAGAAGGCCGGCGGCCCGCCGGTCGAGGGGACCACCGAGCCCAACCACCAGACGCCGGCGAACGTCGCCGCCAGCCAGCGGCAGATGAAGATGCTCCAGTGGGCGATCCCGGCGCTGACCGGCGCGCTCGTGGTGGTGTCGGCGTACATGGGCGAACAGCAGAAGCCGGGACAGGTGTTCCGGGGCATGCTGGGCCGCGCGGGCGGGCTGATGTCCGCGCCGAAGAACATCGGCAAGGTGGCCGCCGTGGGGGCGGCCGGACGTCATCTGGTCGGGGCGGCCCGTTGACCACCGCGCGGCCGGCGACCCACATCGGGGTGGGTCACCGGCCGCGCGGTGCCCCGGACCAGGCCGTCCGTCCGCGGGCGGACATCAGCAACCAGGCGAGGTGACCATGACCAGCAGGGACCGGCCGGGTACGGACGACGGACGCGGGCCGGAGTCGGCCGCGCCGTGGGGCACCACCGACCGCGCCCCTGAGCGGTCAGGAGCCGGTGCCGTCCTCGCCCGGCCGGCCCGGCGCCGACGGCTCGTTGTCCGGCACCGGTGACTCGGCCACCGGGTGCCCGGTGTCGTCGACCAGGCCCGGCGCCATGCTGCCGCCGTGCGCCTCCTCGGCCTCCCGGGTCGCTCGCGGATCCCGCTCGTCCTCGTCGCGCCGCTTCTCCACAGATCCCCCCTCGGCAGTCGTCCCTGCACCCCGGCGGTACCCGGCCGGCGGCTGGGGAAACGTCAGGCGCGCGCGGCGGCGGACGCGACGCCGAGCAGGTCGGCCAGCCGGGCGGCGTCGCGCTGGGCCTGGTCGCCGCAGCAGTTGTTCATCAGCACGTGCAGCTCGGCGCACTGGTCGGCCAGTTCGCGCAGCAGCACCGACCAGTGCCGCAACTCCCGCTCGCCGTAGGCGTACCGGAACCGCTCCTGCTTGTCGCCGCTCTCCCAGGCGGTGCTGTGCCCGTGGAACCGGATCACGGCCAGTCCGGTGGTGGCGACCAGGACCGGCGGCACCGAGGAGACGTGCCCCTGCGGCATGTCCACACAGGCGTACCCGAGGTCGTGCTCACGCAGGAACGTGACGGTGTCCGCCATCGCGTCCCCGTCGAACCAGGACGAGTGCCGCAGCTCGACGGTGACCGGCCAGGGGCGGCAGCGCCGCGCGGCGTCCAGGATCCGCCGCCGGGCCGCCTCGCCGCGGGCCAGCCACGGCGGGAACTGCAACAGCACGGCGCCGAGCCGGTCGGCCGCCGCGAGCGGCGCCAGCGCCGCGTGGAACCGGTCCCACAACTCGTCGTACGCCCCGGCGGGCAGGTCGCGCCAGCGGATCCGGTTCGGGACGCCGGCCGGGCGCAGGTCGCGGGGCAGCGCGTCGACCGGCGTGTGGTGGCCGGTGAACAGCCGGAACGCCTTGACGTCGAAGGTGAAGCCGTGCGGGGTGGCGGCCGCCCAGCCCGCCGTGGTCTCCGGCGCCGGCACGGCGTAGTACGACGTGTCCACCTCCACCAGTCCGAACCGCTCGGCGTACCAGCCGAGCCGCCCGGCGGGGGTGTTGACCCCGCGCGGATACCAGCCGGAGCGGACCAGCATCTGGTCGGCCCAGGAGGACGTGCCCACCTTGATGACACCCATGTAATTCAGTTCACCGCGACCGCCGGACGTCGGCAACCGGAGATGCCGTCCGGGCCGTGACCGGCGCCGGGTGACCGGCGTCACCGGCTGGGCGGCGCGCCGGGGTGTGACGCCCGGCCGGTTGGCGGCGCTGAGGGTGACGAGATGGACGCACCCGGTCTGGACGAGGAAACCGTCGAGCGGCTGCTCGCCGGCCGCTCCGGCGACACGTCGTCCGCTCCCCGAGGGCTGGTGGCCGTACTCGCAGCGGTCCGGGCCGTGGCCGGCACGGGCGAACTCGTCGGCGAGGCGGCAGCGGTCGCGGCGTTCCGGGAGGCACAGCGGGCACGCCGTCGCCGCCGCGTCCGCTTCGGCGTCCGGGTGGCCGTGGCAGCACTGGCCGCGTCCCTCACCGGCGGCGTCGCGCTCGCCGCGACCGGCAACCTTCCGCACGCCCCGCACCCCGCTGCGCCGCCGGTCGTCACCGCGTCCCCTGCGCCGTCGGCCCGGCCGAGCCCGCCGGCCGGCTCGCCCGCACCCCGGACGCCGCACCCGTCCTCACCGCCCGGCCTGTGCGTCGCGTACCGGGCCGTCGCCGAGCCGCAACGGGGACGCGTCCTCTCCACACCCGCCTTCAGTGACCTCGTCGCCGCGGCCGGGGGTCACGACCGCGTGCCGGACTACTGCGCCGGGCTGCTGGGCGACGACGACCCGCCGGGGAGATCCGACGGCACGCGGCGCGGCGGCCGGATCGAGCGCCCGGTTCACCCGGACGGCGGGCCGCCGGGCGGGGACGGCACCCCGCCCGGGCCCGTCGAGCCGCAGTCCGGCACCCCGCCCGGGCGGGGTGCCGCCTGAGGACCGGCTGGTAACTTGCCCCCGTGACCCCCCGGCGTCGCCTACCGGCGATCCTCCTCCGCCTCGCAGTGCTGCTCGCCGTGCTGGCCGGCATCGTGCTCACCGCGCTCGGCCCGGCCACGGTGACCGGCCTGCTGCCGTACTTCACCATCCAGAGCAACGTGGCGGTCGGTGTCCTCGCCGGGTACGCCGCCTGGTGCGCGCTGCGCGACCGGCCGGAGCCGCCGAGCGTCCTCAAGGGCGCGGTGACCCTCTACATCACCATCACCGGCACGGTCTACCACCTGGTCCTGGCCAACCCGGCCAGCCCGTTCGCGATGACCCAGCCGGACCGGCAACCGGGTGAGTGGTGGGGCAACCAGTTCCTGCACACGGTGGTGCCGCTGCTGGCGGTCGCCGACTGGGCGCTGTTCGACAGGCGCGGCCGGCTGCGCCCCCGGTACGCCGCCTGGTGGCTGGTGTTCCCGGTCGGATACCTCGGATTCGCGCTGGTGCGTGGCCTGATCGTGGGCAGCTACCCGTACCCGTTCATCGACGCGGGAGAGCTGGGCTACGACGGGGTGGCGGTCAGCGCGGCCGGGTTCGCCGCGGTGTTCTGGCTGCTGGGTCTGCTGTTCGTGGGCGTGGACCGGCTGCTCGCCCGGGCCGGGCGAGTCGATGCGGAGCAGGCGCCACCCGCGGCCGGGCCGACGGAACCGACGACGGCGGCCGGGCCGGGCGCCGCGACGGCAGCACAGCGGGAGACCAGCGGCTCGGCCTGAGCGGCGGGCCGGTCAGGCGGCCCGGTGGGCCGGCTGGCCGGCGCGCGTCCGCCGGCCCGCGCCGCGTTCCCGGCCGTACGCGTCGGCCCGCCCCCACCGCCCCGGCACGTCGAGCAGCTCGATCCGCCCGAAACCCGCCGGGATCGCCGGGTTCACCAGCAGGTTCTCCCCGCACGGGCGCAACCCCAGCATGGTCGACAGCAGCATCAGCAGCCCACCGGAGGCCCACGACTGCGGTCGTCCGGCCGCCGGCAACTGGACCGGGTACGTGGTCACCGCGCGGGGGTAGCCGGCGATCACCTCCGGGACCGAGCCGCCGAGCGTCTCCGCCATCGCGAACATGCTCGCGGCGATGTCGGCCGCCTCCTCGTCGAAGCCGTACCGCCGCAGGCCCGCCGCGACGATCGCGTTGTCCGACGGCCAGACCGCGCCGAGGTGCGCGCCGACCGGGTTGTACGGCCGCTGTCCCTGCGCGTAGGTGCGCACGCCCCAGCCGGAGAACAGCTCCGGCCCGCGCAGGTGCCCGGCCAGCGCGTCGGCCCGGTCCGGCTCCACGATGCCGCTCCACAGCAGGTGCCCGAGGTGTGAGGTGAGCGCGTCGACCGGCTCGCCGTCCGGGGTGAGCGCCAGCGCGTAGTAGCCCTGCTGCGGCAGCCAGAAGTCGCTGTTGAACCGCTCCCGCAGCCGCGCCGCGTCGGCCTCCAGGCGCTCGGCGTAGCCCCGGTCGCCCCAGAACTCCCGGGCCAGCCGGGCGCCGCGGAGCCGCGCGTCGTACGCGTAGCCCTGAAGCTCGCACGTGGCGCGCGGGTACGGCGGCTCCGCGCCGTACCGGTCGACGATCGCTTCCGGGGAGTTGCGCCAGGTCTGGTTGGCGACCCCGCTGCCGGTGTTGCGCGGCAGGTAGCGCAGGTAGCCGTCGCCGCACTGGTCGCCGTAGCGGGTCAGCCAGTCCAGCGCCATCAGGGCCGGGTGCCGCAACTCGTGGACCAGGTCGGTGTCACCGGTCCAGCGCTCGTACTCGTCGAGCAGGATCACGAACAGCGGCGTGGTGTCGGCGGCGCCGTAGTAGAGCGCGGTGGGCTGCTCGTCGAACGCGGCCGCCTCGCCGTACCGCAGCTCGGCGACGATCTTGCCCGGTTCCTCCTCGTGCCGGTCGTCGAGCCGGCCGCCCTGCAACATCGCCAGCATGTGCAGCGTGGCCGGGGTCAACTCGGGCGTGAAGGGCAACGTCTGGAAACAGGTGATCAGCGCGTCCCGCCCGTACAGCGTCATCGCCCAGGGCATCCCGCCGACCGGCACCGGATCGGTGTAGGCCAGCGGCATGTAGCGCAGGGCGGCCAGGTCGGTCAGGGCCTGCCGGTACACGGCGTTGAGCCCGGGCCGCTCGGCGGTCAGGTGCGGCGCCCGGTCGAGCCACCGTTCGAGGCCGTCCCGCATGTCCTGGCTGACGTGCTGCCGGTGGGACTCGATGTCGGCCCGCAGGTCCCGCCCGCCCGCGCCCTGGATGATCATCGCGACGTGCAGGTCGGCGTGCCACTCGCCCTGCGGCTCCACGCGGATCCGGAAGGTCATCCCGCGCGCGTCCACGTCGGCCGGAGCGGTGCTGGAGACGCATGTCTCCCGGGCGAACCGCCCGCGCTCGTACCGGATCCGCAACCGCCGCTCCTGCGGGTCGGGGACCACCGTCGGGCGGCGCGGGCCGGGCCGCAGGATCTCCGAGGTGTCGGCGAAGTCGGCCGCCATCTCCATCCGCACCGTGTACTCGGCGGGTTCGGCCGAGTGGTTGAGCACCGTGACGCTCTCGTGGTACGCCTCGTCGATCGACCGGTGCCGGATCACCGAGACGTCGGCGTCCACGTAGTGGCTGGCCGCGCCCGGCACCAGCACGAAGCGGGTCTCGAAGTAGGTCAGGTCGTCGCGGGACAACGCGTGCAGCCGCTCGCCGTCGACCGTGAGCACCCAGTGGGACAGGAACCGGGTGTCGAAGGAGAACAGGCCGATCGGCGCGCACGGGTCGTGTTCCATGTCGCCCTGCGCGTCGCTCACCGCGAACGCGTTGCCGGCAAGGACGTGGACCAGTTCCTGCTTCATCGGGCCGCCACCCGCTCGCCGGTCACGGCGCGGGGATCCCGGGCATCCGGCGGGCCGGGGAAGAGCCGGCGCAGCGTCATCAGCAGCTTCAGCTCGCCCCGCGCGGTGAGGTCGTTGCGCAGCAGCGCGGCGGCCGGGTGCAGCCGCCCCGCCGCGATCCGGTCGAACACCTCCCGGTCCGCGCCGACCACCAGGTCCGCCTCCTCGGTCAGGCGGTCCACCCGGACGTCCTGCCGGTCGACGGTCAGGTACCAGTGCTCGGTGCTGCCGCCGTCGCGCAGGTCCAGGCGGATGGTGCCGGAGGTGGTCTCGGGCAGCTCCGGGTGCCGGCCGGCCGTCCCCCGGGTCAGGTGTTCCACGGCCGAGACGCTCATCGGGCCCTCCTCGTCGGTGGTCGCGGCCGCCCGCCTGCCGGCGCCGCCCGTCCCTCAGCGTCCCCGCCGGGCGGGTGAGGCGAACTCACCCGGTCCGGGTGAGACGCGGCGGCGCGGCGGGTATCCCTGCGGGCATGCCGACGACCGGGGACGCGCCGGGCGGGCGCGGCGCTCAGCGCAGGATGAGCCCGCGCACGTACGCGGCCTGACCGACGTGCTGGAAGTCGTCGTCGAGGACGCTCACCAGCCGCACCCCGAGCGTCACCGGCGGATCCCAGTTCTCGTCGACCACCCGGTCCAGGTCGGCCGGGCTCAGCCCGCGCAGGTATCCCAGGCTCCGGTCCACCACCGCCCGGTGGTAGTCGAGCAGCACGCCGCCGTCCTCCGGGCGTACCGCCGCGATCTGCTCCGGGCCGTGCCCGAAGCCGGTGTCGGCGGGGTCGGGCCGCAGGCCGCACCGCGCCGCCCAGTCGCCGGTGGTCCAGAGCTGCGGCTCCCCCATCATGTCGGCGACGTGGTCGTCCTGGATCCGGGTCAGGTGCCAGATTTGCCAGCCCACCGGGTTCGCCCCGTCGGCCGGCGCCCGCCGCAGCTGGGCCGCGTCGAGCCCGTCGAGCGCCCCGGCGACCAGATCGGGCAACCGCCCGTACGCCTCGGTCAGCACGTCCGTCGCGTCCACGCGTCCCCCACTCCCCCGCGGTTCCTGCCGTCCCTCGGGCAGTACCGCCCAGCGTGCCCGGCAAACCTCGGCGCGGACGCCGGCTCTAGGGTGATCGCTGTGGTCGCGGCGCTGGAGCTGTATCTGGACACCGACGCCACCCGGCGGATCCGGGTGCTGTGGGACCTGCTGGAGTCCGACGGGGTGCCGAGCATGCGGTCCCTGCTGGCGCAGCGGCACCGCCCGCACGTCTCGCTGGCGGTCGCGCCCCGCCTCGACCCGCACCGCGTCGCCGAGGCGCTCGCCGGAACCGCGGTGGCCGCGCCGCTGCGGCTGGAGTTCCAGCACGCCGGTCAGTTCCTCGGGCGGGTGCTCTGGCTCGGGCCGGCACCGACGCCCGAGCTGCTGGCGCACCACGGCGCGGTGCACGAGCGGCTGGCGCGGGCCGGCGTCGAGGTGGTGGAGCACTACCGGCCGGGCCGGTGGGTGCCGCACTGCACACTGTCCATGCGGGTGCCGAACCCGCTGATGGGCGCGGCGGTACGCCGGTGCCTGGAGGTGCTGCCGCTGACCGCGACGGTGGTCGGCGCGGCGGTGGCCGACCACGCCCGCGACATCTCCCACCCGCTGCCCTGACGCCCTCCCCGCCAAGATCCACGCCACCTCGGGGAGGTGGGCCTGCCACTCCAGGTGCCGGGCCCGCCCGCCGGCCCAGTGGCGGACCGCGATGCGGGCACGACAGCGGGCAGGCGACCGGGTTTCGCGCCATCTGCGGCTGCCCTGACGATCGGGGCCAAACCGAAGCAAGCTGGTAAAAGCGCAGGTCAGAGCCAATCTGGCCACCCGAAGACGTGCGGCTGGAGCGGCAGCGAAGCATGTCGAAGGAGAGCCTCATGGCCGCACCCGTCGTCCGTTCCGTCACCGCCGACCAGACCGTCCTGCTGCCCGGGCAGTCGACCACCGTACGGGTCGACGCCTTCCACCCCGACTCTCGGCTGCTGACGCTCACCGGCCGGGTCAGCGACCCCACCGGCGTCACCTGGGACAGCCCGGTCCGGGTGGACCTGAGCGTCCCCCTGACGATCCAGCTCGCCGGCGCCTCGCCGGGCGTGACGGTCACACCGAGCGGCACCGATCCGGGCCGCTTCACAGTCACCGTGCTGGCCGGCCGGGGCACGGTGACGCTGACCGCGACGGCGCGTGACGGCGCCGGCCGCACCGGCACGGGCACCACCACGCTGACCGTGCCGCTGCTGGTCGGGATGAGCGCCTACAAGGGTGCCCGGACCCAGCGGGCGGTGGCCGACTATCCGGGCATCCGCTACATGCGCGACTTCGGCACGGACGGCCCGGACGCGGACGCGCTGCCGGAGCTGCCCGCGCTGAACGCCGGCAAGTTCGCCGACGCGCCCTCGGCCGTCATGCACGTCAGCTGGAAGGACGACGTCGAACAGCTGGCCGGCTGGCTCGACGGCGTGAACCGCCCGATCTACCTGACCTGGTACCACGAGCCGATGGGCGACGTAACCCCGGCCACGTACCGGGCGACGGCGAGCCGCGTGACGCAGATCCTGGCCGCGCACCGCAACCGGCGGTGGGTGCTCGGGCACGGGCCGATCGTGACCCGCTACTGGCTCGACGAGGGGCGCGGCAACCCGACCGACTGGGGATACCCGGGCATGACCCACTACGGCGTGGACTGCTACTCCCGGGACACCGCCGCGTACTGGCCCGCCTCCCGGATGTTCGGCGTGGCCTTCGACAAGGTGCGCGCCGCGTACCCGGGCATCCGGCTCCTGGTGCCCGAGTACGGGCTGAGCCGCATCGCCGCGGACACCACCGGCGCGGGCCGGGCGCGGACGCTCCGGGAGCACGTCACCTGGCTGCGCCAGCAGAACGACGTGGACGCGATCGCGTACTGGAACAACTGGGCCGAGTTCGAGCTGGGCGACCCGCCGCTCGAGGCCACGGCCTGGCGCGATCTCCAGGTGGGCCCGGCATAGACTGGGCCGATGAGGCGGAGCCGGTGACCAGCGGGAGCGTGTCGCACCCGGGATACACCCACGGCTGCCTCGCCTACGACGATCCGGCCGCGCTGCGCTCGCTGGCGGTCGAGCAGGTCAGTGCCGGTCTGGCCGCCGGTGAGCAGGTCTGGGTAATCTGTCCGCAGGATCGCGGGACCGTCACCGGCTGGCTGGCCTCCGTCCCCGGGGTCGACGCCGCGCGCCGGCGGGACGCGCTACGGCTGCTTCCCGTCGGCGAGGCGTACCGGCACGACGAGGTCGTCGACCCGGAGCGGCAGGTCCGGGCGTACGTGCGGGCCACCACCGAGGCGCTGACCGCCGGGCACTCCGGCCTGCGGGTGGTGGCCGAGGCGACCGATCTGGTCCGGACCACCGCCCAGCGGGACGCGTTCGCCCGCTACGAGCACCGGATCGACCACTGGATGCGGCACCGGCCGATGTCGGCGGTCTGCGCCTACGACCGCAGCCGACTGGGCGACGCGGCGATCGCCGAGCTGGCCTGCATGCACCCGCAGACCAACGCCGAGGTGCTGTTCCGCCTGCACGCCGGCGACGGTGACGCGGTGGTGGCGCTGGCTGGGGAGCTGGACCCGTCCAACCACCGGGGCTTCGCCGCCGCGCTGGAGCGGGCCGACCCGCGGCCGGTGGCGGGCCGGCTCGTGTTCGACGCCGCCGAGCTGCGGTTCGTCGACCACCGCAGCCTGCTGCACCTGCGCGACCACGCCCGCCGGCACGGCGCCGTCGCGGTGCTGCGCACGCCGAGCCGCGCCCCGGCCCGGCTGGTCGACCTGCTCGGTCTGGCCGAGGTGCGGGTGGAGGTCGTCCGATGAGGAGCGGCGCGGCCTCCGGCCACGTGGGCTACTTCCACGAGGCGTTCGTCTACGGCTCCGACGAGGAGTTGCTGGCGGTGACGCTGCCGTTCCTGCTGGACGGGATCGCGGCCGGCGAGCCGACGGCGGTGAACCTGGACGAGCGCAACGCCGAACTGGTACGCCGGGCGCTGCCCACCGGCGCCGAGGTCACGTTCCTGCCGGTCTCCGACGTCTACACCCGGCCCAGCGTCGCGCTGCGCTCCTACCGGGAGTTGCTCGCCTCGTACGTGGCGGCGGGGGCGGCGCAGATCCGGATGGTCGGCGAGCTGCCTCCGGTGCTGCTCGGCGCGACCTGGGACTGGTGGGCGCGCTACGAGTCGGCGATCAACCACGCCTACGACGACTTCCCGCTCTGGGGCATCTGCGCCTACGACCGCCGGGGCACGCCCGCGCACGTGCTCGCCGACGTGGCGCGTACCCATCCGCTGGTGGCACGGCCGGACGGCGGGCACGAGGCGGCCGGTCTCTACACCGAGCCGACGAGCTACCTGACCGAGTTCCGGCCGGCGCCCGCGGACCCGGTGCAGCGGACCACGCCCCTGGTCGAGCTGGTCGATCCGACGCCGGCCCGCGCCCGCGCCGCGGTACACGCCGCCGACCGTGGCCTGCTTCCACCCGACGGCCTCGACGGGCTGGTCATCGCCGTCAGCGAGGTGGTGAGCAACGCGCTGCGCCACGGTGAGCCGCCGGTGTGCCTGCGGTTGTGGCGCGCGCCGGACCGGATCGTGGTGACCGTCCACGATCGGGGCACCGGACCCAAGGATCCGTACGCCGGGCTGCTGCCGGCGGGCGACGGTTCCGACGGCGGGCTGGGCCTGTGGATCAGCCACCAGAGTTGCGACCATGTGACGCACCACCGGGACGCGGGCGGCTTCACCATCCGCCTGACGGCGGGGAACCCGCACTTCCCGGTCTGACCGCGCCACCGGTCGGCGGGCAGCGGGGCGGGGCGGAGCGAGCCCCGCTCGCGGACGCGGTACCGTAGCGCCTCATCGTGCCCTGCGGGGCGGTCATCCGCCGGCCTGGCGCTGGCGAACCGACGGAGGATGGCGCATGTCAAACGGTGCCGAGCCGTTCGCACCCCACGACGACCTGTCCGCGCGACCGCGGTTCGATCCCGCGTTGCGCGGCTACGACAAACGTCAGGTGGACCGGTACGTCGAGCAGATCGACGCCGAGGTGAGCGCGCTGACCGCCGCCCGGGACCGGGCGTACGCGCAGGTGCGCGACCTGAACGCGCAGGTGCAGCGGGCGCAGGCCGAGGCGGTGGAGCTGCGGGACCGTCCGTCGTCGGTGGACCGGGCGTCCTTCCGCGACCTCGGCCCGATGGTCGACCAGATCCTGGACCTGGCCGAGAAGCAGGCCGGCCAGATCACCGACGTGGCCTCCCGGCGCGCGGAGGAGGTCCAGGGGCAGGCGGAGAAGCTGCTCGCCGCCGCGCACGAGCAGGCCGCGCGGGAGCGGCGGGAGCTGGACGAGGAGCTGTCCGCCCGCCGGGCCGAGCAGGAGCGGGTGGACGAGGAGCGGCGGGCCGCCGCGCAGGCGGAGCTTGCCGCCGTGCGGGAGCTGGCGGAGAAGCTGCGCCTCGAGGGTCAGGCCGTGCACGACCGGGCCCAGCAGGAGGCGAAGCGGGTCACCGAGCAGAGCGCCCAGCAGGTCGAGCAGGCGCGTTCGGCGTCCGAGGCGCTGGTGAAGGCGGCGCGGACGCAGATCCAGCAGGAGGTCCAGGCCAACCGCAGCAAGGCCCAGCAGGAGCTGGCCCAGTGGCAGGCCACGATGGCCAAGGAGCTGGACGAGCGGCGGGCCGCCGCCGAGCAGGAGTTGGCCGACCGGGCGGCCGCCGCGGAGAAGGACATCGCCGCGCTGGTGGCCGAGGCGCAGCAGTACGCGACCGAGGTCCGGGAGCGGGCCGACGAGGAGACGGCGGCGCACCAGGAGCAGCTCGCCGGTGTGCAGCGGGAGATCCAGCAGCGGCAGGAGACGCTGACCCAGCTCAAGACGGAGCTGGAGTCGGTGTCCCGGCAGTTGGAGGACACCCGCCGGGAGATCGCCACCATCGAGCGGACCGGCGCGGAGGTGGAGGAGCGGCTGGTCGGCGTACGCCGGGAGTTGAGCGCGGAGACCAAGCGGCTCGACGAGGCACGGCGCGCGGCGGACCTGGCCGAGCAGCACGCCAAGGAGACCCGGGCCCGGGTGCAGCGGGAGGCCAAGCGGGTCGCCGACCTGGCTGCGGCGGCGGTCATGGCGGCCGCCGCGGGCGGCGGGGAGACCGCCGAGTACCCGCAGGTGGCGGCGCGCCCGCCGATCACCGTTCCGGCCGAGGTGACGCCCCGGGCCGTCGACGGGCGGACCGCGCCGGACGCGATCGAGCCGGACCGGTCGGAGCCGCCCGCCGTGGAGCCGATCGTCGAGCGCCTGGACGGGCCGAGCTTCGACGCGTTCGCGGTCCGCACGCCGGCCCCGCGCGGTGTGCCCGAGGATGAGACCACGGGTACCGACAACGGCGTACCCGCCACCGCATAGGCGGTCGGCGCCGCCGGTCCGGGCCGGGGCCGGCGGCGCACCTTGCCCATCGACCTTTTTCTATGCAATTATCTGGGTTGATCTGCTGGTGCATCGCGATCCTTATTCGGGGGTAGACGGGTATGCGGAAGATTTCCTCGATCGGCGCCGCCCTGGTCCTGACCGTCGCCTCGGCGGGCGCCGTGGTTGCCGGTACGGCCGGACCGGCCAGCGCCGGGTGCAGCCACTCGCACTCCAACGTGGACAGCAAGTTCGGCCAGCTCTTCAACGCCACGAACGTCAACATCCGCACCGGTCCGCACACCACCTGCGGTTCGGTCGGCTACGGGCAGCTCAGCCACACAGTCGACTTCCACTGCTTCGCCAGCGGCGACCGGGTGACCGCGAACGGCCACACCACCTACACGTGGACCTACCTGCGGGACGTCACCACCGGCAGGTCCGGCTGGGTCGCCGACGCGCTGCTGGACAACCTCGGCGGCAACGTCGCCTGCTGACCGGTCGGCCGGACGGCGCCGCGGCGGGCATAATGACCGGGCATGACCGGCCTGCACCCGCCCGCCGAGCCGTACGCCACCCACCGCGTTCCGGTCGGTGACGGCCACGTCCTGTACGTGGAGGAGGTCGGCCGGCCGGACGGCGTACCCGTGGTGTTCCTGCACGGCGGTCCCGGCGGCGGCCTGGTGCCGGCGGCCCGCCGGTTCTTCGACCCCGCCCGCCACCGGGCCGTGCTGTTCGACCAGCGCGGCGCCGGCCGCAGCACCCCGCACGGCGAGGTGCGCGCCAACACCACCTGGCATCTGGTGGCCGACCTGGAGACGATCCGGCGGCGGCTGGGCATCGGCTCCTGGCTGGTGTTCGGCGGCTCGTGGGGCACGACGCTCGGGCTGGCGTACGCGCAGGCGCATCCGGACCGGGTGACCGGCCTGGTCCTGCGCGGCGTGCTGCTGCTGCGGCGCAGCGAGCGGGACTGGTTCTACCAGGGCGGGCTGCGCCACCTCCAGCCCGAGGAGTGGGCGCGGTTCGTGGCGCCGATCCCGCCGGACGAGCGCGACGACGTGCTGGGCGCGTACCACAGGCGGCTGCACGACCCGGACGAGGAGCGGGCCCGCGAGTACGCGCGGGCGTGGGGGCGGTGGGAGGCGGTCAACTCGTCGCTGCGGCCCGACCCGGAGCTGCTCGCCCACTTCACCGCCGACGACCACGCGCTGCCGGTGGCCCGGATCCTGTCGCACTACGCGGTGCACGGCGGCTTCCTCACCGATGGACAGTTGCTCGACGGGGTGGACCGGATCCGGCACCTGCCCGCCGTGATCGTCAACGGCCGCTACGACCTGTGCTGCCCGCCGGTGTCCGCGTACGACCTGGCCCGCCGGTGGCCGGAGGCGACGCTGCGGATCGTGCCGGACGCCGGGCACTCCGCCGCCGAGCCGGGGGTGACCCGGGAGGTGCTGCGCGCGCTCGACGAGGTGACCGCGAGGGTCGAGAGTCCGGTCGGCGAGCCTGGTCATCGGCGACCGCCGCTGGCAGGATCGGCCGGGTGACGGGTGCGCTGTACGCGGTGAGTGATCTCCACGTGTCGTACGCGGAGAACCGCGCGGTGGTCGACGGCCTGCGGCCGCAGACGGCGGACGACTGGCTGATCGTGGCCGGCGACGTCGGCGAGGTCTTCGCCGACGTCGAGCGGACGCTGCGGCTGCTGCGCGACCGGTTCGCGCGGGTCGTGTGGGCGCCGGGCAACCACGAACTGTGGACCCACCCCAACGACCCGGTGACGCTGCGCGGGGTGGCCCGCTACGACGCGCTGGTGGCGATGTGCCGTGAGCTGGGCGTGCTGACCCCGGAGGACGACTACCAGGTGTGGCGGGGCGCGGGCGGGCCGGTCACCGTGGCGCCGCTGTTCCTGCTCTACGACTACTCGTTCCGTGCCCCCGGCACCACGACCAAGGAGGAGTCGCTGCGCGCGGCGTACGACGCGGGTGTGGTGTGCACCGACGAGATGCTGCTGCACCCCGACCCGTACCCGGACCGGGAGTCGTGGTGCGCGGCGAGGCTGGCGGTGACCGGGCGGCGGCTGGAGGCCACCGATCCGGCGCTGCCGACGGTGCTGGTCACCCACTGGCCGCTGGTGCGGCAGCCCACCGACGTGCTCTGGTTCCCGGAGTTCGCGCAGTGGTGCGGCACCGACCGCACCGCCGACTGGCACGTGCGTCACCGCGCCGCCGTCGCGGTCTACGGCCACCTGCACATCCCGCGCACCACGCACTACGACGGGGTGCGGTTCGAGGAGGTGTCGCTGGGTTACCCGCGCGAGTGGCGGCGCCGTGGCGGCGTACCGGCGCCGATGAAGCGGATCCTCGGATGATCGAGGCGCTGCTGCCGGCCGGGGCGGCGGCCGTCGAGGCGTTCACCGACGTGCCGGACGAGGCGCCGTTCCCGGGCGAGGAGGACCTGGTGGCGCGCGCGGTGCCCGCCCGCCGCCAGGAGTTCGTCACGGCCCGCCGCTGCGCGCGGGAGGCAGTGGCCCGCCTCGGGTACGCCCCGGCGCCGATCCGGCCCGGCCCCCGGCGGGAGCCGGTCTGGCCGGACGGCGTGGTGGGCAGCATCACGCACTGCACCGGCTACCGGGCGGCGGCGGTGGCACCGGCCGGGGCACTGGCCGGGCTGGGCATCGACGCGGAGCCGCACGAGCCGCTTCCCGACGGGGTGGCGGGCGTGGTCCTCACCGCGGGCGAGCCGGATCGGCTGGCCGCGCTGCGGGCCGCCGACCCGGCGACTTGCTGGGACCGGCTGCTGTTCAGCGCCAAGGAGTCGGTCTACAAGGCGTGGTATCCGCTGACCGGGCGCTGGCTCGGGTTCGAGGAGGCGGAGCTGACGTTCGACCGGGCCGGCCGGTTCACCGCCCGGATCCTGGTCGACGGCACCCGCACCGACGGCGGCCCGGCGCTGGGCTCTCTGGACGGCCGCTGGCTGGTCGCCCGCGGGCTGCTGCTCACCGCCGTGGTCGTGCCGCACCGGCAGTGACCGGCGATACCGCGATTGTTCCGGTTTGCCCGCCCCGAGCCAGGGTAGGGCGGGTGTGCCTGGACATTTTCGCTGTAGGAGGACAGGTCCTGATGGAATCCAGCAAGCCCAGCCAGATCGTCAAGGGTGTCGTCGAAGCCGCCGTCGAGAAGGTCGGCGACGCGCTGACTCCGGACGTGCCGGGCGCTCCCGGCAGCGCACCGCCGTCGCTGGAGGAGCCGACCACGCCGCACGGGCCGCTGCCGCCCAAGGACGAGCAGGGCGCGCCGGACACCCGGACCCCGACCGGCGCCGAAACCGGCGTACCCAAGATCGCCAAGGGGCAGCAGGGCGCCTACCTCACCACCGCCAACGGGGCGCGGCTGCGGGACACCGACCACTCGCTGAAGGCCGGTCCGCGCGGCCCGGTCCTGCTCCAGGACCACCACCTGCGCGAGAAGATCACCCACTTCGACCACGAGCGGATCCCGGAGCGGGTGGTGCACGCCCGGGGCGCGGGCGCGCACGGCACGTTCGTCGCGTACGGCACCGCCGAGGAGGTGACCCGGGCCGGGTTCCTGAAGAAGGGCCGCGAGACGCCGGTCTTCGTCCGCTTCTCCACCGTGCTGGGCTCGCGCGGGTCGGCCGACACGGTCCGCGACACCCGCGGCTTCGCCACCAAGTTCTACACCGACGAGGGCACGTTCGACCTGGTCGCCAACAACATCCCGGTGTTCTTCATCCAGGACGCGATCAAGTTCCCGGACGTCATCCACGCCGGCAAGCCGCACCCGGACCGGGAGATCCCGCAGGCGCAGAGCGCGCACGACACGTTCTGGGACTTCGTCTCGCTGCACACCGAGGCGCAGCACCACACCATCTGGAACATGTCCGACCGGGGCATCCCGCGGTCCTACCGGACCATGGAGGGCTTCGGCGTGCACACGTTCCGCCTGGTCGACGAGGCCGGTGCGACGGTACTGGTCAAGTTCCACTGGAAGCCGAAGCTGGGCGTGCACTCCCTGACCTGGGAAGAGGCCCAGATGATCGGCGGCATGGACCCGGACTACCACCGCCGCGACCTGTACGACGCGATCGAGGCCGGCGCGTACCCGGAGTGGGAGCTGGGCATCCAGGTCTTCCCGGACACTCCGGAGGAGACGTTCGCCGGGATCGACCTGCTCGACCCGACGAAGATCGTGCCGGAGGAGCTGGCGCCGGTGCAGCCGATCGGCAAGCTCACCCTGAACAAGACGCCGACCAACTACTTCGCCGAGGTCGAGCAGGTGGCGTTCCACGTCGGGCACCTGCCGCCGGGCATCGACGTCACGAACGACCCGCTGATGCAGGGCCGGCTGTTCTCGTACGTGGACACGCAGCTCACCCGTCTGGGCGGGCCGAACTTCACCCAGATCCCGATCAACCGGCCGCACGCCGACGTCAACGACATGCTGCGTGACGGCTTCCACCAGCACGCGGTGCACGCGGGCGTGGCGCCGTACCGGCCGAACTCGCTCGACGGCGGCAACCCGTTCCCGGCCGGTGACCGGGAGCACGCGTTCGTGGACACGCCGGTGACGGTGGCCGAGGCGCCGAAGGTCCGGGCCTCACCGGCCTCCTTCGACGACCACTACAGCCAGGTACGCCTGTTCTGGCAGAGCATGTCGCCGGTGGAGAAGGAGCACATCATCCGGGCGTACACGTTCGAGCTGGGCAAGTGCTACCACCAGGTGATCAAGGAGCGGCAGCTCCAGTGCCTGGCCAACGTCGACCCGGTGCTGTGCGAGCAGGTCGCGACCGGCCTGGGCCTGCCCGTGCCGCAGCCCACCGTGCCGCTCGCGGACGTGCAGCCCAGCCCGGCGCTGTCCCAGGTCGGCCGGGAGTGGCCGGCCGACGGCCGGATGGTCGGCATCGTGGTCGACGCCCAGGGCGACCTGGGCGACGTGCACGAGGTGCGCCGGGCGGTGTTCGACGCCGGCATGGTGCCGCTGCTGATCGCCGCGCACGGCGGCACCGTCGACGGGCTGCCGGTGCAGCGCACGTTCGCCACCGGCCGCTCGGTCGAGTTCGACGCGGTGCTGCTGGCCGGCGCGCCGGCCCCGGCACCGGACGCGGTGCCGGCCCGCGACGCCAAGGCGGGCGCGCCGGGCTCGGCCACCGTCGACCCGCGGGTGCTGCTGCTGGTCGAGGAGGCGTGGCGGCACGCCAAGGTGATCGGCGCCTGGGGCGCGGGCGCCGAGGTGCTGCACCAGGCCGGTGTGACGGGCACGCCGGGCGTGGTGACCGGTGCCGCCGGGGCCGAGGTGCTCACCGAGGTGCAGCGGCTGATGGCGGCGCACCGGGTCTGGGAGAGGTTCCCGGCCTCGGTCGCCTGATCTGCGAGTCGTACGTGGGGCGGTCCCGGACGGGGCCGCCCCACGCTGTGCGTACGCCCGGCCGCAGCCAGTCGGCGCGGTCGTACTCCCAGGTCAGGTCAGCGCCGACCTGGTGCAGCCGTCCGTCGACGAACACCGCGTTCTCGGTCGAGCCGGTGCCGTCGGTCCACGTGCCGCCGAGCTGGATCGACCGTCGCGTCAGCGGCCCCAGCGCCGAGTCGGCCTGCACCAGGAAGAACTGGCTGCCGTTGGTGTCCGGACCGGCGTTGGCCATGGCGAGTGTGCCACGCGCGTACAGGCGGCGTACGCCGGTCGGGTCGGTCGGCGCGGGCGGCAGGTCGGTGGGCAGCTCGTCCTACGTTCGGGTTTCGCTCGACACGGTGGTCCTCCCGGGACTCGTGGTACCAGAACGACGGGAGTCTATGGATCGGGTGGGGTGATGTCGACGCGCCCGCCTGGCGGGTCGAAAGTAGGTTGCCGCGCCGGGTGGTGTGGGAGAGGGTGACCGGCATGACGTTCTGACGGATCGCATCCCCGCCCGCAGGCCCCTTGCCGCCTGCCGTCTCCCGCCTCTCTTCCGCAGAAACGAGCGTCTGTGTCCGCGTACCCCTCCGGGCGGGCCGTCGTGCCCGCCACCGTCTCCGTCTTCTCCTCCCCCGGCAGCTGGATCGAGTCCGCCGCGCTCGACCAGTGCCACCAGGTCGCCGCCCTGGACGGCATGGCGCACGTCGCCGCCATGCCGGACCTGCACCCCGGCAAGGGCGCGCCGATCGGCGCCGCGATGTCCTCCACCGTGCTCTACCCGTTCCTGGTCGGCTCCGACATCGGGTGCGGCATCGCGGTGTTCCCGATCGCGCTGCGCCGGGTCGTACCGGAACGGCTCGCCGCCCGGTTCCCCGACCTGGACCGGGCGCTCGACCCGGACGCCGACGACCCGGCCTGGTCGGTGCTGGACGGCGACATCCCGGCCGGTCACCTCGACGGGCTCGGCACGGTCGGGCGCGGCAACCACTTCGTCGAGCTGGCCCGCGTCGGGCCGGTCCTCGCGCCGGAGCACGCCGCACGGCTCGGGCTGGGCACCGGTGACCTGGTGCTCGTGGTGCACTCCGGGTCACGCGGGCTGGGCGAGCGGATCCTGCGCGAGCACACCGGGACGCACGGCGCCGGTCCCGCGCCCGACCCGGACGCCTACCTGGCCCGGCACGACGCGGCCGTGCGGTGGGGTTCGCTCAACCGGCGGCTGCTGGCCGCACGCGTCGCGTACGCGCTCGGTGCCGAACCCACCGAGCCGGTCGTCGACCAGTGCCACAACCTGGTCGAGATCCGCGACGGGCGCTACCTGCACCGCAAGGGCGCGGCACCGGGCGACGGCCGGGACGTGCTGATCGCCGGCACCCGTGGCACACCCTCCTACCTGGTGGCGGCGCACGCCGGGCCGGACGCCGGCTACTCGGTGGCGCACGGCGCCGGGCGCAAGATGTCCCGCGCCGACGCGCTGCGCCGCGGCCGGGCCAAGCACACGGTCGAGGAGCTGCGCCGGACGCCTGTGGGCTCGGTCGTGGTGTGCGGCGACCGGCAGTTGCTGTTCGAGGAGGCGCCCACCGCGTACAAGCGCATCGAGCAGGTGATCGGCGACCTGGTGGCGCACGACCTCGCTACGCCGATCGCCACCACGGTTCCGCTGGTCACCTACAAGACGCCGGACGTGGGCCGCCGCGACGAGCGCCGGAAGGACCGCCGGTGACCGAGCTGCTGCTGTCCGCCGGGCGCGGACCGGCCGAGTGCGCGTGGGCGCTGGCCCGGCTGCTGTCCCGCCTGGAGAGTGCGGCGGCCCGGCGGGGCCTGCGTACCGAACGGGTCGAGACGGTGCCCGGCGACCGGGCCGGCACCTACCGGTCGGTGCTGGTCCGGATCACCGGTGCCGGGGCGGAGCCGTTCGCGGCCGGGTGGACCGGCACGCTCTGCTGGCAGGCGCCCAGCCCGTACCGGACGGGGCACGGACGGAAGAACTGGTACGTCACCGCGCGGACGTGCCGGACCGACGTGATGGTCACGCCGTTCCACGAGGCCGACGTCGAGTTCGTGCCGTGCCGCACCGGCGGGCCGGGCGGCCAGCACCGCAACAAGGCCAGCACCGCCGTCCGGGCCATGCACCGCCCGTCGGGCCGGACCGTCGTGGTCGACACCGAACGGTACCTGCACCTCAATCGCCGTATCGCCGTCGAGCTGCTGCGGCAGCGGATCGCCGCCGACGACGAGGCGGCCCGGCGCGCGGGTGTCGACGCCCGCCGGCGGATCCACGACGAGCTGGTCCGCGGCGACCCGGTACGGGTGGAGCGGCCGTAGATCGGGCCCGACCGGCCCTCACCCGACGAAGACGCAGTACGGGTGGCCGGTCGGGTCGGCGTACACCCGCAGCACCACCTGGCACCGCCGCAGGCCCGGCGCGTCGGCCATCGCCACCACCTCCGGCCTGCTCTTGCCCGGCGGTCCCGCCCCAATCCGCCGCCGGTGACCGGCCCGGCTACCGTGGGCGCGGCGCCCGGGACCGCCGAGGTGCGACGCGTGAGGAGGACGGATGCGACGGAGCCAGCGCTTCCGCGCCGTGGTCGGCGGGTCGACGTTCCGGCCCTACCGGTGACCGGGGTGCGCCTGCACGTCGGCTGCGCCATGTGGACGCACAAGTCCTGGTCCGGCCGATTCCTGCCGCATCCGCTGCCCGCCCACGAGCGGCTGCGCGCGTACGCCGCGTGGTGCGACGCCGTGGAGGGCAACACGACGTTCTACGCGACCCCGGCCCGGGAGACGGCGGCGTCCTGGGCCGAGCAGACCGATCCCGGCTTCCGTTTCCTGCCGAAACTGCCGAAGGTGGTCACCCACGAACGCCGGCTCGCCGGCGGCGAGCCGGAACTGCGGGCGTTCCTGCACGCCATGGAGCCGCTCGGTCCGCGGGCGGACACGCTCTGGATCCAGTTGCCCGGCTCGTTCGGCCCCGGTGACGTGCCCGGCCTCGACCGGTTCCTGCGCACGCTGCCCGCCGGTCACAGGTACGCCGTCGAGGTCCGCCACCCCGCCTTCTTCACCGAGGCCGGTGCGGTCCGCGAGCTGGAGGCGACGCTGCACCGGGCCGGCGCGGAGTGGATCCCGTTCGACACCACCGCGTTCTTCCGGACGCCGCCGACCAGCGACGCGGAGCGGGAGGCGTGGACGCGCAAACCGCGCCTGCCGCTGCGTACCCGGGCGCTGACCGACCGGCCGATCGTGCGCTACCTCGGCCGGGACGACCCCGGCCGCACCGTCGAGGGCTGGCAGCCGTGGCTGGACGTGGTCACCGGCTGGCTGCGGGAGGGCCGCTCGCCGATCGTGTTCGTGCACACGCCGGACAACGCGGACGCGCCCGAGCTGGCCCGCCGCTTCCACGACCAGGTCCGCGAGCGGGTTCCCGGGCTCGCGCCACTACCCGAGCCGGAGCCGGTCGGCCCGGCCACGCTGTTCTGAGCCCAATCCGGGTTCGACCGCGTGTCACGGTCGGACTGGTCGCCGGGCGACGCGCCGGACGGTCACCCGACCTCCGACTTCCTGGTCAACGACGTGTCCGACAGCGACCGCCGTCGGCCATGTCCCCCGGCGCACCCGCAGGCGCGACCCATCCGGGGGCGAGCGGACGACCCGGACAGCGGCGATCTGCACTTTCGGCCCGGGCAGACGGGATATTCCCGGCACTTGCCGGGCCGCAAGTGCAAGATCGCGGAGAGCGGGCGAGGGCGGGACAGGGGCGGGGCGGGCGGGGGTGTGTGCCGGCGCCGGACGGCGTGGTCGTCCGGGTCGGCGCGACCGGCCTGTGCCGCAGTGACTGGCACGGCTGGTAGGGCCACGACCCGGACATCCGCCCGCCGCACGTACCGGGTGCTGCGCCCGGCCGAGCTGGTCACCCGCACGATCGACCTGACTGCCGCGCCTGATGCGCCGGCCACCAGGGACCGGCCGGGCGCCGCCGGGGTGTGCCTGGTCCGTCCCTGAGACGGGCACGGGCCGGCCCGGCGCCGGGAGCCCCGGCGCGGACCGGCCCGCGCGGCCGTCCGGTCAGTCGGTGACGGTCACCGTGACGGTACGGGGCGGCTGCTGGTACTGCCCCCGGTTGTCCATGCCGCGGATCGTCACCGTGTACGTACCGGCCGGGACCACCGGTGACGTGTACGCGAAGTTCGACCCCGGCGAGCCCGGGCTGGTGAGGAACGTGCCGATCCACGGCCAGCTGGTCGGCGCGCCCGCGCGGCCGAAGGTGCCGGCCGAGTTCATGCCCTGCCCGGCGCTGTTGCCGATCTGCACCTCGACCTTCTGCATCCCGCCGTCGTCGACGGCCCGGCCGGTGATCACGATCCGGCCGCCGGTGTACGCCTGACCCTCGACCGGCGTGATGCTCGGCTCCAGCGTCGGGTCGGTGTCGCCGGGGTAGACCAGGTAGCGGGCGGTGGCGCCGCTGGTCGAGTTGTCCTGCTGACCCGCGGTGTCCACGGCCCACGCCTCGACGTTGTACGTGCCCCGGGTGGGCAGGTCGATCGGGAGCGTGAACGCGGTGCTGGTCGCGCCGGGCGCGGCGAGCGTCGCGTGGACCGTGGCGAACGCGGCGGCCATGGTGCCGTCGGGCTGCACGTACCGGCCGGTGTCCAGGTCGCGCAGCGCGATCCGGACCGCCTGGACTCCCTTGTCGTCGGTGGCGGTGCCGGCCAGGTCCAGGTGCAGCTGGTCGATGTCCTGGTTGGTGCCGGTGAAGCTGAGCAGCCCGTTCGGGAAGGCGTCACCCGGTACCTGGGCGGTGACGGTGAGCCGGCCCATGTTGGTGCTGGACGTGGTCAGGCCGAGCTTGTCGGTGGCCCGTACCCGGAAGTCGTAGACGCCGGGGGTGAGCGGCACCGTAGTGAACGACCAGTCGAACGTCGCGGCGTCGAGGTTGATCGGGGAGATCCGGTGGTAGCCGGCGACCGAGTCGGCGCCCCACGTGCCGTCGCTGGCGAGCGCCTCGCGGGTGGTGTTGTTGCGCAGGTAGATCTCGACCGACTTCAGGGCGTCGTCGTCGTTAGCCGTCCCGGCGAACGTGACCGCGCCGCCGGGCGCGACGGTGAACGGCACGGCGTTGCCCGGCGGGGTCATCGCCGCCGGCGAGGTGATCGCCACGGTCGGCGGTACGCCGTTGGCCGAGACGGTCCAGTCGCGGGTGTCGCCGCGCAGGTCGCTCTGCCCGGTCGTGTCGACGGCGGTGGCGGTCATCCTCCACTGTCCCTCGACCGGCAGCGTGACCTCGTACTGCCAGGTGGCGGACGTCGCGCCGATCACGTCCGGCTCGCCGCGGAAGGTGTTGTAGACGGCGGCGACGGTGCCGTCGTCCTGGAGGTACCGGTTGTCGGGCGTGCGGAACGAGTAGATCAGCGAGTTGACGCCCTTGTCGTCGGTGGCGGTGCCGGAGGCCACGAACGTCTGGGTGGCGAGCAGGCCGGCCGACGGCGCGCTGATCCGGGTCGACGGCGGCAGGTCGTCGAAGCGGAACGCCTCGATCTTCTTGACCGCCTTGGTGGTGTCGCCGGCTCCCTTGCTGTCGAACGTCTTCGCCTGCAACTGGTAGACGCCGGCCGGCAGCGTCACCGGCAGGCTCCACGTGGTGGAGGTGGCGTTCGGCGCGGCCACCGTCGTGTTGATCGCCTTGAACGCGCCCCAGGTGGTCAGGTCGGCCTGGAGGTACCTGCCGCTGTTGCGGTCCTGGATCTCCAGCTGGACGCGGGCCACGCCGGCCGGGGCGAGCGCCTGGCCGCTGATCGTGAACGACTCGCCGGCCGGTTTCACAGCGCCTTCGATCGGCGTGGTGACGGTGGTGTCCAGCGCCGCGGGCGCGGGCTGCTTGGAGAGGTCGAAGAAGGCGACCCGGCCGGTGGTCTTGCCGCCCTTGACGTTGCCGTCACCGCCGACGAGCAGGCCGCGCGAGGTGGCGAGCATCGCCTTCTCGCCCTCGTACGAGTTGGAGCCGGGGTTCCACTCCAGCGCGGTGCCGGTGAGCGGGTCCAGCGCGCCGAGGTGGTCGCGGCGGACCACCTGGTCGCCCAGGCCGTAGCCGCTGAGCCCCTGGCCGGTGCCGTAGCCGACGTTGTCCAGGCCGGGCCACGGCACGTTCGAGGTGGGCGACTCCTGCCAGCTGAAGTGCCCGCCGACGTAGACGGCGGTGTCGGTGATCGCGACCGAGTAGATGCTGTCGAAGTGCCGGGAGATCCAGAGCGGCTCGACGTGGTCGTTTCCGGTCAGCGGGTACGCGATGGCGGTGTCGTTGATCGGCGGGCGGTCGCCGCCGGAGCCGCTGGTGACCACGAAGTACGAGTCGTCCGGCGCGATGTCACCGGCGAAGACGCGCTGGATGCCGCCGACGAAGGAGAGGTTGTCCTCCCACAGCCGGGTACGCCACGGCAGCAGCGCCTTGCTCGCCGTACCGATGAGCGCCACGCCGTAGCGGTCCTGGCCGCCGATCTGGCGGCCGGTGTGCACGACGAGCAGCTTGCTGCGGTCGTGGGTGAGCTTGAGCTGCTGCACGGTGAGCATGCCGCCGACGCCGATGCCGCCGGTGACCGGCAGGTTGAATCCGGTGTCGACGGCGCCGGTGGTGGGATTGAGCGCGGCCAGGCCGCTGCGGCCGACCCCGTTGACGGTGGCGAACTGGCCGCCGACGTAGACGGCGTTGCCGCTCACGGCGAGCGCGGTGGCCCGCGCGTTGGCGGTGGCGGTGAACGCGGCGACCGGCGCGCCGGTGGCCGGGTTCAGCCGGGCGATCTTGCGCTTGGTGACGCCGTTGATCGTGTTGAACGAGCCGGCGATGTAGAGCGACGAGCCGTCCGGCGACGCCTCCACCGCGGCGACCGCGCCGTCGATGACCGGCTTGAACCCGGTGTCCACCTTGCCGGTGTCCAGGTTGTACGACGCCAGGGACCGCTGCGCGATCGCGGATCCGCCGACGTTGGCGATCGAGGTGAACGTGCCGGCGATGAAGACCCGGTTGCCGATCACCTCGATGTCGGTGATCTCGCCGTTGGTGATCCGCGGCGTGTCGGTGCGGGGCGTGGTCGGCATCAGCCGGGTGTCCCCGGGGGTCACCAGCGCACGGGTCGCGGTGGTACGCGCGGCGCCGAGCGCGGCGCTGCTGCCCGTCGCCTGTGCGCCGGTGAGGCCGGCCACACCGGCCTCCCGCACGGTGACGGTGGCGGCCACCGCCGGCACTCCCGCCACCACTGTCGCGCCGGCGGCGACGGCCGCCACCGCGCGAAGCCAAACTCGCATCGAGACAACTCTCCCTGTCCGCCGGGACGGCCCCCTCGGGTGATTCCCGAGTCCCCTCCGTCCGCGTGCCGGACGCCACCGTAGGAGGCAAAGACTTCTCGCGATACGCGCCGCACCGGTAATCGACCGGTTGCCATCAATTTCGGCCACACCGGCGGTGCGGCTCCGCCGATCGGATCACCGGCTGTCACCGTCCGGCCCGTGCGTGCCGGCCGGTTTGGGACACCACCGTCCCGGCGGGCGTCAGGGCGCCTCGCTGCCGCGCTTGTCCTCCTGCGCCAGCACCGCGTCGCGCCGCTTCGGGTCGTCGCGCCCGGCGAGCGCCGCCGACAGCCTCGGGTCGGCCGCGAGCCGCTCCCGGTTGCGGTGCCAGAACGCCTCGAAACCACCGGTGTACGGGCACGCCGTGTCGCCGAGCGCCACGCCGGGCTCGTACCGGCAGCCGGCGCAGTGGTCGCTGATCCGGTCCACGTGCGTTCCGTCGAACGCCCACGGCCGGGTGTCGACGCGGGCCAGGTCGGCGTACTGGCTCATGCCGATGACTGTCGCGTTCATGACCCAGTCCGCGCCGTCGACGAAGCTGCGCCGGAACCAGTCGGCCAGGTCGGCGGGACGCCAGCCGCGTTGCAGGCCGTAGTTGCCGAGCACGGTCAACCGCGCGGTGTGGTGCGCCCAGCCGGTGTCCCGGACGCCCGCGAGCACGTCGGCCAGGCAGCGGGCCTCCACCGCGTCGGCGTCGAGCCGGTCGAACCACTCCGGCAGCGGCTGGGTGGCGGCGAGCCAGCCGGCGCCCCGGAACTGCGGCGCGAAGTACCAGTAGAGCTGCCACAGGAACTCGCGCCAGCCGAACAGGCCACGCACGAACCGGTGCACCGCCGCGGGTGGCGCGGCGCCGTCCCGGGCGGCACGCTCGGCGGCCCGGATCGCCGGTTCCGGGTCGAGCAGGCCGCTGTTGAACGCCGACGACAGCGCGCTGTACGCGAGCTGCCGGTCGCCGTCGCGGAGCAGGTCGTGGGTGTCGGCGTACGCGGGCAGCCGGTGGGCCAGGAAGTGCGTGAGGCGGGCCTGCGCCTCGGCGTGCGTGGCCGGGTGACGGCGCGGCCCGTCCCGGCCGGTGAACCGGGTCCCCTCGTCCGCCCAGCGGTCCAGGTCCCGCCGGACCTGCGCGTCGATGTCGTCCTCGACGATCGGCGGGGGCGGCGGCACGTCGACAGGTGTCCGGGCGCGGGGACGGCGGGCGGGCGCGGGCAGGTCCCGCAGCACGCCGTGACGCTCGCGGGCGTACCGGTAGAAGTCGTCCATCCGCAGCCGGCCGCGCCGCCGGTCGGCCCAGGCGGCGAAGTCGGCGCGGTCGGTGACGAATCCGCGCGGCGGCAGCACGGTCAGCCCGTCCACGGTGCGGGCGAACGCCAGCGCTGCCCGGGACGCCGGGTGCACCACCTCGACCGGCTCGCCCAGCCCGGTGAGCGCGGCGCGGAACGTGCCGGCCCGCACCAGCCGCGCCCGGTCGCCGAGTTCGGCGGCGCGGTGCCGCAGCGCGGACAGGACCAGGTGTGCCTTCTGCCGGTGCATCGGGCGGGCGGCGAACAGCGACCGGGCCTCCACCAGCAGGACGGGCTGCGTGTCGTCGTCGAGGAAGTGCGGTCCGACCTGATCCGCCAGGAGCCAGCGCCAGGGTGCCAATGCCATCCCTTCACAGTGGACGTGCGGTCAGCCGCCGCGCACCCTGGGGTGGCGGTGGTCGGTGAGCCGCAGGCCGACGCCGCGTACCGCCGCGATGGTGACGCCGGTGCCCAGCTCGTCGAGTTTACGGCGCAACCGCTTCACCAGTGACTGCACGTCGGCCCGGCCGTGCGTCGGTGCGTCGTGCCAGACCGCGTGGTGCAGCTCGGCGTAGCTCCACACCCGGACCGGCTCGGCGGTCAGGCAGGTCAGCAGGTCGCGCTCCAGGCGGGTCAGGGCGGTCTCCCGGCTGCCCCACCGGGCGGTCGACCGGGCCGCGTCGATCACCAGCGCGCCGTCCGGCGCGGGCTTCGCCGGGGGTACGGGCGGAACCGGCGCGCCGGCCGGGCCGGACGCGTCCGTGATCAACTCGCGCAGCTCGTCCAGATCGGCAACCATCAGGAGGGGCGCGACGCCGTCCAGCAGCTCGGTCAGCCGCAGCCGTTCGGCCGGGGACGGCGTCACCCCGATGACGAGCGAGAAGGGGCGCTCCGACGGGTCGGTGCCGGAGTCCGCCGCGTTCGTGCCGTCAGTCGTCACCGCGCCCCACCGTGACAGAAACTGTCAACAGGCCGCCCGATCCGGGGGACCTGTTGGTGACATGTTGCTCACGTACGGTCATTGATCGTTCCCTGCTGTCGATCATAGTGTCCACTCAGGCGTCCGGCGCAGACCCGCACGGCGCCCAGGGGGCCTGGGGGGTTCTTGTCACACCGGTCTAGCAGTCGGGAGAGTTCGTCTCCTGGCCCTTCTGCCATGGCTCGATCATCCGCGGGTCATCTGAACAGGAGGCAGCACCGATGCTGAGACGTCCACACAGATGGGGCCCGGCCCGGCGGCTGGTGAGCGCGGGCGCCGCCCTGGTGCTCGCCGCCACCGCACTGGCCGCGACCGGCACGGCGGCGCAGGCCGAGACGGGCGCTTCGGCCGGCGACAAGATCCGCCCCGAACTCACCCGCCAGCTCCAGGGCAAGAGCGAGGGCGACTTCTGGATCCACTTCGGCGCCAGGGCGGACCTGAGCAAGGCCGCCGCCATCAAGGACTGGAACGAGCGCGGCGCCGCCGTCGCGGCGGCGCTGAAGAAGACCGCCGCCGGCAGCCAGTCGAAGATCCGCGCCGAGCTGGACCGCTCGGGCACGAAGTACCAGACCTTCTGGGCGACGAACGCCATCAAGGTCACCGACGGCTCATTGGCCCTGGCACAGGACTTCGCCGCCCACTCCGAGGTGGACGGCCTGTACGCACCGGTGGAGTACAAGCTGCCGGAGACCACCCCGGGCACCGACGAGAAGTCGGCGAACGCTTTGGAGTGGGGCATCGCCAACATCAACGCCGACGACGTCTGGTCCCAGTACGGCGTCAAGGGCGCCGGGATCACGGTGGCGAGCATCGACAGCGGCGTCCAGTTCGACCACCCGGCGCTGGTAGACGCCTACCGGGGCAACAACGGTGACGGCACCTTCGACCACGACTACAACTGGTTCGACGCGGCCGGCGACTGTGCCACCGCGCCGTGCGACTCCGACGGCCACGGCACGCACACCATGGGCACCATGGCCGGCGCCGACGGGGCCAACCAGATCGGCGTCGCCCCCGAGGTCAAGTGGATCGCCGCGAACGGGTGCTGCCCGTCCGACGCCGCGCTGATCTCCTCCGGGCAGTGGATGCTGGAGCCCACCGACCTCGACGGGGAGAACCCGGACGCGAGCAAGCGGCCGAACATCATCAACAACTCGTGGGGCACCACGACGCCGTCCAACGAGCCGTTCATGGAGGACGTCACGAACGCGTGGACCGCGTCCGGCATCTTCGGCGTCTGGTCCAACGGCAACAACGGCCCGTCCTGCCAGACCAGCGGCTCACCGGGCAGCCTGGCGAGCAACTACTCGGCCGGCGCGTACGACGTCAACAACAACATCGCCAGCTTCTCGTCCCGGGGCACCGGGCAGAACGGCGAGATCAAGCCGAACATCTCGGCGCCGGGCGTGAACGTGCGCTCCAGCGTGCCGGACAACGCGTACGCCAGCGCCAGCGGCACCTCGATGGCGGCACCGCACCTGGCCGGCGCGATCGCGCTGCTCTGGTCGGCGGCGCCCACCCTGGTCGGCGACGTCACGGCCACCCGCGCGCTGCTCAACGACACGGCGATCGACAAGGCCGACGCGCAGTGCGGCGGCACCACCGATGACAACAACGTCTACGGCGAGGGCCGGCTGGACGCGCTCGCGCTGCTCGCCGCCGCCCCGATCGGGGACAACGGCACGCTCGCCGGCAAGGTCACCGACGCCGCCACCGGGGCCGGGATCGCCGGCGCGACCGTCACCCTCACCGGCGCGGCGGACCGCACGCTGACCACCGGCGCGGGCGGGACGTACTCCTCGCTCCTGCCGGCCGGTGACTACCAGGCGGTCGTCTCGGCGTTCGGGTACGCGACCCGCACGCTGTCGGCGACGATCACCGCGGACACGACCACCACGCTGGACGTCGCGCTCACCGCGGTACCGAGCGTCACGGTCAGCGGTCAGGTCACCGACGGGTCCGGGCACGGCTGGCCGCTGTACGCGAAGGTGAGCGTCGAGGGAACGCCGATCTCCGACTACACCACGCCGTCGACCGGCCGCTACAGCCTGTCGCTGCCGTCCGGGACCACGTACCGGCTCACCGTCGAGCCGCGGTACGCGGGCTACCTGACCACCACCAAGGAGATCACTGTCGGCGCGGGCAACGCGACCGCCGACATCGCGGTGGAGGCGAACCCGGAGGCGTGCACGACCGCCCCCGGCTACACCGTCAGCTCCGACGGTGAGTACGAGACGTTCGACGGCACCGGCGTGCCGGACGGCTGGACCGTCGAGGACAACGCCGGCACCGGTCAGGACTGGGAGTTCACCGACGCCGGTGAGCGCGGCAACCTGACCGGCGGCAGCGGCAACTTCGCCATCATCGACAGCGACAACTACGGCAGCGGCGGGCGGCAGGACACCTCGCTGGTCAGCCCGGTGGTCGACCTGACCGGCGTGACCGCGCCGGTGATCCGGTTCAACCAGGACTACAACTGGCTCAACAGCGACCGCGCGGACGTCGACCTGAGCCTGGACGGCGGCACCACGTGGAGCAACGTGCTCCGGCAGGCGGCCGACGTCCGCGGCCCGCGGGTGACCGAGGTGCCGATCCCGCAGGCGGCGGGCCAGTCGCAGGTGCGGGTGCGGTTCCACTACTACGAGGCGAGCTGGGAATGGTGGTGGCAGGTAGACAACGTCCTCATCGGCAGCAGGCTCGTCTGCCAGCCGGTCCAGGGCGGCCTGGTCCTCGGCCACGTCCGGGACGCCAACGACAAGAGCTACGTCAACGGCGCCACGGTGACCAGCAAGGACCGCCCGGCGGAGAAGGCAACCACCGTCGCCACGCCCGATGACACCGAGCTGCCCGACGGCTTCTACTGGATGTTCTCGTCGCTGACCGGGAAGCACCCGTTCACCGCCGGCGCCGGCAACTACGTGGGTCAGACCAAGCAGGTGACGGTCGAGGAGGACCGGGCCACCGCGGCCAACTTCCAGCTCGCCGCCGGCCGGCTGTCGGTGAAGCCGACCTCGATCACCGGCACGGTCCGGATGCCGAGCGGCAAGGTCAGCAAGACCTTCACGGTGACCAACACGGGCGGGGCCCCGGTCACCGCCGAGTTCGGTGAGCGCGACGGCGGGTTCGTGCTGCACCGGGCCGACGGCTCCCAGCTGTCCGAGCAGGCGCTGCTCGGCTCCACCGGCGCGCCGGTGCAGCGGCTGACCGCCGCCACGTCGTTCGCGGCCAGCTCGTCGGGCAGGTCGTCGAACGCGATCGCCGCCGCCGCACCGCAGGCGGACCCCTGGACCACCATCCCGGGCTACCCGGCGAACGTGATGGACAACCGGGTCGTCACCGTCGACGGCACCGCCTACTCCATCGCCGGTGGCGACGGCACCACGTCGAGCGCCAAGAACTACAGGTACGACCCGATCACCCAGGCGTGGACCGGCATCGCCGACCTGCCCGGCGCGCGCAACGCCATGACCGTCGGCGTGATCGACGGCAAGATCATCGCCACCGGTGGCTGGGGCGCCGCCGGTCCGGACGCCGCCACCTTCTCGTACGACCCGGCGGCGAACACCTGGACCCGCAAGGCCGACAACCCGGCGCCGCGCGCGGCGGCCGGCCAGGCGGTAGCGGGCGGCAAACTGTACGCGATCGGCGGCTGCACGACCGCGAGCTGCACGCCGATGGCCAACTCGGTGGTCCGGTACGACCCGGGCGCCGACGCCTGGGAGACGCTGCCGGCATACCCGAGGTCGGTGGCGTTCCTGTCCTGCGGCGGGATCGACGGCACCGTCTACTGCACCGGCGGCAACGACGGGACGGTCTCGCAGAAGGCCGGTTACGCCTTCGACCCGGGCGCCGGCACCTGGACCGCCATCCCGGACGCGCCGGCCGACAGCTGGGCCGCGTCGTACGCGGTCGCGAACGGCAAGCTTCTGGTCGTCGGCGGGTCGCAGGGCGGCGCCATCACCAACGCCGGCTTCGCGTTCGACCCGGCGACCGGCTCGTGGGCCAACCTGCCCAACGCCAACACCCCCCGCTACCGCGGTGGCGCGGCCTGCGGGTTCTACAAGATCGGCGGTTCGTCGGGCGGCTTCACGGCCACCAAGGACAGCGAGGTCCTGCCCGGCTTCGGCGAGTGCGCCGAGGGCTCGGCCGACGTGAGCTGGCTGACAATCGACACGTCGGCTGTCACGCTGGCGCCGGGTGAGAAGGTCACAGTCACGGTCGGCATGACCGCGGACGTCGACCAGCCCGGTACGTACTCCGCGTCCGTGGTGATCAAGGAGAACACCCCGTACACGGTGGAGCCGGTGGCGGTGACGATGACCGCGCAGCCGCCGACCACCTGGGGCAAGCTGTCCGGCACGGTCTCCGGCAGGAGCTGCCAGGGCGTCACCGCGCCACTGGCGGGCGTGACGGTGCAGGTCGACTCCTGGGCGAACTCGTACACCTTCACCACCGATGCCGAGGGCCGGTACGCCTACTGGATGGACCGGCGCAACAACCCCCTGACGTTGATCGCCGCCAAGGACGGCTGGAAGCCCCAGACGCGCCAGACGAGGATCAACAGCAGTACGCCCACCGTTGAGAACTTCACCCTCTCCCCCAACCGCTGCTGACGCAGCATGCGGCTAGGAGCGGCCCGCCCGGCGCGAACGCACCGGGCGGGCCGTCCCACTCTTGTCGATCGGCTCCCGACGAGATCTTGGTATCAGACGGCCCCCATCGGGGCCCTTTCCTACAGGGGCGTCCCGGGGGCCGGAACTGCAAGATCGCCGGGGCGGGGCGGGCGGCGGGGCGGGGCGGGCGGCGGGGCGGGGCGGGGTTACGGGGTGAGGCGGAAACCTACGCCTCTTACGGCGTGGATGGTGGCGGGGGCGTCGAGACGGCCCAGCTTGCGGCGGAGGCGACGGACCACGGAATGCATGTCCGAGCCCCGCCCGAGGTGGTCGTTGCCCCAAACGGCGCGGTGCAGCCGGGCGTACGTCCACACCTGGCCGGGCGTACCGGTGAGGCAGACGAGCAGGTCGTGCTCAAGCGGCGTCAACCCGATCTCCCGCTCCCGCCAGCGCAGCACCCGCCGGTCGGAGTCGACGGCCAGTTCCCGTGCGGACGGTTCGGCCGGCACCTCGTCGACGGAGGGCCGGTGCGGCGCCGGGGCGAGCGCGGGCCGGCGTACCAGGTCGAGGAAGCGGCGGGCCTGATGGGCACTGGAGACGATCAGGAACGACTCGGTGCCGCCGAGCAGTTGGGCGAGCTGCCGGCGCTCGGCCGACGAGGACGCGATGCCGATGACCAAGGACGGGAGCCCTGTCATCCGTTCCCACCTTTCCGGCAGGCCGAACCACAACGCCGGGCGGTCGCCAGGCACGACGTTGCGGAGGCACCTGGCTTGCGGAGTTCGACCCGAGGGGTGCGGGAGCTGCAGTTTCGTGAGGCTTCGGGGTGAACTACCGGAATCATATAGCCGAGCACCGATGATTGGTATAGCAGTTAACGTCGATGTAACTGGTTGCAACACGGTTGTTCGAGGCGAGATGCGCCGATGCGCCGATGCGCGCGGACCGATGAGAGCCGGGGCGTACGGCGGTCCAATGCGTGTGATCACCCACATGCTCTGCCTGGCCGACGGGACGCCGACCCGCACGGACATCGCGGCCCGCTGCGCCGAACTGGCCGAGGCGTTGCGCGGCCACGACCGGGGCGTGGTGGTGTGCGACGTGTCCGCGGTGACCGCGCCCGACCTGGTCACGGTCGAGGTGCTGGCGCGGATGCGCCTGACCGCGCGGAGGTTCGGCTGGCGGCTGGAGGTACGCGGCGCGGGCGACGACCTACGCGAACTCGCGGGCCTGCTCGGGCTGGCCGGAGCCCTCCTCGAGCCGGTCCGGCAGCCCGAACAGCGGGAACAGGCGGTCGACGTCGAGGAAGTTGTTGAGCGAGGTGATCCGGCCGCCGGAGACGCCGACCACGATCAGCGCCCAGGGCACGTGGCCTGAGCCGTCCGGGTCGCGCCGGTAGTGGCCGAACGCGGGCATGCCGTTGGCGGCGGTCGGCACCAGGCGGGAGCCGCGGCAGCCGCTACCGGTGCCGGACATCCACGCCGCGATGTGCTCGGGGCCGCGCAGCCACAGCGGCAGCGGCGGCATCGACAGCGTCGCGTCCTCGTGCAGCAGCGCGGTGAGCGCCGTCAGGTCGTACGCCTCGAAGGCACGCACGTAACGGGCGAGCAGTGCCTGCTGCTCGCTGTCGAGCGGCCGGCGGACCTCGGCCTCGGTGTCGGCCGAGGCGAGGGTGGCGCGCGCCCGTTGCAGCGCGCTGTTGACGCTCGCCACCGACGTGTCGAGCAGGTCGGCGACCTCCTGGGCCGACCAGGCCAGCACCTCGCGCAGGATCAGCACAGCCCGCTGCTTCGGCGGCAGGTGCTGCAACGCCGCGACGAACGCCAGCCGGACCGACTCCCGGCCGGCGACCACCTCGGCCGGGTCGGCGACCTCGGGCAGCACCCGGTCGTCGGGCGCCGGGCCGAGCCAGATCTGCTCCGGTCGCGGCTCACCGGGGTGGGTGGCGGTACCGCTGCCCGCCGGGCCGAGGTCCATCGGCCGGATCCGCCGCTGGGCGCTGGTGGACATGGTGAGGCAGACGTTCGTCGCGATCCGGTAGAGCCAGGTGCGCAGCGCGGACCGCCCCTCGAACTTGTCGAAGTTGCGCCAGGCCCGGACGAACGTGTCCTGCACCGCGTCCTCGGCCTCGAAGGCCGAACCCAGCATCCGGTAGCAGTAGCCGGTCAGCTCCGACCGGTACGCCTCGAGTTGCGCCTCGACGGGGACGCTCGCCACCTCGCTCACCTGGCTGAAACTAGCCCACATGCTGCCTGAACGCGAGTACGCCGGGCCCGCACCGATGAATCCGCCCCGCCCACCCGGTCCGACAGTGGTCAGGTCACCACGTCCGAGGAGCACCGATGACCACTGCACAGCGCGACGAGACCCGCGCCCCGGGGCGGTACGCCGACGTCAACGGCGTCCACCTCTACTACGAGACGCACGGCGAAGGCCGGCCGATGGTCCTGCTGCACGGCGGTCTCACCTCGGGTGAGATGTTCGCGCCGATCCTGCCCGCGCTCACCGCGAAGCACCAGGTGATCCTGGTGGACCTGCAGGGGCACGGCCGCACCGCCGACGTGGACCGGCCGCTCGACATGGCGCTGATGGCCGACGACGTCGCCGCGCTGATCGATCACCTCGGGCTGGACCGGCCGGACGTGGTCGGTTACTCCCTCGGCGGCGGCGTCGCCCTGCACACCGCTTTCCGGCACCCGGGCAAGGTCGGCCGGCTGGTGGCCGCGTCCGCGCACATCCGCCGCGACGCGGTGTACCCGGAGATGCTGGCGCAGCAGGGCCAGGTCGGCGCCGCGGCGGCCGAGTACATGAAGGACACCCCGATGTACGAGCTGTACCAGCGGGTCGCGCCGCGTCCGGAGGACTTCCCCCGGCTGCTCGACAAGATCGGCGCGGCGATGCGGAAGGACTTCGACCTCACCGAGCAGGTCCGTGCCCTGCGGGTGCCGACGCTCATCGTGGCCGCGGACGCGGACATGGCCCCGCCGAGCCACTTCGTCGAGGTGTTCGGGCTGCTCGACGGCGGGCGGCGCGACGGCGGCTGGGCGGGTGAGGGCCGGCCGGCGGGTGGGCACGCGCTGGCTGTCCTGCCCGGCCTGACCCACTACGACATCGACCGGTCGCCGCTGTTCGCCGCGGTCACACTGGGCTTCCTCGACCGGGACCGCTGACCGGACCACGCCTCCGTCGATCAGGCAGTTGTGGCGCCAGGCCAGAGCGGCATGGTGGACACCCCAGGCGCCGCAAGTCCAAGAGCCGTGGCCGATGCGCTCGTCGCCCGGGGCCGTCCCCGCCCCACTGTCACGCCACCTCGGACGCCGCCCGCCACCACAGCCCGGCCCCGCCCCGCCCCGCCCCCAACCGAACCGGACGGAAACAGCCCGGCCGCGGACCGGCGGTACGGACCGGACCTGTCGACGGTGACCACGTTGCGGGCGGACCTGCGCCCCGGCGGCGCCGCCGAGTCGTACCGGATCGACGCCGGCCCGGCCGCGCTGACCGTCACCGGCGACCTCGCGGGCGTCACGGCCGGGCTACCGGCTGGCCGACCGGATCCGTTCGGGCGCTGAGGTGCTACCGGCGGCGGAGGCGGGCCAGCCGGTCACGCCCAGGCTGGGGCTGCGGTTGACCGATGCCGGCTCGGTCGGCCGTGAGGCGGACCCGGCGGCGTTCGCGACCGGCGACGACTACAGCCTGAACGCCGACGTGGTCACCCCGGCGCTGCTGCCCCGGGCGCCGTGGGTGGACACCGCCGCGGTGGCCCGCATCGACACGCAGTTCCGGCAGTTCGTCGACCACGCGGTCGCGCGGGGCTACAACGGCGTCGTGGTGCCCGGCTTCCTGGAGTACGTCACGTTCGCCGGGGTGGGCGACGGGAACGCGGTCTACCCGGCCGGGGACCCGCACGTCGACCGGGCGCGAGCGATGGTCGCGGCGTTCGGCCCGGTCTTCCGGTACGCCGACGGGATGGGCCTGCGGGTCTTCCTGCTCACCGACATGCTCGCGGTCTCGCCGCCGCTGGAGAGGTACCTGGAGCGGACCGTCGGCGGGCTCCCCGCCGCCGGGATGCCACTCGCGGTGCTCGGCGGGCTGGTCGCGTGGGCCGGCGCGGAACGCGCGCTGACCGTGTGGAACGACCAGATGGCGCTGCTGCCGTGGGGGTTGTCCCGGATCCTCGGCATCACCGTTCATCTGGGCATTCCGACCGGGGTGCCCGGGTACGCGGCCGGCGCCGGGGTGATCCTGGCCGCCGCCGGGCTGCTGCTGTCGGCCGGCCGGCGTGTGCCGCGCCCCGTCCCGGGGTACCGCGAGAGCAGGAGCACCGGTGAGGAGGACGAGATGACCGACCCCAGGTACGCACCGATCGGGCTGGCCGCCGCCGGGCGGCTGGTCCCGGACGATGAGGAAACCGGCGGCGGCGAGGTCGTCGGCGCTGACGACGCGGCTGCGGACGCCGCCCGGGCCGGCGCCGACGTGGACCTGTCCCGGGCCGACCGGGACAGCGACGGCACCCCGGTCGGCGCCGCCGACGCCGAGGCCGACCGCAAGCGCGCCGCCGGCGAGTGACACTCTCCGCCCCGCCACCGCTGCGACGGTGGCGGGGCGGACCCGTCCTCAGCCGTCGACCGGCAACTCCACCTCGGGCAGGTGCCCGAGCGCCCGGACCGCGGTCACCGCCGCGTACCCGTCGGCCAGCCAGGCGATGTCGGTGCCGGGGACCGCGCGGACCGCGTTCTCCTCCACCGCCGTACGCACGAAGCCCTCACCGCGCTCGGCGACCGACACCTGTACCTGACCGAACGGCGCCAGGGTCGCCTGGCGCAGCCCGGCCACCTGATCGGCCGGCAGGTCGGGCACGTTGAGGTTGAGCACCGTTCCCGGGTCCGCGCCGGCCAGCCAGGGCAGCAGCGTCCCGGCCAGCTCGGCGGCCGTCGACCAGTGGCGGGACTCGTCGTCCACGCTGTCGAGCACCGCGATCGCCGCGCCACCGCTACCGACGCTCGCCTGCGCCGGGGTGAGCACGTCGAGCGACACGGCGAGCGCGCGGATGCCGTTGTTGCCGGCGGTCAGCGCCGCGCCGACGGTGCCGGAGTGCAGGACCGCGTGGCCCGCGTTGGCACCCCGGTTGATGCCGGACAGCAGCAGGTCCGGTACCGGCCCGAACACCCCGAGCCCGGCCAGGATCGCGATGTACGCCGGGGAGGCGGCCACCGCGTACGCGGGCACGCCGGGCAGCCCGTCCAGCTCGGTCCCGCGGAACACCAGCCGGCCGTCCTCGGTCACCGCGGACAGCGCCGCGCTCATCCCGCTCGCCTCGGCCTCCGGCGCCGCGACCACCACGTCCATGCCACGCTCGTACGCGGCCCGGGCCAGCGCGCGGATGCCGGGAGCGTGCACGCCGTCGTCGTTCGTCACCAGGATCCGGGGCGGCCGGTCAGCTGTCATCGTCGCCACCGTCCAGTCGGGTCAGCCGGACCCGGGCGGCCAGTTCCCGCACCGCCTCCGCCCGGCCGGTGCCCAGCCCGTGCCGGGTCACGTTCAGCGCGCCGGCGGCAGCGCCGATGTGCAGCGCCTCCCGCAGGTCACCGCCCCGGGCCAGCACCGCTGCCACCCCGGCGGTCATCGAGTCACCGGCGCCCCGATGGTCGGCCAGCTCCAGCGGCGGGGCGTGCACGAGCAACGGCTCGCCGTCCTCCGGCAGCGCCAGCGCGGGCTCCCCGGCGCGGCTGATCAGCACCGTGCGCGCGCCGCGTTCCTGGCATCGGCGGCCGGCGTCGCGCAGCGCCGCCACGCTGTCGTCCTTGGCCAGGCCGTCGTCGAGCAGCTCCTCGTGGCTGACCTTCAGCACTGCCACACCGCCGTCGAGTACCGCCTCCAGGTACGGCCCGGACAGGTCGGCCACCACCGTCCCGTCGTTGGCGCTCAGGTCGGCGGCGAGGCGGCGGTAGATATCCGGGTCCACCACGCACGGGTCGGCCGGCCCGCTGAGCACGCTGACCGGGGCGCGCAGCCCTTCGGTGAGCGCGACCGTGTACAGCTCGTCGATGTCGTGCCGCACCATCGGCGCGCCCGGGTGCTCGGCGATCTCGGTCCGCTCGCCGTCGCGCCGGTCGTGCACGTACCAGCCGGTGCCGGATTCCCGACGCACCACCCGGACCGTGACGTCCTCGTCATCGAGCAGCTTGCGGACCGCGTCGCCCACCTCGCCCCCGAGGCCCACGCACAGGGTCACCGGTACGCCGAGCGCGGCGATCATCCGGGTCTGCCACACCCCCTGCCCGCCCGGGTGCAGATGCAACTCGGTCGCCTCGCCCTGCTGCTCGATGGTCACCGTCAGCAGCGGGGCCGGGGCGAACACCATCACCTTGTGGTCCATTCGTCGGTGATGCCCGCTGACCGGCCCCGGTAATCCCCAGCTCAGCGCGGCCGCGCGGCGGTACGGCGGCGCCGCAGGTACGGCAGCGCGAACAGGTAGAGGCCGCTGATCAGGAGCAGGGCGAGCGGAAGCAGCGGCACGTAGGAGACCCACACGATCGGGTCCTTCCGGGCCAGCGCGACGAAGGTGATCACGACAGTCACGGTGAAGGCGACGGAGAACCAGCGGTGCAGCTGGCGGATGCGCGTGTCCATGGGTCGACGACCTTTCCCCGGTGGCCTCCCCGGCGGGGAGGCCCGTGCCGGAAACGCTAGGTCCGGGCGCCCGCCCGAGGCTTCTCGATTCCTGACCGGTCCGCGGGACGGTTTGCCGGGCAGCCCTACCCTGCCGATAACAGCAGCCGATGCCACGGGGGCAGGCATGCAGATCATCGAACACAGCATCGTCGGCACCCGCTCCGCCGTGCTCCGCCTACGCCGGCCCGGCAACCGGGTGGAGTTCCTGGTGTTCCCGATGCTCCACGTGGCGAGCCCGGGGTTCTACGCGGCGGTCACGAAACGGCTCCGCGAATGCGACCTGCTCGTCGTCGAGGGCGTCAGCGGCCGGTCGGCGGTCGGCTCGGCGTTGACACTCACCTACCGGATCATGCCGGCCAACCGGCGCTCCGGCCTGGTGACAGACCCCATTCCGTACGCGTCTCTCGGCGTCGAGGCGCTCAACCCGGACGTGTCGGCGCAGGAGTTCGCCCAGGGCTGGCGGGCGATGCCGCTGCGGTACCGCCTCCAGATGCGGCTGGTAATCCCGTTCGTGACGGTGATGCAGTTCTTCGGCGGCACCCAGCGCCTGCTCTCGCCCGAGGTCGAGGTGAACGACCTGCCGTCGGCCACCGACGAGCGGTACGCCGACCACGAGTTCACCGAGCACACCGAGCGCGCGCTCGGCGGCGAACGCGACGAGCGGCTGCTCGCCGCGTTGTCCGAGCTGATCCGTTCCCGGTCGGCGGAACGCATCGACGTGGCTGTCGTGTACGGCGCCGGGCACGTGCCGGCGATCGTGCGCGGGCTCTTCGAACTGCACGGATACCGTCCACGCGCCGCCGAATGGCTCACCGTGCTGGAGCGGTGACCGCGGCGCACAGGCGGAGTGCCCGCGCATGCGAACCTGATCAGTCAGCCGCCAGCTCGGGCCGGTGCTCCTTGATCCATTTCTGCACGTCCGACTTCAGCCAGACCTTGCCCTGCACCAGGTCAGCCACCGGCTCCGGGAAGTTGCGGTGACTGGTGATCACGTAGACGCGCTGCTTGCTGATGCCACCCAGCATCACGCGGATCTCGGCTGCGCCCACCAGCTCCATAGGTCGGACGCTAGACAGTTGCCCTGGCTCCTTGACTCAAGTCAACGCCTCGGTCACCGTATGGGTATGCCGACTCCCTCGCCGACCCAGGGCCGCCCACCCAGAGCGATCCGGCCGCACGTGGCGATCCGGCCGCTGTGGCTGTGCCGGGTCTGCGCCGGCCCGTGGCCGTGTCAGCCCGCGCGCCTGCTGTTGCTGCTGGAGTACCGCCGCGACCGGGTGGCGCTGTCGATCTACATGGCTGGCTGCCTGTTCGACGCCACCGCCGACCTGCTGAGACTCAACCTCGATCCGGGCCCTCGCCCCGACGAACTGTTCCACCGGTTCGTCGCGTGGACGAGACACCTCTGAGCGAGCAGGTCACTCCCGTCCCGCCGCGTCCGCGGACCAGTCGTCCACCCGCACCCGCCGGGACGCCGGGCTCACCGTGTCGGAGCGCCGGACGAACCCGGCGACGGCGAGCGCGCCGATCGTGGTGGCCGCCGCCGCGGCGAGCACCAGCAGGGTGGTCTCCACCTGCACCGTACGCATGTGTTCGCCGCCCCCGGCCGTGGCGGACGCGTAGCGGACGGCCGCGAGCGGGTTGAGCACCACCGCGGCGATGCCGGCGGTCCACGCCGCCGCCGGTAGCCGCTCGTCGCCTGGGCGCACGATCCGCCGGGCGGCCCACCGGCCGAGGGCCGCGAACGTGACGAGCAACGTGACCGGCAGCAGCCAGAGCACGGCGGGCAGCAGGTCACGCAGGGGCACCACGGCGTCGAGCAACTCCACCAGGAAACCGGAGCCGTCGTGGGTCACCAGGCCGATCCGGTGGCTGTAGGCCGCGAGCGCGACCACCGTGCAGCCGATGTGGACGAAGATCAGGGCGACCAGAGCGGACAGTGCGGCACGGCGGGCGGACACCGGCCCGAGGTTACCGCCCGCGCGCTCCGGCGGTGGGCCGACAGCGCCGGGACGGTCAGACGCTCAGGGCCAGTTCGGCCACCTCGGCGGCGCAACCCCAGGACAGCGTCACCCCGGCCCCGCCGTGTCCGTACGCGTGCACGAGCCGCCGGTCCGCCGGGTCCACCTCGACCCGGGGGCCGCCGTGCCGGGCGGGCCGCAGCCCGATCCGCTCCCCCAGCAGCGGCGCGTCCGCGAGCTGCGGCACCAGCGCCACACACCGGCGCCGGATCGCCGCCGCCTCCTCCAGGTCGGGGCGGGTGTGCCCGACTCCCGCCTGGTAGGTGCCGCCGAGCACGACGTCGTGCCGGCGCGGGTGCACATACGTGACGCCGGCCGGGTCGTCCTCGTCGCGCACCGACACGGTCAGGCCCGGGTTCGCCACCAGCAGGACGTGCCCGCGCGCCGGGAACACGGCCGGGTCGGCGGCGAGGCGGCCGGCGGCCAGTCCGGTCGCGTTCACCACGACCGGCGCGACCTCGTACGCCTCGGCGAGCGCGGCCAGCGCACGGCGCACGATCCGGCCCCCGCCCGCCTTTAGGCGCTGCCGCAGCCAGGCGAGGTAGCTGGACATCTCCACCGACGGGGCGGTGAACCGCAGCAGCGCGGTGTACGGCGGCTGGGCCGGCTCCGCCGTCAGGTCGCCGCAGGCGTCGGCCCACCAGGGCGGCCCGGCGTAGCGGTGGCGCAACCACATCCGGGTGGGCCGGTCGACCACCCCCGGCACGCCGTCGGCGGCCTGGCGGCGCAGCTCGGCGTGGGTGTCCCGGGCCCAGCGCAGCACCCGGGGATCCGCCTCGGTGTGGCTCGGGTACCAGACTGCGGCGGCCACCGTCGACACCGTGTCCGCCGGGTCGTGGGCGGTCAGCACTGTGACGTGTGCGCCCCGCCGCTGGAGCGTGAGCGCCGTCGTCAGGCCGACCACGCCGCCGCCGACCACCACCACGTCCGCCTTCGTCATGATCCGCTCCCGTCGCCCGTACCGTCGTCGTCCCGCCGATCGTCGCCGCCCGGCGTAGCCGTTGTCCAAGACGGGGCAGCACACGGGCTAGCCACGGCTGATGCGGCTCGGCTCCGAGGAGCTGACCGCGCACATCGTCACCGCCGTCAACGCGGCGATCGGCGGGCTGCGGGCTGCGGGCTGCGGGCTGCGGACCGACCCTGCCCCGCAGGTCGCGGACATGTCGCAGTTGCGGAACAGTTGCAGGAGGTACTCCCGCCGAGACGGACGCGTCATTCGGCCACCGACGCGGGCACCGCCGGTGCGGCGCGGTCCGCGCCGGTCAGGCCCGCGACGAGCAGCAGGTACGCGGCCAGCTCCACCACCGCCGTGAGGGCAGGTACGGGCTGCGGCAGCATCCGGGTGGGTGTGACTGCGTACCAGGCGAACAGGGCGGTGCTGTCGACCGGATAGGGCAGCGGCACCGCCCCGATGCCGGCGTCCAGCAGCGGCAGGGCGAGCACCGCCAGCAGTGCCGCGCCGGTCGCGGCGAGCCGCCGGCCCCGCCCGGCGAGCAGCACGGCGAGTGCCAGTGCGGCGAGTGCGAGCGCCAGCGGCGGCAGCACCGCGAGGACGAGCGCGGGCACGACATCGGCCTGGTCGTGCCCCGGGCCGCCCACCCGGGTCAGCGTGGTCCCGGTGCGGACCTCCACGACCCGGGTGCTCGCGGCGACGGCGGTGCCGATGTCGGTGACCCGGACTGCCGCGTACCCGACGACGGGGGCGGCGGCGACCGCCGCGGCGATCAGGTGCCGGCGCCGTCCGCGGCCACGGAACGCGACCAGCAGCACCGCCACCGCGGCCAGCGTCGCCCAGCTCCCGTCGAGCGCCGCGTCGAAGCCGGCCGTACGGTCGAAGGCGCTGTCGCCGCCGCCGTACACCACCCAGCCGAAATCCCCGGCGCCCGGCTCGGCCGGCATGGTGCGGACCGCGTCCACGATCAGCGGTACGAACCCCACCGGCACCGCCCAGCGCGGAGCCGGCAGTCCGGCGGCGACGGCGTACGCGAGCAGCAGCGCCAGGCTCAGCACCTCGGCACCGCGCCAGAGCGGGGCGGCCACCAGGACGCCGACGACGTGGGCGACGGCGGACACCGCCGCGAGGATCAGCAGCAGCGGAGCCCGACGCACCGGCGGATTCTTGCACGACACACCGGCCCGCCGCCGCCCCGTGATCGTCAGCTGCCGGCCGGCACCTGGTCCTTGACGTCGTCGTAGCCGACCGCACCCGGCGCCGGCGCCGGGGTGTAGATCACCCGGAGCACACCGCTCGGGTACGCCTCCGTCGCGGCCACCCGCAGGTGGTAGGGCGCGTCGCCCTCGTCGAACAGCCGGCGGCCCTTGCGGGCGGCCACCGGGTGCACCAGCAGCCGCAGCTCGTCCACCAGACCCGCGGCGAGCAGCTGCTGCACCACCGAGATCGAGCCGGGGATGAGGATGCCCTTGACGCCGCTGTCGGCCTTGAGCGCGCGCACGGCGTCCACCAGGTCGCCCTGGATCAGCTCCGAGTTGCGCCAGGAGAACTCCAGCGGCTGGCGCGAGACGACGACCTTGCGCATGTCGCCGAGCTGCTTGGCGAACGGCGCGTCCTCACCACCGGCGGCCTCCCGGTCCGGCCAGGCACCGGCGAAGCTGTCGTACGTCTCGCGCCCGATCAGCAGCACGTCCGAGGTGTCGTAGTCCTCGCCGACGGCGCGGCCCATGTTGTCGTCGAAGTACGGGAAGTGCCAGTCGGGGTCGATCTCGGCGACACCGTCGGCCGAGATGAACAGTGTGGAGATGACAGTGGCCATCGCGGTGCTCCTTCTGCGGTGAGGTTCGACGGGTTGACCGCCGTACCGGGTCGAACTCATCGGCCCGCTACGACGTCACCGGCTCCAGTCGGGCTCGGCGTCGACGTCGACGCCCTCCCACGGCGGCCCGTAACCCTCACCGGCCGTCGTCACGGCCAGCCAGTCCGCCTCGACCAGGGCCATGTGCGCGATCAGGCCGCCGGGTGTCATGGTGCTCGCGGCGGTCACCGTGCGCAGGTCCGTCGTCGAGCCCGTCGGTCTTCCAGGCGAAGGTCCGCCGGTTCCGTTCGAGAACGGCCAGCGGCGCCCCGGCCTCGGTCTCGGCGCTCGCGTCACCCATCGCCGAAGCATAGGCAGCCGGCGAGATCCGTGGGGGCGCGGCGGCCGGCGTCAGCCCGGGGTGAGGACGCAGAACTCGTTGCCCTCCGGGTCGGCGAGGACCGTCCACGGCACGTCGTCCTGACCCACGTCGGCGGGGGTGGCGCCGAGCGCGGTCAGGCGCGCGACCACCTCCGCGTGGTGCGCGGCCGAGGTGGTCGCGAGGTCGACGTGGACGCGATTCTTCGCCGTCTTCGGCTCGGAGGAGACGACGAGGTCGATGCAGACGGCGCGGGGGTCCGGGTACGTGAAGCCCTCGGGTTCGAGGTTCGTCACACCGGGTTCCTCGCTGGAGATCTCCCAGCCGAGCACCTTCGCCCAGAAGCCGCCGAGCGCCACCTCGTCGTGGGCCTTCATGTTGATCTGTACGAGCCGGGTCGCCATGGCGGCGATGGTAGGTGCCGCGCCGGATCGCCGTGGTCCCGGCAGGTGATCAGGAATCGAGAAGCGCACCGTCACCGCCGCGCCATAGCGTTGTCGTCAGGCGGTCGGCACCACGCGGACCGCGAGCCACGAGGGGGGATCGAGATGTCCGACGGTTTCAGCGCCGAGGAACGCGCCGCGATGAAGGAGCGTGCGGCCGAGCTGCGCTCCGAGGGCAGGAAGGGCACGAAGAAGGCCGACGACCTCCAGGCGGTCCTCGACCGGATCGCGCAGATGGCGCCGGAGGACCGGAATCTGGCCGAGCGCGTGCACGCCACGATCACCACCGCCGCGCCGGACCTGTCGGCGAAGACCTGGTACGGCATGCCCGCGTACGCCAACACGGCCGGCAAGATCGTCGTCTTCTTCCAGGACGCGGGGAAGTTCAAGTACCGCTACTCGACGCTGGGCTTCCAGGACGCGGCCAACCTCGACGACGGCGACATGTGGCCGGCGTCGTTCGCGCTGGTGAAGTGGAGCCCGGAGGTGGAGAAGAGGATCACCGAGCTGGTGCGCGCCGCCGTGTCCTGACCTCGTGCCGTCAGGCAGCGGCGTCAGGCGGCGTCGTCAGGCGCTCGGAGGGCGGGCGCCGCGGCGTCGCGGGCGCAGGACGACGACGTCCGGGCGTACGGTCATGGCGGGCTCCCGTCATGGGCCGGCTGTGGTCCGCCCATTTTGCCCGGTGGTCCCGCTTTCGTCTGCCCTAGCGCTGCCAGGATTCGAGGCCGCGGACCGCGGCCCGCGCGACGTCGTCGGCCAGGCCAGGGTCGTTGCTGCTGCCCTCCCAGCCCTGGTCGTGCACGACCGTGACGGCGTCCGCGACCCGGATCACGAGGATCTGGCTGGTGGCCCGCCCCTCGGCCGGGCTGCCGTCCAGGTTGGCCGCCGGTCGGCTCACCGTCACCAGCAGGGCCTCGTCACCGGTCCCGGCCATCGGCTCGGACCGGACGGTGACGGTGCCGCCCGAGGCCTGGAACGACCGGCAGTCCGCCACCGCACCGCTCACCCGGCGCAGGTAGTCGGCGGCGCCGGTGCCCTCGAAGGCGAAGACGGTCTGGTGCAGCGTGCCGTAGGGGACGTTCTCCGGCGGGTCCTTGGGCTGCTTGTAGGCGCTCGTCATCGCGGCGCTCGCGGTGACCGACCGCCCGCCGCTGCGGAACTCCTGGTCGCACAACCCGGGCAGCGCGTCGGTGACCTCCATCGGCTGCGCCTCGATCTTGCGCAACTCCGGCGGCAGGTCGGCGAAGGCCGACGTCGGAATCGTCACGCGCCCGCCGGACGAGGCCGACGCCGACGGCGTCGCGGCCGTCGAGCCGGCGGCCGGCGGCGAGGCGGTGCCCGCGGCGCCCCCGTCGTTCTCACCGCCGCCGCCACACGCGCCGGCCAGCAGCGCGGTGACGAGCAGGGGTACGCCAAGCATCCGCCTACCGCGGCTCGGTGTACTCACGTCGACCTCCGTCCGGTGCCCGTCCCGAGGACGTTCCCGATGCCACGTCCCGCGAAACGGCGCCTGCCTTCCCAACGCCCGCACCCCCTGCCGCGTTCCGGGGCGGAGGCTCCCCCGTTAATCAGCAGGCCATCTCGCACCACGTCGGCGTGCTGCGCCGCTGCGGCCTGGTCGAGCAGCGACGGGAGGGCACTCGGTGGCCGTGCCGGCTGCGCGTCGACCGGCTCACCGGGCTGCGCACGTGGATCGACGATGGGCCGTTCCGCTTCGCCTTCGACGACCTGTTCACGTTCCGGGACGGGCTGATCGCCCGCGTGGACTCCTACGTCGTACCTCTGCCTGGCGCGTGAGCACCGCCTGACGCCCCGGTGAAGGCCCGGCGGTACGCCGACGGCGAGGTCCGCATCGCGGCGGCGAAGTGGTGCCGGAACGTCACCGCCGTCTCGAACCCCACAGTCGCGGCGACCTCCCCGATCGGCGCCGTGGTGGTCTCCAGCAGCGGCAGGCTGGCCTGGACGCGCCGGTCGATCAGCCAGCGGATCGGGGTGGTGCCGGTGGCCCGCGCGAAGTGGCGCAGGTAGGTGCGGGCCGACATGTGCGCCCGCCGTGCCAGCCGGTCGACGGTGATCGGGGCGTCGAGGTTCGCCAGCGCCCAGGACATGCTGGCGGCGAGCCGGTCGTCCTCGGGGTCGCCGGGCACCGGCGCCTCGACGAACTGCGCCTGGCCGCCCGCGCGGTGCGGCGGCACGACCAGCCGGCGGGCGACCGCGTTGGCGATCGTCGGGCCGTGGTCGCGGCGGACCAGGTGGACGCAGAGGTCGAGACCGGCCGCGCTGCCGGCGCTGGTGAGGATGTCCCCGTCGTCGACGTAGAGCACGCCCGGGTCGACGCGTACCGCCGGGTGGCGCCGGGCGAGCAGGTCGGCGTACCGCCAGTGGGTGGTGGCGCGACGGCCGTCGAGCAGTCCCGCGCCGGCCAGCGCGAACGCGCCCGAGCAGATCGACACGATCCGGGCGCCGCGCCGGTGGGCCGCGCGGAGCGCGCCGGTGAGCGCCGGTGACGGGTCGGCGTGCACGTCGGCGACACCTGGCACGATCAGCGTGCCGGCGGCGGCGAACGCGTCGAGGCCGTGGCCGGTGTGCAGCGCCGCGCCGCCGACCAGCCGCACCGCGCCGGGGGTCTCCGCGCAGACGGTCAGCTCGTACCACTGCACGTCGAACTCGGGGCGGGGCAGGCCGAAGACCTCCGTGACGATCCCGGTCTCGAACACCGACATGCCCTCGTACGCGAGCACCGACACGGTGGCACGGTTCATGGCGAGATCTTAGCGAACGGTGTCGCTCACGCCACTGGAGCGGCCGGACGGCGGCCGACACGATGAGTGCCATGTCGAACGTCCTGCGCATCCCCGCCGCCCGCCCCGCCGACGCCCTCGCCCACTTCGCTGCCCGGCTCGCCTTCGAGGCCGACGCCAGCGATGTGCACGCCGATCTGGAGAAGGGCGTCCCGGGCCTGGTCGTGGTCGACTCGCGGTCCCTTCCGGCGTGGCGGCAGGGGCACATCCCCGGCGCCGTGCACCTGCCCACCGCCCAGATCGCCGGCCGGGCGAGCGAGCTGATCCCGGCGGACGCCACTGTGGTCACCTACTGCTGGGGCCCGGGCTGCAACGGCGCCACCCGCGCGGCGCTGGAGTTCGCCCGGCTCGGCCGGCCGGTCAAGGAGATGATCGGCGGGTACGAGTACTGGGTGCGGGAGGGCTTCCCGGTCCGGACCCGGGCAGGGCTGGTCCGGCGGCCCGCCGACGACCTCACCGCTCCGGCGGGCGCGTCGTGCGGCTGCTGAGGCGTGTCGGTTCCGTACAAGACAGCAGGCCGCGGCCGTTCCTAGCATGGCCGCATGCGTGATCTTGTCTACACCGGATTCATGTCGCTCGACGGCGTGGTGGACTCCCCCGGCGGCGGCCCGGGCGAGGAGCACCGCAGCGGCGGCTGGGTCGTCAAGGACGTCGAGTTCCTGCCGGAGGCGTTCTCGCTCAAGGGCGAGGAGCTGGCGCAGACCACGGCGCTGATGTTCGGGCGGCGCAGCTACGAGGCGTTCGCGCCGACCTGGCGCGACTCCGAGGACCACGCCGCCTACCGGGACCTGCCGAAGTACGTGGTGTCGTCCAGCCTGTCCGAGGACGCGCTGATCGACGGCTGGGGGCCGCTGACCGTCCTGCGGAGCACCGCCGACGTCGCCGCGCTCAAGCAGGGCGAGGGCGGTGACATCTTCGTCCACGGCAGCGCGGAACTCGCCCGTCGTCTCGCCGAGGCGGACCTGATCGACAGGTACCACCTGCTCGTCTTCCCGGTGCTGCTCGGCGCCGGCAAGGGCCTGTTCAGCCAGGCGGACCGGGACCGGCAGACGCTGCGGCTGCGCGACTGCGCCGCCTATCCCAACGGCGTCGTCAAGATGATCTACGACGTGACCCGCTGAGCCGGGTCCAGCGCTATCGCACCACCGGCGCCCGCGCGCAGCTCACCGGCCGTCCGCCCGACGTACCGGCGCAGCGCGCGGGCCAGGTGCGGTTCGTCCACGTACCCGAAGGTGGTGACCGCGTCGGCGGGCGGGCCGCCCGCGGCCAGCAGCACGGCGGCGCGGCGCGCACGGTCGATCTGCCGCACCGCGCCCCGGGTCAGCCCGGTCGCCGCCCGGAACCGGCGTTCGAGGGTACGCGGTGACGCCGATGGACGGCCGCCGCGCAACGTCTCGGTGACGAGCGGGTCGCGGACCACCACACCGGCCCGGACCAGCCGGTCCACCAGGGCCTCGGCGTCGTCCGGGCCAGGCGTCGCCCACCGGCCGCCGTCGAGGCGGAACGTCCGGCGGCTCACGTCGGGCAGCTCGGCGCCGCTGTCCACCAGCGCGGGCGTGGGTACGAGCCGCAGCGAGGTGCCCACCGCGAACTCGATGCCGACGAATGTCGCGCCCTCGGGCACCGGCGCGGTGCCGGTGGCGGTCTCCGGCCCGGAGACGGCCGCGTACGAGTGCCCGTCGCGCTGCCAGAACACGAGTCCCCAGCACGGCGTCGCCACCGAGGTCATCTCGTCGACCCGGTCGCTGGTGCACGTCCACACGGTGTCGATCCAGGCCGAGTCGGACGCCCGCGTGGTGAACCGCAGCTCCACGGCAGGAGCATACGGCGGTCCAGCTGGAGACCATTCGCTCACCGCCTCGCACGATCCTTCGCATCCCGGGAAGGATGGTCGAGATACGGAGGTGGAATAGACCGGTTGGGTAAGCGTTGCGCGCAGTGTGCCGAATCGCTAGCGTCGCGGGATGACCGACGAGCCACCGGTACGGGTCGCGCTGCGGGTCAGTGACGTAACGGCGGCCTCGACCTTGTATCAGAGTTTCGGTTTTGTCCCGGTGGGCACCGTGCCTGGCGCTGATGGCGGTCTCGCCATGGCAATCCTCCGGCGGGGTCCGTTGCAGTTGCTGGTCGACGCGCTGGTTGGCATCCCGTTCCCGGACAGCGCCCGGGAACGTCAGACGAAAACCGGCCCGCGCGGGCTCGGCGTTGTCATCGGGCTCGAGGTGGACGACATCGACGAGGCGGCCCTGCGGTGTGAAGCTGCTGGCTGCGTCATCAGTGCCGGTCCGGCGAACGCACCGTGGGGAGAGAGGTACGTCGAGTTCGAGGACCCGTTCGGCTATGCGTGGAAGTTCTTCCGGGTGACCGACTCGACGCACGACGGCTTGCAGTCTGTCCACGATCTGTGGTTCGGGCAGGCGGGCTCGTGATGCGCCCTCTTCCGTGCAGTACGAACACCGTACCGCCGTCACCGCTCTACCGGGCGCCGGACTCCTGCCCGTTCCGCTCGTCGTCCCGGGCGGGGTAGCCGAGGATCTCGGCGAGGTCACCGGCCGCCTTCGTGTACGCGGCGTAGATGTCGTCGTCGAAGTGGTTGCGCCAGTCGCCGGACGCGCCCTTGCGGTAGTGGGAGATCCGCCCGGGGGTCTCCTTCGACTTCTTCATCTTGGTGAAGCTGTAGCGCCCCAGCAGGGCCTCCAGCTCGGCCGGTGGCAGCGTGATGCCGCAGTGGCGCATGAGCTGGTCGACCTCGTCGGCCTGCCGCTCTCCGGTCAGGTCCTCGTAGCGGAACAGCCGGAACGTCTCGTCGCTCGGCGCGGCCGCCCAGGACCGCATCTGCCCGAACTGCTTCTTGTCGCGCAGGCGGTCGATGACATAGAGCATGCCCTCCTTCTTCGGCAGTTCCTGGAGGGCCTTGCGCGCCTGCGGGATGTCGCCCATCGGGGCGTGCGAGTTGCGCAGCGAGAAGTAGCTGGACACGACCACGTCGCGCGGATCGCGGATCACGAAGAACGCGCGGTAGCTGCCGGCCTTGGGCACCGCCTCGAACCGCCTGTGGGAGAGGAAGATCGCCAGGCCGATGCGGCCGGCCGGCACCGGCGCGGTCACGCCGCCGGAGTAGAAGCGCGGGTCGTAGGGCAGCAGCCCGCAGTGGCGGTAGACGGCCGGGTCGCTGAACAGCGCCTTGATCCACTGGCTGCCGGTCTTGCGGACGGTGCAGTGGAAGATGTTGGCGAACTCGCTGCGGGCCACCACCGGGACGGTGAGCCGCATGCGGGCGTTGCGCGCTTCCATCTGCGCCCGCCGGGCCTTGACGCGCAGAGAATTCGGCGAATTGTGCTTGGCGAATTCGACGGCCCGATTAATCATTTCCCAACCTCATCCGGACCCCGCGGAGCAGGGGCAGCACGAACATCTTCCCGCACGACACGGAGGTGAAGTCCGCAGACCTGGCCTGCTCCGCCCCGCGCCCCGACGCGCCGCTAGGAATATCCCCGACGGTCCGATTAATGTCAATCCCGGCCCCTGGGAGCCGGCTCTCGACCCGAGTTGACGCCTACCCGGCGTCGACCTCGGCCAGCACTGTCATCGCCTCGCGTTCGCGGACGGCCAGGTCGGCCAGGACCGCCGACGCGCGAGTCAGGTGGGTGGCGTCGCCGCTCCGCCCGGCGGTCGCGATGTGGTCGGCGACGGCGGTCCACAGCGGCACGATGCCGGCGTACATCAGCTCCGCCCGGCGCAGCCGCGCGTCCCCGGTGACGGTGGCGGCCTCGGCGAGGAAATCGCGGTACATGGCACGGAACAGCGCGCCGCCGGTGCCGCCGCGTTCCATCAGCGTCGCGGCGAGCGGAAGGTCACGTGCCGGGTCGGCGGCCCGCTCCAGCCAGTGCGTGACGCGGCGAGCCGCGGTGGCGATCCCCCGGTGACCGAGGTTGGCGATCGGCGGGTCGAGGAACGCCCCGGCGTTGGCGCGTACCGCCGCGCGGACGGCGGCGTCCAGGTCCGGCGGGCCGCCGGACACGGTGAGCGTGTACGACAGGTGGCGCGCGGTCATCGGCCCACGCGCGGCGCGGGCCCGAGCCAGGCTCTCCAGCGTGGTGGTCACCGCGCCGCCCTGCTGGGCGGTGTCGACCAGGTAGGCGCATGTGTCGTCGTAGCCGTACATCGCGACGGTGTGCCCGCCGAAGTGGACCTTGGTGGTGAAGTAGTCCAGGTGATACGAGTCCAGTTGCAGGCCGACCGGCTGCCCGGCGTCCAGCGCGTCGGTGACGTTCCGCCACGCCTTGGCCGCCGACGTCGTCTCCCGGACACGCAGGTCCAGGCCCAGGCGGCCGGCGGCGGCCCGGGTGACGCACAGCGGCTTGGTACGCCCGCCGAGGAACGGCACGTCCATGCTCTTGGCGTCCCAGTAGACGAAGCCGAGCCCTTCGCCGAGGCCGAACAGCATCGGCTCGGACAGGTCCAGCCCGGCGTGCCGCGTCAGCACGCCGAGCGTGGTGGTCTCGCAGTGCGCCCCGCCGGTCGGCGTCACGTCGTCGAGGATCACGTCGGCTCCTGTTCCGCCGTCACGGCGTTCGGGTCATGCGTCGCGACGACGGCGCTCGGGTCGTGGTCGGGGACCGGGGACAGCAGTGGGCGCAGCGGTCCGTCGCCGGGGACGCCGGGCATCCGGCGGGCCACCCCGGCGAGCAGGTCGGCGGCCTGGACGCGCGGGTCGTCGCGCGAATCGGTCATCACCAGCCCGGCCAGCGGTGACGGCCCGGCCGGGTCGCCCGGGGCCAGCGCCACCTGGAGCCGGCGCAGCCGGTCCTCGGTGAGCGCGCTCTGCTCGTCGTGGATGACCAGCACCCGTCGCCCGTCGCCGCTCCAGTGCAGGACGGTCTCGGCCAGCGCCGGCAGCAGTGGCTCCAACGGCGGCGGGATCGTCCGGTCGCCCGCGTACAACCGGGCCTGCACGGCGGCCACCCGGGCCGGGTCGAGCGCGTCGAGGACCGCGCCGGCCTGCGCGTCGCCGACGTGGCGTCGCAACTCGTCCCGGGCGGCGAAGAACCGTGCCACGCTCCGGTCGTCCGCCCGGTCCCGCCGCTTGGTGCGCAGCATCTCGACCACGGCGGCGAGGAAGACCGCAAAGCCGGGCCCGGCCGCCCGCCCGGCCCGGTGCAGCGCCGCCGCGGCCGGACGCCGGTCACCGGCGAGGCGGGTGCCCGCCGCGTACGACGGCTCGGCCAGCAGCAGGTCGACGACCCGGGTGGCGAGGAAGAACTCCTTGTCCACCAGGTGCACGTGCGCCCGGCCGCGCAGCGCCGACAGGAACCACTCCACCACCTCGGCGGCCTCGCGGCGGCGCAGGAACTGCCGGGACTTGACCTCGTCGGGCGAGAACCGGAACCCGGACCGCAGCGTACGGATCAGTTCGGCCGCCTCGTCGCGGCTCAGGTCGACGCTGGCGTGGACGATCACCGGGGTGGCCGGGTCGAGCAGGTTGGTGCCGGAGAAACCCGACTCGTCGCAGGCGATCTCCCGCACCGCGCCGGTCGTCACCTCGCCGGCTGGCAACCCGCCCTGGAGCGGCAGCCTCGCACCCGTCGACCCGGCCATGCCGACCATGCTCGCCCACCCGGCCCGCGGCGGACCAGCGGTCAACCCGGATCGGGCGGCGGTGACCGTCTCGCGTCCCGCGGCGCGACGCGCCCGCTCCACGATCACCCGGAACGTCTCCCGATCCACGGCAGGACCGTACGCCCACCCACCGACAAGCTGTCAGCGGCCGTGTCAGCGCCGTGTCAGGACCGTGGCGGTGCGGCCGCCCATGGTGGTCGCATGACGAGTTCAGCGATCGCGGTCTCCGGACTGCGCAAGGCGTACAAGGACCGGGTGGTGCTCGACGGCATCGACCTGGACGTCCCCGCCGGGACGATCTTCTCGCTGCTCGGCCCGAACGGGGCCGGCAAGACCACCACCGTCAACATCCTGACCACCCTGATCCGTGCGGACGCCGGGTCGGTGCGGGTGGCCGGGCACGACGCCGTCACCGAGGCCGAGGCGGTCCGCGCGGCGATCGGCGTGACCGGGCAGTTCGCGGCGGTGGACGAACTGCTCACCGGGCGGGAGAACCTGCAACTGATGGTCGACCTCGGCCCGCGCAACCGCGTGACCGGCAAGCGGGTCGTCGCCGAACTGCTGGAGCGGTTCGACCTGGTCGAGGCCGCCGACAAGCTGGTGGCGACGTACTCCGGGGGTATGCGCCGCAAGCTGGACCTGGCGATGACGCTGGTCGGCGAGCCGCGGATCATCTTCCTGGACGAGCCGACGACCGGGCTGGACCCGCGCAGCCGCCGCACCATGTGGTCGATCATCAGGGAACTGGTGGCCGGCGGCGTGACCGTCTTCCTCACCACCCAGTACCTCGACGAGGCCGACCGCCTCGCCGACCGGATCGCGGTGCTCGACCAGGGCCGGCTGGTCGCCCAGGGCACGCCGGAGGAACTCAAGCGCCGGATCCCCGGCACGCACGTGCGGTTGCGGTTCGGCACCGCCGCCGAACTCGACGCGGCGGCGCTGGTGCTGCCCGACGCCGTACGCGACGAGGAGGCGATGGCGCTGCGCGTGCCCTCCGGCGGCGGAACCGAGGCGCTGCGCGCCCTGCTCGACCGGCTCGACGCCCACGCGATCAGCGCCGACGACCTGTCCGTCCAGACCCCCGACCTCGACGACGTCTTCCTGGCCCTGACGGGCCGCGCCCCGGAGGTGACCGCCAAATGAGCAGGAACCACTCGGTCGTCATGCTGCGACGCAACCTGACGCACCTGCGCCGCAACCCGACCTCGGTGTTCAACGCGGTACTGATGCCGATCATCGTCATGCTGATGTTCGTGTACATGTTCGGCGACGCGTTCTCCGTCGGCGTCGACTACGTCGACTACGCGACGCCGGGCCTGATGCTGCTGGCCGTCTGCTACGGCCTCGGCGGCACCGCGACGTCGGTGAGCTCCGACATGACCAAGGGCATCATCAACCGGTTCAAGGTCATGCACGTCTCCCGGGGCGCGGTGCTGACCGGCCACGTCGTCGCCACCGTACTGACGAACGTCCTCGCGGTCGCGGCCCTGGTCGGGGTGGCGTTCCTGCTCGGCTTCCGGCCGGCCGCCGAGCCCCTGCACTGGCTCGGCACGGCCGGCATGGTGGTGCTGCTCAGCGTCGCCGTCAGCTGGTTCACAGTCGCGCTGGGCCTGTTCGCCAAGTCACCGGAATCGGCGGGCATGGCCGCCGTGCCGCTGGTCCTGCTGCCGTTCTTCAGCAGCGCGATCGTGCCCGCTGACAAGATGGGGCCGGGACTGCGGCAGTTCGCCGAGTACCAGCCGTTCACGCCGATCATCGAGACCCTGCGCGGCCTGCTGGGCGGCGCGCCGTCGGCCGGCGACGTCATTCCCGCGATCGCCTGGTGCGCCGGCATCGCCGTGGTCGGCTACCTGTGGGCGCGGTCCACGTTCACGAAGCGAGCGTGATCTCCACCAGCCGCTCCCAGCCGGTCTCCCGGCCCGCTGCGACCGCCTCGGCGAACCCCGCGTCGCCGAGGCGGTCGCGCGCCGCCGCCTCGATCCGGGGCACGTCCGGATGGGAGCGGTCGGGCAGCCCGCGTACCGCGGTGGCGGCGCCGAGCAGCCGCGCCGCCTGGTCGGGCCGGTCCAGCCGCACCGCCAGGTCCGCGACGCCGACGAGCACCTGCGCGATCAGCGGCGCGTAGCCGCCCTCGCGCGCCGCCCGGCACGCCGCCGCCCGATGGGCACGCGACTGCTCGACGTCCTCGGCCAGGTGACCCAGCAGGTCCTGGATCCCGGCCCGGACGCCGGCCAGGTCCGCCTCGTCGCCGAGCAACGCCGACACGGACCGCAGTTGCGCGTACGCCTCGCCCGCGTCGCCGTCGTGGCGGGCCAGGTACGCCTTCGTCAGCGCCAGCTCGGCCAGCGCACCGGGCCACGCGACCCCTGCGGCGAGCCGCTGCGCCTCGGCCACGGCGGCGGCACTCGCCGCCTCGTCGCCGGCCAGCCGGTACAGCCAGGCCAGCCGCGCCCGGATCCGGATCACGTCCTCGACCGCGCCGACCTCGGTGACCGCCGTGACGGCCTGCTCGTAGTAGTCGCAGGCGGCGCCGACATCACCGCGTACGGCGATCAGCTCGGCCAGCTCGCTGAGCGCGAACGAGATCCCGAACCGTTCGCCCACCGTGCGGAACTCGGCGAGCGCCTGCCGCAGACACGCTTCCGCCTGCGCCGCCTCGATGCCGAGGATGACCCGCAGCTTGCCCAGGTGCAGCCGGGCCAGCGCGCGTACCCACGGGTCCGTGTGGTCGAGCAGCGACTCCCAGGCGGGCAGCAGCCGGTCCGGTTCCCGGAGCATCCGCTCCAACGGCACGACCAGCGCCAGCTCCGGGTGACGGCCCCGGCCGTCCCCGCCCAACCGGTACGCCTTGTGGATCCACTCCGCCGCGTGCTGCGCGTCGCCCGGCCCGGAACTGAGGAACAGCACCACGAGCCCGTACACCACGGCGCGGATGTCGTCGGGTACCTCACCCGGCGCCTCGGCGGCCGCGATGATCAGTTCCATCCCCTCGGCCCGGTGGCCGCCGAGCCACCAGTACCAGCCGGCGCCGGCCGCCAGCCGCATCGCCTCGCACCCCTCACCCGCAGCGAGCGCGCCGCGCATCGCAGCGGTGACGTTGTCGTGCTCGGCTTCCAGCCGGGCGAGCCAGGTGAGCTGATCGGCGCGGCGCAGCCGCGGAGCCGCCGCCTCGGCGAGCCCGGTGAAGTACGCCAGGTGCGCGTGGCGCGCGCGGTCCGCCTCCCCCGCCTCGGCGAGCCGCTGCGCGGCGTACTCCTTGATCGTGCCGAGCATGCGGTAACGCGGCACGACGTCGCCGGCGGCGACCAGCAGCGACTTCTCGGTCAGCGTGGTGAGCAGGTCGAGCACTTCGCCCGGCTCGACGGCACCGCCGGCACAGACCCGCTCGGCCGCGTCCAGGCTCGCCCCGCCGGAGAACACCGACAGCCGGCGCAGGGTCGCGCGTTCGGCGTCGGTGAGCAGTTCCCAGCTCCAGTCGACCATCGCGCGCAGCGTCCGGTGCCGGGGCAGGGCGGTCCGGCTGCCGCCGGTGAGCAGCCGGAACCGGTCGTCGAGGCGGGTGGCGAGCTGGTCGGCGGACATGGTGCGCAGCCGCGCCGCGGCCAGCTCGATCGCCAGCGGCATACCGTCGAGCGCGCGGCAGATCCGCGCCATCGTCGCCGCCGTGCGGGCGTCCGGCGCGAGGTCCCGGCGGACCGCGGCGGCCCGGTCCCGCAGCAGGCGCACGGCGGGCGACGACTCGACGTCGGCGACAGCGGCGTCGCCGTCCGGCAGGCCCAGCGGCGCGACCGGCCACAACGCCTCCCCGGTGATGCCGAGCGGTTCCCGGCTCGTGGCCAGGATCCGCAGCCGCCGGCACTCGCCGAGCAGCCGGTGCGCCAGCGCCGCCGCCGGTTCGACGACGTGTTCGCAGTTGTCCAGGATCAGCAGCATCTCCCGGTCCCGGATCGCCGCGACGAGCCGGTCGGCCGGTTCCGCGCTGCCCGCGTCACCGAGCAGCGCGTCGCGCAGGCCGAGCCCGGAGACCGTCGCCTGCACCACGTCGCCGTCGGCGCTGACGGCGGCGAACTCCACCAGCCACACGCCGTCCGGCAGGTCGCCGGTCAGCCGGCGTCCGGCCTCCGTGGCCAGTCTGGTCTTCCCGGAGCCGCCCGGACCGGTGAGCGTGGTGAGCCGGTGCTCGGCCACCAGCGCGCCGACCGCGGCGAGGTCGGTGTCGCGGCCGACGAAGCTGGTCAGCTCGGCGCGCAGGTTGGTCCGGCGGGTGTCCTCCCGGCGTACCGTCTCGCCGCGCAGCAGGGCGACGTGCAGCGCCGACAGCTCCGGCGACGGATCGGCGCCCAGCGCGTCGGCGAGCGCGTCGGCCGTACGCTGGTAGACCAGCAGCGCCTCGGTGTCCCGGCCGGCGGCGACGAGCGCGCGCATCAGCGTCATGGCCAGCCGCTCGCGCACCGGATGGGCGGCCACCAGGTCGGTCAGCTCCGGGATCAGGTCCGCTTCCCGGCCGAGCCCGATCTCGGCGTCGAACCGGTCCTCCGTCGCGGTCAGGCGCAGCCGTTCCAGCCGGGTGGCCGCCGCGTCGAGCGCCGGACTGTCCGGCAGGCCGATGTCGCGCAGCGCGTCGCCGCGCCACAGGCCCAGCGCCTCGCGCAGCAGCCGTACCCGCTGCGGCCCGTCGCCGTCGCGGGCCCGGCGGACGAGACGTTCGAACCGTACGGCGTCGACGGCGTCGGGCTCGGCGGCGAGGCGGTAGCCGTCCGGCAGCCCGTCGACGGCGCCTGCCGGCAGCGCCTTGCGCAGCCGCGACACCAGCCGTTGCAGCGCGTTCGCGGCGTCGGCGGGCGGCTGTTCACCCCAGATCCAGTCGACGAGCGTCGCCTTGGGGACCACGCGGCCGGGCGCGAGGGCGAGGGCGGCCAGGAGTCCGCGCAGCCGCGCGCCCGGCACGTCGGCCGGTACGCCACCGTCCGTGATGACCTGGAACGGCCCGAGCAACCCGATCTGCACGCGCCGATCCTGCCACGCCCGGCGCCCCGGTCCGGTCCGCCGCCCCCGCCGGTCAGGTGGCCAGGCGCAGGTGCCGGCGCTGCCGCAGCCGCACCGCGGCGGCCGCCACGACCAGCACCGTGAGCGCGACACCGAAGACCAGCCCGTGGATGAGGCCGCGGGTGAGGTAGCCGCCGTCGGTGTGGTCGACGGCGTACGTGGCGAGCTCGCGGCTGAACCAGAACGGCAACGCCCGGGTGGCGCTGCCCGCGGGGTTCATCACCATCTGGAGACCGACCACCGTCAGCAGCACCAGCGTGCCCTCCAGCTCGCGCGGCAGCACGGCGCTCAGCAGCAGGCCGAACGGCACCGACACGAACACGGTCAGCACCATGATCAGGGCGATCGCGCCGTACCGGACGTCGCGCTGGTCGGCCAGGACGAGCAGGAAGTACGGGGTGGAGAGCAGCACGCCGACGGTCCACAGCGCGAGCAGCCGGCCGAGCACCAGGTGCCGGCTGCCGTAGCCGGACAGCCGCAGGCGCGGCTCGATGCCGCGCGCCGCGCTGCCCGCGAACAGCGCGGCGGTGCTGAGTGCCCAGGCCAGGCCGAGGCAGACGAAGCGGATCGACTGCCCGAGGTGGTCGCCGCGGCGGCTCAGGTAGAACGCCAGCGGCATCAGCAGCAGGATGACCAGCACGGTACGGCGGCGCAGCAGCTCGCGCAGGGCCGCCTCGGCCACCACGAGGGTCCGGCTCATGCCGCACGCTCCCCGGAAAGGTCGAGCACGACGTCGACGCGGTCGAGCTGGTTGAGCAGGTGGGTGACGACCACGACGGCCTTGCCGGCGTCGCGCCAGCGCCACACCTCGTGCCAGAAGTCGAGGTAGGTGCCCCTGTCGAACCCCTGGTAGGGCTCGTCGAGGAGCAGCACGTCCGGCTCGCCGAGCCGGGCCAGCACCAGGTTGAGCTTCTGCCGCGTGCCGCCGGAGAGGTGCCGGGCCTGGGTGCGTCGCGGCGGCGTCCACGCCAGCCCGGACGCCTCCGCGCGCCCGGTCCGGCGCGCCTCCGCGCGGCCCAGCCCTCGGCCGGCCCCGATCAGCACGAAGTGTTCGTCGGCGCTGAGGAACTCGGCGGTGCCGCCGTCCTGGGGGCAGTAGCCGAGCGTGCCGTGCACCTCGACGGTGCCCGCGTCCGGGCTCAGCAGGCCGGCGCAGATCCGCAGGAACGTGCTCTTGCCGGCGCCGTTGGCACCGACCACCGCCGCGATCTGACCCGCCCGGACGGTGAGGTCGACCCGGTCCAGGACGGTCCGCCCCCGGTAGCGCTTGGTGATGCCCCGCGCGGCGAGCCGTACCGGGCCGGGCCGGCGGCGCGGCGGCCGCACGTCGGGACCGCCGAGGCTGTCGACCACCGCCCGGGCGTACGTCTCCGGCGCGCCGAAGACCCGCAGCGGCGACTCCCCGCTGTCGAGCAGGTGGGTGGCCGCCTCGGCGACGACGTGACCGGTCAGGTCGGGCCCCACCCCGTGCCGGCGCAGCTCGCCGGTCAGGGCGGCGAGCCAGGGTTCGTGGTTCACCGCTTCGGCTCCTCGCGCAGTATCGTGCCCACGCTCGATGCGAAGGCGCTCCAGTCGACCGCGGCCGCCCGCAACGCCGCGCTGCCGGCCGGGCTGATCCGGTAGTACTTCCTCGCGGGCCCGGTCCCGCCCTCCCGCCAGTGCGCGGTGAGCAGGCCGGAGCGTTGCAACCGCAGCAGCACCGGGTAGAGGGTCCCGCCCTGCACCGCGCCCAGCCCGTGGGCGCGTAGCGCCTGGGACAGCTCGTAGCCGTAGGACTCGCCGCGGCTCAGCAGCGCGAGCACGCAGAGGTCGAGCACCCCGCGCAGCCACTGCGCCCGCCGTTCCTGGTTCATCCCGCTCCGCACTGTCCCGACCGGACGACATCCGGCGATGACGGTAGCGCCGCTATCTAGATAGCGCAACCACCTAGATACGGGCATCTCCGGCCCGTCGATCCTGATAATTGCGCGCTCCGCACGGGTTCGACGGGGGAGTGCGCATGTCCGACACGGGGGCCGGATCCGATCAGGGAGCGGCGGGGGACGCGGAACAGCGGAACGAGACCGCCTGGATGCCGCCGACCGGCGGGCCGTCCGGGGTTCCCGGGCCGCCACCAGCACCCGTCGCCGGGCCGGGTCACGGGCCGCCCGTTCCGGGTCACGGGCCGCCCACCGCTGGTCCGCCGTACGGTCCGGCCACGCCGCCTCCGCCGTACGGTCCGTACGCTCCGCCGGGCCGCCGTCGACCGGCCGCAACCGCGGTCTGGTCATCGCCGTCGCGGTGCTGAGCGTGCTGCTGCTGGGCGTGCTCGGGCCTGATCGGCGGCGCGTTCCTGCTGGGTTCCTCGCCGCGCGGGGCGGCCGAGCGGGAGCCGGCCGCCCCGCCGGTGGCGCCCTGGCGGTCGTCCGGCGCGACGCCCACGCCGGGAGCGACGGCGAGCGCGGAGCCCCCGACGCGCGGGCCGCAGCCGAGCGACTTCCCGGCGGCGCAGATCTCCGATCTCAACGACGTGTGCGACAGGGTCCTCTACTTGCCGCAGTCGCCGAAGCGCACCGGAGCGGCACCGCACCCGGTGGCGCTGCTCATCGGCACCGACCTGGGCGCGGGCAGCCGCCGCCACGACCGGGTCGACTACTACGACGAGGGCCTGTCGAAGCAGGTGGAGCGGACCTGGGCGTCGGAGAATCCAGAAGACCGTGCAGATGGTCGCCTGTCTGGACCGCACGAGCACCGGGTCGACCATCCGCAAGTGCAGGTACGACGACCCGAAGCCGGACACGCTGACGCTGCTGAAGGCGACCTACCGCCTGCGGGTGTACGAGGTGGCGACCGGTCGCAGACTGCTGGACAGGACCATGGGCGGGGACGGCCAGCAGTGCCCGTACGTGGTCCTGTACGGCTCGGACAAGAAGTTCTACGCCGAGGTCAGCCACCGGTCGCTGCTCTCCGCGCTGCGCAACCTCGTCAAGCGGTAGGCCACGCGCCCGGCCCGGATCGTCCGATCGCGGGCCGGGCACACGGTCAGCGGAAGGCCGGGTGACCGGTGAGCGTCTGCCCGATGATGAGCTGGTGCACCTCGGACGTGCCCTCGTAGGTGAGCACCGACTCCAGGTTGTTCGCGTGCCGCAGCACCGGATAGTCGAGGGTGATGCCGGCCGCGCCGAGGATCGTCCGGCACTCGCGGGCGATGGCAATGGCCTCTCGCACGCTGTTGAGCTTGCCCAGGCTGATCTGCCGGTGGTCGAGCGTGCCCGCGTCCTTCATCGCGCCGATCTGGATCGCCAGCAGCATTCCCTTGCCCAGTTCCAGCGCCATGTCGGCGAGCTTGAGCTGGGTGGCCTGGTACGCGGCGAGCGGCTTGTCGAAGATCTGCCGGCTGCGGGCGTACGCGACAGTGGTCTCCAGGCAGTCGTGCGCGGCGCCGAGCGCGCCGAAGACGATGCCGAAGCGGGCCTCGTTGAGGCAGTTCAGCGGCCCGGACAGCCCGGCCGCCTCGGGCAGCATCGCGTCGGCCGGCAGCCGCACGTCGTCGAGGACCAGCTCGGAGGTCACCGAGGCGCGCAGGGACAGCTTGCGGGTGATCTCCGGCGCGGTGAACCCGGGTGTGCCGGCCGGTACGACGAAGCCCCGGATGCCCTCGCCGGTGCGGGCCCACACCACGGCGACATCGGCGACCGAGCCGTTCGTGATCCACATCTTGGTGCCGTTGAGCACCCAGTCTCCGCCGTCGCGGCGGGCTCGGGTGCGCATGCCCGCCGGGTCGGAGCCGAAGTCCGGTTCGGTCAGACCGAAGCAGCCGATCGCCTCACCCGCGGCCATCCGGGGCAGCCACTCGCGCTTCTGCTCCTCGGAGCCGAACCGCCAGATGGCGTACATGGCCAGCGAGCCCTGTACCGAGACCAGGGAACGCAGGCCCGAGTCGCCCGCCTCCAGCTCGAAGCAGGCAAGGCCGTATGCGACGGCAGAGGTGCCGGCGCAGCCGTACCCCTGCAGGTGCATCCCGAGCACGCCGAGGTCGCCCAGCTCCCGGGCCAGTTCCCGCACGGGCAGCCGGCCCGTCTCGTACCAGCCGGCGACCTCCGGCCGGATCCGGCGGTCCACGAAGCCACGCACGGCGGCCTGCAGTTCCCGGGTGTCGTCGTCGACGAGCGTGTCCACACCGAAGTAGTCGAGGGCGGACGCGGGGACGGTCAGTGTCACGTGCGGGTTCCTTCCAGGTGGGCGAGGACGCCGCGCGCCACGGCGACGGCCATCGCGTCGAGCGCGTCGGTGGTCATCGCCGCCATGTGCGGAGTGGCGAGGACGCGGGGGTGGTGCAGCATCGCGTCGTCGGCGGCGGGGGGTTCGGGCGCGAAGACGTCCACCGCGTAGCCACGCAGCCGGCCGGCGTCGAGTGCGGCGAGGACCGCCGGGCCATCCACCACCCCGGCCCGCGCGGTGTTGACGAGCAGCGCGTGCGGACGCATCCGGGCCAGCGCGGCGGCGCCGATCAGGCCGGTGGTCTGCGGGGTCTGGGGCACGTGCAGGCTCACCACGTCCGATTCGGCGAGCAGCCGGTCCAGGTTGACCAGGTGGACGCCGTCCGGCGGCTCGGTGACCGCGACGTCGTACCCGAGGATCGTCATGCCCATCCCTCGGGCACGGGCGGCGACGCCCCGGCCGATCGCGCCGAGGCCGACCAGGCCGAGCGTGCGGCCGGTGAGCATGGTGCCGGTCAGTCCGGCGGCGACGACCGAGCCGGGCAGCGAACGTCCGGCCGGGAAGCCACCGGCGGCCAGCGTGACCACGGCGGCGCTGAGCTGCCGGGCGAGCGCGAGCGCGGCCAGGACGACGAACTCGGCCACCGACTCGGCGTTCGCGCCGGGCGTGCCGACCACGGAGATGCCCAGCCGCTTCGCGGCGGCCAGGTCGATGCCGTCGAGCCCGGCGCCGTGCCGGCCGATGACCCTGAGCCGGGGCGCGGCGTCGAGCATCATGGCGGTTACCGGGGAGGAGCGCACCACGAGCGCGTCTGCGGTGGCCAGCGGTCCGGCGGCGAGCGCCGCGGGGTCGGTGACGTTGGCGACGAGCACCTCACCGGCGGCGTGCAGCAGCCGCATCCCGGCGTCCGCGATGGGCTCGGTGAGCAGGATCTGAGGGGACATTGCCGTCCTTACCAGCCGGTGTAGCAGGTCACCGGCACGCTGTAGAAGTCGCGGGCGTAGCCGCCCTGCTCGCGTGGGCCGTGGTTGGAGGCCCCCGTGCCGCCGAACGGCAGGTGCAGCTCGGTGCCGGCGGTGGGCAGGTTGACGGTGACGATTCCGGCGCGGGCGTCGCGTTTGAACCGTTCGGCCGCCGACAGGGAAGTGGTGACGATTCCGGCGGACAATCCGAAGTCGGTGTCGTTGGCCAGGGCGATCGCCTCGTCGAGGTCGTCGGCGCGGATCACGCAGGACACCGGGCCGAAGATCTCCTCGCGGGCCACCCGCATGTCGTTGCGCGCGCCGACGAGCAGTGTGGCCCGCATGAACTGCCCGTCGTGCGTCCCGCCGGCCGCCACGATCGTCCCCTCGTCCCGGCCGATCCGGACGTAGGCGAGGTTCTGGTCGAGCTGGCCGGCGCTGACCACCGGGCCGAGCTGGCTGTCCGGGTCGAGCGGGTCACCGACCCGGAGTGCCCGCGTCGCCTCGGACAGCGCGGCCACGAACCGGTCGTGGATGCCGGCCGCCACGATCAGCCGGCTCGACGCGGTGCAACGCTGGCCGGTGCTGAAGAAGCTGCCGTCCAGAGCGCAGCGCACCGCCACGTCCAGGTCGGCGTCGTCGCAGACCACGAGCGGGTTCTTGCCGCCCATCTCCAGCTGGAATCGCTTGTTGCCGTGAGCGATGCAGCGCTGGGCGACGTGTGCGCCGGTGCGGGTGCCGCCGGTGAAGGAGATGCCGTCGAGGCCGTCGCTGGTGAGCAGTTCCTCCCCGACCACCGAGCCGGCTCCCATGACCAGGTTGAACACGCCGGGCGGGACATCTGCTCCGGCGATGATCCGGGCCAGTTCCCCGGCACTGGCGGGCACCAGCTCGGCGGGCTTGAGCACGACCGTGTTGCCGTACGCGAGTGCCGGCGCGACCTTCCACGCCGGGATCGCCAGCGGGTAGTTCCAGGGCGTGATGATCCCGACCGCCCCCAGCGGACGGCGGCGGACCTCGGCGTGCACGTCGGGCCGGGTGGAGGCGTAGACCTCGCCGGTGGGTTGCAGCAGCTGGTGGGCGTAGTAACGGAACGTCTGGCCGGCCCGGACTACCTCGCCGCGGGCCTCGGCGAGCAGCTTGCCCTCCTCGCGGCTGAGCAGCATGGCGAGTTCGTCGGCACGGTCCAGGATCGTGCCGCCGATCCGGTCCAGCATTCGCATCCGGTCGCCGACGGGCAGCTTCGCCCATCCCGGACCGGCCCGGCGGGCCGCCTCGATCGCCGCGCGGGTGGTGTCCCGGTCGGCGGCGGCGTACTCGCTGACGACCTCGCCAGGGCGGGCCGGGTTCAGGTTCGGCCGCCGTTCCCCGTCGATCCACTCACCGTCGACGAGATTGCGGTGGTACGGCACCGGCACGGCTACCGCCCCGCGCCGACGGCGGCGACCGGGTCGTCCTGCGGGCCGGCGTTCTCCGGGAAGTGGCAGGCGACCTGGTGACCGGCGCCGGTGAGCTTGGGGGTCTCGGCCGCGCAGATGTCCTGTGCCTTCCAGCAGCGGGTCCGGAACCGGCAGCCGGACGGCGGGTTCAGCGGGCTCGGCACGTCGCCGCTGAGGATCACCCGCCGGCGCTCGGTCTCGACGAGCGGGTCGGGAATCGGCACCGCCGACAGCAGGGCCTGGGTGTACGGGTGGCGCGGCCGGTCGTACATGTCCTCGCACTCCCCCACCTCCACGACGGAGCCGAGGTACATCACCGCGATGCGGTCGCAGAGGTGCCGCACGACTGCCAGGTCGTGGGCGATGAACATCATGGTCAGGCCCAGTTCCTCCTGGAGTTCCTCGAGCAGGTTGACGATCTGCGCCTGCACCGAGACGTCGAGCGCGGAGACCGGCTCGTCGGCGACGATGAACTGCGGGTTGCTGACCAGGGCGCGGGCGATGCCCACACGCTGGCGCTGGCCGCCGGAGAACTCGTGCGGATACCTGTCGTGCCACTTCTCGCTGAGCCCGACCAGTTGCATGGTCTGCAGCGCCTTGGCCCGGCGACCCGCCGCCGGCAGGTCGGAGTGCACGAGCAGCGGCTCCTCGATCAGCTCGCCGATGGTCATCCGGGGATTCAGCGAGGCGAACGGGTCCTGAAAGATCATCTGCATCTGCCGGCGCATGGCCCGCATCCGCCTGCGGTCCAGTGTGGTCAACTCGATACCGTCGAAGGTGACGGTGCCCTGGCTGGGCTTGAGCAGTTGGAGGATGGCCCGGCCGGTGGTGGACTTGCCGCAGCCGGACTCGCCGACCACGCCGATGATCTCGCCGGGCCGGATGTCCAGGTCCACGCCGGAGACCGCGCGCAGCCGGGCCGGCAGCAGCGAGCCGCGGACCGGAACCTTGAAGTCGACAACGAGGTCACGGACCCGCAGCAGGGGTTCGGGGACGGTCTCCGGGGTGGGCGGCATCAGCGCACCTCCGCGCTCTGGTCGGCGTAGCGGTCCTCGGTGGTCAGCCAGCCGCCCTGCTCTGCCGGGCGCATGCCCCAGCAGCGGGTGAGCTGGTCGCGGTCCGGCGCGCGCCGGACGGTGGTCAGGCCGGGCGCCTCGTCTCGGCAGACGCCACGGGCGTGGACGCAGCGCGGCGCGAACCGGCAGCCGGGCGGGATCTCCGACAGTTCCGGCGGGCGGCCGGCGATGGGGCGCAGCTTGCCGCCCCGGACCTGGTCGAGGCGGGGCACCGAGCCGAGCAGACCCCAGGTGTACGGCATCTGCGGCTGGTGGAACAGGTCGACGGTCCCGGCGCGCTCGACGATCTGGCCCGCGTACATGACGTTGACGCGCTCGGCCATGCCGGCGACCACGCCGAGGTCGTGGGTGATGAACAGGACCGCGGTGCGTGTCTCCAGGGCCAGTTCCCGGAGCAGGTCCAGCACCTGCGCCTGGATGGTGACGTCGAGCGCGGTGGTGATCTCGTCGGCGAGGATCAGCCGCGGCCGGCAGGAGAGCGCCATGGCGATCATGACGCGCTGCCGCATGCCGCCGGAGAGCTGGTGCGGATACGAGCTGAGCCGGGTGTCCGCCGCCGGGATCCGTACCATCTCCAGCAGCTCGACCGCCCGCTTGCGCGCGGCGCGGCGGTTCATCCCGAGGTGCAGTTGCAGCGGCTCGGTCATCTGCCGGCCCACGGTCAGCACCGGGTTCAGCGAGGTCATCGGATCCTGGAAGATCATCGAGATGCCCTTGCCGCGGACGGCTCTCAGGTCCCGCGCGGACAGCCGCAGCAGGTCCCGCCCCTCGAAGAGCACCTGACCGCCGGTCACCTGACCGGCCGGCGGCACGATCAGCCCCATGATGGACTGAGCGGTCGCCGACTTCCCGCAGCCGGACTCACCGACAAGGGCGACCATCTCCCCTGCGTCGACAGTGAACGACACCCCGTCCACCGCCGTCACCGAGCCCCGCGCGCCGCGGAATTCGGTACGCAGGTCACGGACCTCCAACAAGGCCATCGATCCCCCTGAGTTAGACTCCCGAACGCCACCATTCGTCATCCCGGAGTGTTGCACAGACGATGTTCGTCGTCTAGGCTCCCGGCAGCGACGAATTCCGTCACTAAGAGTTGGAGCGAGATGGCATCCAAGAGCTCGATCGAGAAAGATCGCAGCATCATCCGGGAGCTCGTTCAGGATCCGAGACAGACGAACGTCGCGCTGGCGGCGAAGGTCGGCCTCTCCGAGGGATCCGTACGACGCCGGGTGGAACGGCTTGTCACCGAGGGTCAGCTGCAGTTCGCCGCGATCCCCAGCGCCGCCTTCATGGGGCGGCCGGTGCACACCCTGTTCGAGATCCAGAGCGCTCCCGGTGCCACCGAAAGGCTCATCGACAAGCTCGCCGGAATGCCGGAGATCGCGTACGTCTACCACGTGACCGGCCAGTTCGACATCATCGCCGTCGGCTACTTCGCCTCCAGCAACGCCATGCGGCGGTTCTGGACCGAGCGGCTCGGCCACCTCGACGGGGTGATGGAGAGCCGGTCGGTGATGGTGCTACGGGTCGCCAAGCGCGCGCACGAGTGGGCGCGCGACATCGCCGTCACGGGGGGCGAGGAAGCCGGCTGGGACGCGAAGGCGGACCCCGGCACACCCGGCGCCGACACCTGACCGACCGGAGAAACCGCAATGCTGCGCATCACGTTGACCCGTCTCTTATCGGTTATTCCAGTCCTCTTCGGGATCTCGGTGATCTCATTCCTGGTCATCCGCATGATCCCCGGCGACGTGATCAGCTCGATCATGGGCCAGGACTTCGGCGACCCCGCGATCGAGGCGGAGATGCGCCGCTACTTCGGGCTCGACATGCCCGTGTACGAGCAGTTCCTGAGATGGTTGGGCGCCCTGGTCCAGGGCGACTTCGGCACCTCGATGCGCTCCGGCCAGCCGGTACTCGAAGAGATCATGCAGCGCCTTCCGTCCACACTCCTGCTGGCCGTGTCGGCGCTGCTGGTCTCGATCCTCATCTCGATTCCGCTCGGGGTGCTCAGCGCGACCAGGCGCAACGGGCTGCTGGACGCCACCACCCGGGTCGGCTCGCTGGTCGGGCTGTCGCTGCCGAACTTCTGGCTCGGCATCCTGCTGGTGTACGTCTTCTCGGTGTCGCTGGGCTGGCTGCCGTCTCAGGGCGCGGGCGAGGGCGGGGGCTTCGGGGAGACCCTGAAGCACCTCGTCCTCCCCGCCGTGACGCTGGGCTCCAGCCTCGCCGCGATCAGCATGCGGATGACCCGTTCCAGCATGCTGGAGGTGCTCAACCAGGACTACGTGCGCACCGCCCGCGCCAAGGGCCTGCACGAGCGGGTGGTCATGGCCCGGCACGCCCTGCGCAACTCGCTGATCCCGGTGGTGACGGTGCTCGGCATCCAGGCCGGCGCGCTGCTGGGCGGCACCGTCATCGTCGAGCAGGTGTTCGCCTGGCCGGGCCTGGGGACCATGGTCATCCGCGGCATCTCCCAGCGCGACTACCCGGTCGTCCAGGGCACCCTGCTCTTCCTGGCCTTCTTCTACGTCGTCGTCAACTTCCTCGTAGACCTCATCTACACCTACCTGGATCCGAGGTTGCGCAGTGGTCACTGATGTCGCTTCCGACCGCAGCCGCGCCGCGGCACCGGCCCGCAGGACCCACCGCAGCGTGGAGTTGCTGCGCCTGATCTGGCGTGACCGGGTGGGCGCGATCGGCCTGGTCATCGTGGTGCTGATGGGTGCCGCCGCGGCGCTAGCACCGCTCATCGCCCCGTACGACCCGACGGCCATGTCGAACCAGCGGCTCGCCCCGCCCGGCGGCGACTTCCTGCTCGGTGCCGACGAGGCCGGCCGGGACCTGCTCAGCCGGGCCCTCTACGGCGCACGCACCTCGCTGGCGGTCAGCCTGGTCGTGGTGACCTGCGCCGGCGCGGTCGGCGTCCTGCTCGGACTGCTCGCCGGCTTCTACCGGGGCTTCCTCGACGCAGTCATCACGCCCGCCACCGACATCATGTTCGCCTTCCCCACGCTGCTGCTGGCTCTGGCGGTCGTGGCCGCCCGGGGACCGGGCACGGAGAACCTGATCCTGGCCCTGATCCTCGTCTTCATCCCGAGCTTCGCCCGCATCGTGCGCGGCACGGCGATGTCGGTGCGCCGCGAACCGTATGTGGAGTCCGGTCAGGCGGTCGGGCTGAGCAACACCCGGCTGATCTTCAAGTACATCCTGCCCAACTCGGTCGCCCCGATCGCCGTGCAGTTCACCACGAGCCTCGCCACCGCGATCCTGGTCGAGGCGTCACTGGGCTACCTCGGGCTCGGCGTGCAGCCGCCCCAGCCGTCCTGGGGCTCGATGCTCTCCAGCGGCAAGGCGTTCATGGAGCTGTCGATCTGGCCGTCCGTGGTCCCCGGCGTCTGCATCATGATCGCGGTGCTGGGCTTCAACCTGCTGGGCGACACGCTCCGCGACGTCCTCGACCCGCGACTGCGCGGCCGGTCCAGCCGCTGATCCCTCGCACCCCTCGCCAAGGAGCAACGTGGAAAGCATCGACGAACACCTGGTTCGTCAACTGTCGGAATGGTCGGCGGGCCGTCCGGTGCCCGCGGAGCAGTCGCCGGACGCCGCCGTCGACGCCGGCTTGCTGCTGGACTACTTCGACGCCCAGATCCAGAGCCGCCACCTCGACCTCGCGCTGCGCTGGTTGCAGTCGAAGCGGGAGGGCTTCTACACGATCGGGTCCAGCGGCCACGAGAGCAACGCCGCTGTCGCGCTGGCCCTGCGCCCGACCGATCCGGCGCTGCTGCACTACCGGTCCGGGGGCTTCTACGCCGCCCGGGCCGGCCAGGTTCCCGGGTCCACTCCGATCGCCGACGTGCTGCACTCCGCTGCCGCGTCCCGGCGGGACCCGATCTCCGGCGGCCGGCACAAGGTCTTCGGGCACCGGGTGCTCAACGTCATCCCGCAGACCTCGACGATCGCCTCACACCTGCCCCGCGCGATGGGCATGGCGTTCGCCCTGGACCGGGGCGTCGGTGACACCGGCTATCCGGCTGACGCGGTGGTGGTGTGCAGCTTCGGCGACGCCTCGGCCAACCACTCCACCGCCGCGGGCGCGCTGAACGCCGCCGGCTGGGTCGCCCACCAGGGACTCGGGATGCCGGTGCTGTTCGTCTGCGAGGACAACGGCATCGGCATCAGCACCCGCTCCCCGCAGGGCTGGGTGGAGCGGATGCTGTCCGCGCTGCCGGGCCTCGACTACACCGCTGCCGACGGCACTGACCCCGCGCGGCTGCTCGCCATCGCCGCCGAGGTGGCCCATCGGGTACGCGCCGAACGCCGGCCCGCCGTGCTGCACCTGCGCACGGTCCGGTTCATGGGCCACGCCGGTTCCGACGCGGAGCTGGCGTACCGGTCCCGGTTGGAGATCCTCGCCGACTACGCCCGCGATCCGCTGCTGGCCACGGCGGCGGTGCTGGCCCGGCGCGGGATCCTCGGCCCGGCCGAGAGCCTGGCCCGCTACGAGCAGACGCGCAAGCTGGTCATGGACCAGGCCGAGGCGATGCTCGGGCGGGTCGAGCGGCTGCCCGACGCGGCGGCGGTGACCGCTCCGCTCACCGAGCGCCGGACCGACCGGGTCGCCGCGGCTGCCGGACGGGCCGGCGCCGGGCGGGAGAAGGTGTTCGGCGGCAGGCTCCCCGAGTCGCGCGGACCACTCACGCTCGCCCAGTCGGTGAACGCCGCCCTGCACGACGCGCTGCTCACCTGGCCGCAGGCCCAGGTCTTCGGCGAGGACGTGGCCCGCAAGGGCGGCGTCTACGGCGCCACCCGCGGGCTGCGCAAGGCGTTCGGCGCGAACCGCGTGTTCGATACGCTGCTGGACGAGCAGACCATCCTCGGGGTGGCGCTCGGCAGCGCGCTGGCCGGCACGCTGCCGATTCCGGAGATCCAGTACCTCGCCTACCTGCACAACGCCGAGGACCAGCTGCGCGGCGAGGCCGCCTCGCTGCGGTTCTTCTCCGCCGGGCAGTACGGCAACGGCATGGTGGTCCGGATCGCCGGGCTGGCGTACCAGAAGGGGTTCGGCGGGCACTTCCACAACGACAACTCGGTGGCCGTGCTGCGGGACATCCCCGGGCTGTCGCTCGCCGTCGCGTCCCACCCGGCCACCGCCCCGGCGCTGCTGCGGCAGTGTCTCGCGCTGGCCGAGCAGGAGAAGCGGGTCTGCGTGTTCCTCGAGCCGATCGCGCTCTATCACACGCGCGACCTGCACACCGACGGCGACGGCGGCTGGCTGGCCCGGTACGCCCCGCCGGACGAGTGGGCGGCCACCGAGGCGCCGCTCGGGCAGGTCCGCACCGTCCGCGACGGCGGCGACCTGGCGCTCGTCACGCTCGGCAACGGGGTGCCGATGAGCCTGCGGGTGGCCGGGACGCTCGCCGCCGAGCGGGGCGCCGGAACCCGTGTCGTGGACCTGCAGTGGCTCGCGCCGCTGCCGGCAGCGAGCCTGCTCGCCGCGCTCGACGGCGTACCCCGGGTGCTGGTGGTCGACGAGACGCGGGCCGGCGGCGGGGTGTCCGAGGCGGTGGTGGCCGCCCTGGTCGACGCCGGTTACCCGGGCCGGATCTCCCGCGTCAACAGCGTCGACAGCTACGTCCCGCTGGGCCCGGCGGCCGACCACGTCCTGCTCGGTGAGCACGACGTGCTGACGGCCGCCCGCGCGCTGCTCGACTGACGCACGGCACGACGAAGGCGGCCCACCGGATCATCCGGTGGGCCGCCTCCCGTTCGGCCGCCTCAGTACCCCAGATCGGGCTGCCGCTTCAGGCCGGCCAGCTGCTCGCCGGCCAGGTAACGCTCCAGGTTGACGCAGAAGTCGGTGTAGAGCCGCTGCAGGTTGCCGGTGCCGCGGAACGACGTGTGCGGGGTGATCGTCGTGTTCGGCAGGCCCCACAACCGGTGATCGGCCGGCAGCGGCTCCTCCTCGAACACGTCCAGCACCGCGCCGGCGATCCGGCCGGACCGCATCGCGTCGACCAGGGCGTCCTCCACCACGAGGGCGCCCCGCCCGACGTTCACCAGCACCGCCGACTCCTTCATCGCCGCGAAGTGCGCGGCGTCGAAGAAGTAGCGGTTCTCGCTGGTCAGCGGCATGGCCAGGACCACCGAGTCGGCCTCCGACAGCACGGCCGTGTGCTCGGCGTACGGGATCACCCGGTCGAAGCCCTCGGCCGGGATGCCGGAACGGTTCACGCCGATCACGTCGACCCCGAGGGCACGGGCCCGCCAGGCCACCTCGCCGCCGATGCCGCCGGTGCCGAAGATCAGCATCGTGCTGCCGATGAAGTCCCGGCCGGTGATCCGCACCCACTCCCGGCGCTCCTGTGCCTCCCGGTGTTCCGGGAACGCGCGGAAGCGCATCAGCACCGCGCCGACGGCGTACTCGGCGATCGGCACGTTGTAGGAGTTGGGCGACCGGGTGTAGAGCAGCCCGTCGGCGAGGCGGCGCTGCATCAGCTCGCCGCCCACCCAGTCGAACCCGGCCGCGGTGATCTGCACCCACCGCAGCCGGTCGCACTTGGCCAGCAGCTCGTCGAAGGTGTCCTCGTTCATCGCGCTGCGCAGGATCACCTCGGCGTCGAGCCACTCCTCGCGGACCGGCTCACCGTCGGGGACCGGGCTGAACCGGCACTGCGGGAACCGCTCCCGCAACTGCGGGAGCAGGTCCGACAGGTTGGGGGTGAGCAGGACGTGCGGTCCCGCCGCGGCGCCGGTCACGAGGACTCCTGCGCACGCTTCCGGTTGTTGTACGTCACGCCGCCCTTGGCCCAGTTGTCGTACGACACCTCGTAGAGCAGGACGTGGGTGTTCTCGCGCGGAGAGCCGTACTTGACCAGCACGTCGGTCAGGTCCGCGATCATCGCTTCCTTGGTGGCCTGATCCCGCTTGCCGATCTCGGCCCGGATGATTGCCATGTCAGTTCTCCCTGCTCGTGGTCGCAAAGTCCGGGTTGCGCTCGTACTCGGCCTTGACGGCCAGGTAGGCGAAGGCGTGCGTGACGCGGGTCTTCAGCACACCGTCGAAGACCTCGCGCGCCTTTCCGGCGTCGCCGTTGTAGTAGTGCCAGTTGCCGAGGCCGTACCCCTGGGTCACGGTCTTGAGGCTGTTGCCGTCGCACATCGCCCACAGCTCGTCCGGGCCGATCTGGCCGGTGTAAAGCCTCATCCGGCCCTCGTAGCCGACCAGGTGCGGTTCGTCGACCAGGTCGACCTGACGGAACCGGTCGAGCACCTCCTCGGCCTCGGCGGTGCGGCCGAGGCGCCGCAGCGCCATGTACTGCCAGTCCTGCGACGCCACCAGCCCCTCCTGGTGCCGGGACGCCTTCTCCGACTCGGCGAAGCTGGGCAGGCAGCCCTCCAGGTCACCGGCGAGGTACTGGGCGACGCCGAGGTGATACCAGACGGAGGCGTGCAGCGTGGTGTGGTACCGACCGAGGATCTCCGGGTCCGCGGCGGCGTCGGCGTCGCTGAGGTGCTGCGGGCGTACGTCCTCGGGCCGGCCGAGGATCAGGCTCACGACGTCCTTCTCCACCTCCGGCTGGTACATCTCGTACTCGTCCTCGACACCGGCGAGCTGGTCGGCGGCGGCGCGCAGGTCGGCGATCGCCCCGGCGTAGTCACTGATGGAGATCCGGCGGTGACCCCGGAAGCGCAGCAGGCGCGGGCTGTTCGGCTCCAGTTCGAGCGCCTCGGTCAGCAGGGCCACGGACTCCTCGTGCTTGCCGAGGTAGCCCTTCAGCCGGGCGGCGATGATGTAGCGGTGGGTAAGGGGTACGGACGTCATGGATTCCCTTTCGTCGCGGGTGCGGCGGAGGGGACGCCTTCGGGTGGCGTCCCCTCCGCGCTCGTCAGCGGTCCAGCCAGAGGTGCCGGTAGAAGCGGTACGTCGGCGTCGGGTCACCCCGGTAACCCATGACGTCCTTCTGCACCACGTCGAAGTCGGCGTTCAGGAACGTCATGGCCACCGGGCCGCGCTCGGCCAGGATCTTCTCGGCCTGCTGGTAGAGCTCGGCGCGCTTGTCCCGGTCCATCTCGGAGCGGGCCCTGACGACCAGGTCCTCGTACTCGGCGTCGGACCAGTTGCCGTAGTTCAGGCCGCCGCCCTTGAGGAAACTGGCGGTGAACCGCTCGTCCGGGTCGTAGGTGAGGCCGAAGCCAGACTGGTACATGTCGAAGTCACCGGACTTCGTCTTGGTGTCGGCGATGGTGGCCTCCACCGACTCCAGCGTCACCTTGATGCCGATCTTGGCGAGCTGCTGCTGCTCCACCTCGGCCGAGCGCACCTGGAACGCCGAGGTGGCGATCACCATCAGCTTGGCGTCGAAGCCGTTCGGGTAGCCCGCCTCGGCCAGCAGCGCCTTCGCCTTCTCGACGTCCGGCTTGCCGTACACCGGCTCCTTGAGCGCGCCGAACCGGTCCGACGGCAGGTAGCCGGCGTTGAGCGCGGTGCCGAAGCCGGAGTTGGCGACGTCCAGGATCTCCTGCCGGTCCAGCGCCGTGTAGATGGCCTGCCGGACCTTGACGTTGTCGTACGGCGCCTTCGAGGTGTTCAGCCGTAGGTGCAGCGACAGCGAGCCGGAGCCGCCGTACCACTTGAGCTTCTCGTCGCGCTTGAGCGCGTCGATGAACTCGGGCGCGGGCCGCCAGAGGAAGTCGACGGTGCCGCTGCGCACGGCGGCGGCGCGGGCGTTGTCGTCCGGGTTGAAGGTGAAGTCCAGGCCGTCGAGGTACGGGACGCCGGACTCCCAGTACTTGTCGTGCTTGTCCAGCTTGATGGCCTGGCCGGTGGTCCGGGCGGCCAGCTTGAACGGGCCGCTGCCGCCGTCGACGCTGCCGTTCAGGTCGCCCTGGGACTCGATCACCGTCTTGTCGACGATCGACGACGCGGCGGTGGACAGCAGGGTCAGGATGGCCGCATTGGGCTTGGCCAGCTTCATAACGACGGTACGCTCGTCGGTCGCCTCGACCGAGGTGATGCCCTCGTAGCTGCGCGCCCGCGGCGCCCGGGTGGCCGGGTCCTTGATCCGCTCGATCGAGTACTTCACGTCCGCGGCGGTCACCTTGCGGCCACTGTGGAAGTAAGCGTTGCCGCGCAGCTTGAACGTGACGGTCAGGCCGTCCGCGCTCTGCTCCCACGACTCGGCGATGGCCGGCTTGATCTCACCCCGGTACGACTGCACGAGCGACTCGTAGATCTGCTCGTTGATGACGAAGGCCGAGGTCTCCGACATCCGGTGCGGGTCGAGCTCGTTGGCGTCCAGGCGGATCATGATCCGCAGGCGGCCACCGGGCTTCGGCGTGCCGGCGGCCTGCGTCTCGTCCTCCAGCTTGACGTTGCCGGTGAGGCCGTCGCTGGCGTTACCACCGGACTTGCCCGACGGCGGCTCGCCGCCTCCGCAGCCGGCCGCGAGCGTCGCCACGACGCCCACCGCCAGCGCTCTCATCAGAATTCGGGTACGCATGAGTCTCCTTGGCAGTGTCACGATTAGTGATTCAGGCCGGCTTCCATGCCTCCCCATAGACCCGGAGCCAGTTGCCCCCGAGGATCTTGGTCACGTCCTCCGGCGAGAAGCCGCCGGTCAGAAGCGCCGCGGTGATGTTGGGGAAGTCCGCGGCGTCGTCCATGCCGATCGCCCGGCGCTCCGCCCAGCCGAAATCGCCCAGCAGGTTCCGGTGCTCCGTCGAGTTCGCCTGCGCGATGCTCTCGAGCTGCGCGATCCGCATCTCCTCGGTCCACGTCTCGTCGTAGTCGGTGGCGACGGCGACGTGGTCGACGCCGGTCACCTCCACCACACGGCAGACGTGCTCCACGAAGCGGTTCAGGTCCGGACGACGGGACGGGTCGTCCGGGTGGTACAGGAACCCCGACAGGGTGGTGATGCCCATGACGCCGCCCTGCTCGGCGAGGCACCGCAGGTAACCATCCGACTTGGCACGGATGTGCGGCGACAGCGCGTCGCAGAAGGCGTGCGTGACGACGACGGGCTTGCCGGAAGCGTCCATGGCGTCCAGGCCGGTGCGCTCACCGCAGTGTGAGACGTCGACCAGGATGCCCAGCTCGTTCATCTCTCGCACGAAGGCACGGCCCCGGTGCGTCAGTCCCGAGTCGGTGATCTCGCCGCAGCCCGCGCCGAGCAGGTTCTGCCGCTGGTAGGTCAGTTGGAGAATGCGGACGCCCAGGTCGTGGAACGTGCCGAGCAGATCGAGGTCCACCCCGATCATCTCGGTGTCCTGCGGGCCGAGGATGACGGCCTCCCTGCCCTCGGCCTTCGCCCGGTGGATGTCGTCCACCGTCAGGGCGAGCAGTACCTCGTCTTGGTGCGCGTCGATCCACCTGCGGCAGCGGTTGACTTCACGCAGGGCGGTGACGGTGTCCGCGTACGGCCGGGTGACCGTGTGGTTGACCGCGGTGACGCCGCCTCGCCGGATCCGGTCGAGATGGGCGTCGCTGAGCTCGATCACCGTACTGCCGTCCACCACTGTGGCGGCGGCGTGCAGATCGGTGGCGGTGCGAGCGGGATGGCCGGTGGCGGCAGTTTTCACGTCATCTCCAGATCGTCAGAAGATGTCGAGACTCTACGAGGCACGCCAGTTGTTGTCCATAAAAACTCATCAACTCGTCGCTAGAGAGCCTGGTTGCGACGAATTTCGTCGTTTCTGCGTTGGCAAATCGATCGAGGGTGGCCGGTCCGGCGCGAAGGGGTCGAAGCATCACCAAAAAGTCAAGGGAGACAAGTGGCCCTGCTGGCTGTCCGCCAGGGACGGCGCGGCGGCGCACGGAAATGACCGCGGCTCCCCCTCGCCCGGGAGCAGGCATGTTCGATAGGATCGAACATGCCGGGCGGATCCCCCGCCACCGCAACAGGAGGTCCTCGTGCGGTCCATGGACAGTCAGGCACCGTCGGAGCAGGCCACACCCGGTGGCGCTGCGGACGAGAGCACCCCGGCGGGCGTGGTCGGCGCCCGGATCCGGCGGTACCGCAAGGAGCGCGGGCTCACCCTGCGCGGCCTCGCCTCCCGCTCCGGCCTGTCGATCGGCTTCCTGTCCCAGGTCGAGCGCGGCATCTCCTCCATCGGGTTGACCGCGCTCGGCAGCGTCGCCAAGGCGCTCGACCGGTCGGTGGCCGACTTCTTCGACGCCGGCACCGCCGCGTCGGACAGCACTGTCTCCTCGCTCCCCCATCACTTCACGCTGACCAGGGCGGAGACGGCGGCCACGCAGTACGTGTCCGGGCAGCAGACCTACCGCATGCTCTCCGACCGCGGGCCGGACCTGGTGCTCGAACCGATGCTCGTGCACATAGCGCCGGGCGGGCGCCGGGAGAACGCGTACGGCCACCGGGGCGAGGAGTTCGCCTACGTCATCTCCGGTGAGCTGCTCTACGAGGTGGAGGGCGTCGAGCACCGGCTGCTCCCGGGTGACAGCGTGCACCTGCGCTCGTCGGCGCCGCACCAGATGTACAACGACACGGACTCGGTGACGACTGTGGTCTCGGTCGTCACGCCCCGCCTGTTCTGAGACACGCCGAACTCCACGCTTGTTCATGTCGGTGAACAAGCGTGGAGCAGGCACCGGGGTCAGCCGCCGATCGCGGTCATGGTGGCGTGCCAGATGTCAGCGCCGCTGTCGATGACGGCGAAGTGGTCCCCGGCCTGTTCGAGATACCGGACGTCGTCGCCCGCCTCGCGGGCGGCCATGGCGTACCGGCGGTTGCTGTCGACGAGGTCGAGGCTGTCCTCCGTCCCCTGCACCAGCAGTGTGGGCACCCCGGCCGGCAGGCGGCGCATCGGGTCGCTTTCGGCGTACCGGCGCGGAGCCGTCGCCGGTGAGCCGCCCAGCGCCGCGGCGACCGCGCCGTCGCCGAGGTAGCGCCGCTCGCCCTCGGTGAGGTCGAGCACCCCGGCCAGCGACACCGCGAGCGCCACACGCGGCCCGCTCGCGCGGCGGGCCAGGTCCGCCGCGGCGCGCAGCGCGAGCTGCCCGCCCGCCGAGTGGCCGAAGACGACGATCCGGTCCAGGTCCAGCGACCAATCGGCGGCGAGGTCCCGCAGCGCGGTGATGCCCGCCTCGACGTCCTGTGTGGTCGCGTCCCAGCCGTGCCGGTCCGGGCGCCGGTACTCCAGGTTCCAGGACGCGTACCCGCGCCGGGCCAGGTCGTCGGCGAGCGCGTCCATCAGGTCGGCGCCCCAGACGGACCGCCAGAACCCGCCGTGCAGCAGCACCGCGACCGGCGCGGGCCCGGTGGGCGAGGCGGACGGCAGCCGCAGGTCGCCCCACTGGTCCGGGTCCGGGCCGTAGGCGATCCGGGTGGCGGGTGCCCGGCGGCGGTGCACGGCGTGCCGGATCGCCCAGGCCAGGCCCGAGAGTCCCCGCCCGGCCAGGTGGACCGCGCCGGGCACCGGCGACTCGACGGTGAGGTCGTACCAGACCACGCCGGACGGCCGCGCGCCGATGAGGGCACGGGCCGGGGCGGTGGGTCCGGGCAGCACCACCACCGGTTGGTCCGTCGTGGCGAGCAACGAGCGGATCTCGTCGGCGGAGGCGGCGGCGACCGCCTCGCCGGTGACGTCCAGTTCGGCGCAGGTGGTGGCGACGAGGGACGACAGCAGCCCGGCGTCGGCCACCAGTCCGGGGCCGGTCACGACGGCGAGCCGCACCGCACTCACCTGCGCAGCAGCGGTAGGACGGCCGAGCCGAGCAGGTCCACGCCGCGCTCGTCGGTGAGGCCGTGCGGCGTGCCGAACTCGACCCGGCGGACGCCCACGTCGATGAGCGCCTGGGCCTGCGCGGCGACCTGCTCCGGGGTGCCGGAGAAGGCGAACCGGTCCAGCACGTCGTCCGGGATCAGCCGGCCCGCCGCCTCGTCCTCGCCCGCGTCGACCAGCTCGCCGACACGCTTGACCAGGTCGTCGGGCATCTCGACGGTCGGGTCCAGCTCGGCCACGACGGCCAGGTACATGGCGACCTCGGTGCGGGCCTTGGCGCGGGCCGCCTCGCCGTCGGTGTCGACCACTGTGACCGCGCCGAGCACGATGCCGACGTCCGCGACGTCGCGCCCGGCCTTCTCCGCGCCGGCCCGCAGCCGCTCGCGGATCACCGGGACCATGTCCGGGTTGGCGCTGCCGCCCACCTTGATCTCGTCGGCGATCCGCCCGGCCAGCGCCGCGCCCTGCGGGCCCCACGCGCCGAGCAGCAGCGGCGGGTCGGGGCGCTGCACGTCGTAGCGCAGGGCGGTGCCGGGAGCAAGCGAGAAGACCTTCCCGGTGAAGCCGCCGCGGTCGCCGCGCAAGAGGCGGTAGACGACCTGCACCGCCTCCTCGATCGTGGTCAGCGGGCGCGGCTGCGGCAGGCCGACAGCGCCCAGCCAGGTCCCGCGGGCCAGTCCCAGGTAGGCCCGCCCGTGTGAGGCCAGGTCCAGGGCGGCGAGCTGACCGGCGATCTCGTACGGCGCCATCGAGTAGGGGTTCAGGCAGGCCGCGCCGAGGCGTACCCGTCCGGTCGCCTGTGCCATCTCCAGCAGCGGGAAGATCGGCGGCTGGTACATCAGGTCGCCGAAGACGGTGAGCACGTCGAAGCCGTGCTCCTCGGCGGCGCGGGCCAGCCGGGCGTACGTGCCGGCCGGCTTGTCGCTCTGCAGGCCGAGTCCGATCTCGACGGTCACGTCAGGTCCGCCGAGTTCATCGTGCGGCGGCAGGTCCGTTCCACCCTCATGACGAGCCGCTCCTCCGGGTCGGGGCAGATGAAGTGGGAGTCCTGGGCCAGCCAGTCCCCCGGCGCCAGATCGCGCTGCTTGGCGGCGAGGAAGGGCAGCACCGAGGCGAGCGCGTACACGCAGAAGTGCTGTCCCTCGGGCAGCCGCAGGTGCGCGCTGTCGGTGAGTTCGAAGTGGTCGCCCACTGCCATGCCGCACACCGACCGGCCCTCGATCCGGTCGACTGTCACTTTGAGGTCGTAGATCTCCATGTCGCCGTCGGCGCTGTCGCTCACGGTCCCTCCCCCTCGTCGATCCGCACGATGATCTTGCCGGTGGTCCGGCGTTCGGCCAGTTCGGTGAGCGCCGCGGGCGCCTCGTCCAGCGACACGACGCGGCTGATCGGCGGCCGGACCGCGCCCGAGGCGCACATGTCGAACAACTCCCGGTACGCGGCCCCGACGGCGCTCGCCCGGCGCCACGGGTACTGCGAGCCCCAGGACAGCCCGACGAGCGTCGCGTTCGCCGCCATCAGCCGCAGCGGGTCGACAGGCGGCGGCGCGCCACCCGCGGCTCCCACCGCCACCAGGCGGCCCTCGAACGCCAGGCACTCCCAGGTGCGGGCGAACACGTCGCCGCCGACCGGGTCCACGACGGCGTCCACGCCCCGCCCGCCGGTGGCAGCCAGCACGGCGGGGACGAAGTCGTCAGTCGTGTAGTCGATCGCCACCTCGGCGCCCTGGTCGCGGCAGATCGCGGTCTTGGCCGGACCACCGGCGGTGGCGAGAACCCGCACGCCGCGGGCCACCGCGAGCTGGATCGCGGCGATGCCGACCCCGCCGGCGCCCGCGTGCACCAGCACCGTCTGCCCGGCCGTGAGACCGGCTCGTTCCAACGCGAACCAGGCGGTCTGGTAGGTGACCGGCAGCGCCGCCGCGATCACCGGGTCCATTGCGGACGGTAGCGGCACGACAACTGCGGCGTCCACCGTCACGGTGCTGCCGAGCGCGCCGCGCGGCAGCACCGGGCAGGCGAGCACCTCCTGACCCAGCAGGTGCCCGGCTCCGGCACCGGCGGCGACGACCCGGCCGGCCGCCTCCACGCCCGGCGTCATCGGTGGATCCGGCCGCACCGGGTACTCGCCCCGGCAGAGCATGACGTCCAGGAAGTTCAGCCCCACCGTACGGACGGCGAGCCGCACCTCACCGGGGCCGGGCGGCGGGTCGTCGGGCAACTCGGCGACCGACAGCACGTCCGCCGGTTCACCGGTCCGCCCGGCGGTCAACCGCCGGATCACGCCGCACCCACCGGCTGCCGGACCAACTCGGCGTGGTGGTGCACGATCACCCAGCGGCCGTCGATCCGGCGCACCACGTCGGTGACCCGGGTGATCTCCGGCTCGTCGTCCGGGCCGAGCCGCGCCACCAGCTCGTACCGGGCGACGCCGAAGTCGTCCCAGACGTCGATGCGCTTGTCCCGCGCGGCGAGCACCGCCAGCCGGGGCCGCTGCCCCGCGGCGTCACGCCGGGCGCGGTACTCGTCCAGCTCGGCGCGTGTCCGCAGCGGCCCGGGCAGGTGCGTCTCCCAGGTGGTCACGTCGGGGTCCAGATGCGTGTCGAACCGCTGCCGGTCCCCGGCGAGGAACGCGGCGTACATGTCGTCGATGCCGGCGGCTATCTCCGCCGCGCCCGCCTGCGCGAACGTCATCGCGTCGCCTCCTGGTTCCGGTCGTCGCGGGCGACCCGCCCGCCCTTCATGACCCACCGCACGGCCCGGAAGGCCGAGGTGTCGGCGAGCGGGTCGGCGTCGGTAGCGATCAGGTCGGCCAGCTTGCCGGCCTCGACGGTGCCGAGGTCGGACTCCGCGCCGAGCCACCGGATCGGCCCGAGGGTGCCGGCGTGGATGGCCCGCGCGGTGCCGATCCGCTCGGACATGTACTCCAGCTCCCGGACCGAGGCGCTGGTGCCCTCGAACCGCCAGAACGGGGGCATGTCGCTGCCGAGCAGCACCTCCACCCCGGCGGCGATCGCCATGTCGAAGCTCTCCAGGTGCCGGGGGCCGGCGCCGAGCGACCGGCACTGCATCCACTCCGGCACGCCGAGCTCGTCGAAGAACTCCTTGCAGCGGGTCACCAGCAGCGTCGGCACGAGCGCGGTGCCGCGCTCGGCCATCCGCACCGCGACCTGCGGGGTGAGCTGGTAGCCGTGCTCCACGCAGTCCAGTCCCAGCTCCACCGCCGCGCCGATCACCTCGGCCGGTCCGGCGTGCGCGGTCACCTTGCGGCCCCACGCGTGCGCGGTCTCGATCACCGCGCTCATCTCGTCGGCGAACAACTGGGGGGTGTGGATGCTCTCGTGCTCACCGGCGATGCCGCCCGAGATCATCACCTTGATCAGGTCCGCGCCGGCCTTGATCTGGCTGCGCACGCCCTGGCGGAAGCCCACCGGGCCGTCGCACTCCAGCGTGTCGTTGCTCTCGTGGCCGTGCCCGCCGGTGCAGACCAGCGCCCGACCGGCGGTGTAGATGCGCGGACCCGGCACCCGCCCGGCGTTGATCGCCCGCCGCAACGCGAAGTCGGCGTGGTCCTTCTCCGCCACGCAGCGCACGGTGGTCACCCCGGAGTGCAGCGTGCGCCGCGCCCCGTCGGCCATGTAGTGGGCCAGGTCGTACGAGCCCATCCCCTTGACGCCGTCGCCCCCGGAACCGGGCAGCGACAGGGAGAAATGGGTGTGCATGTTGACCAGCCCGGGCGTCAGGTACGCGCCGTCGAGGTCCAGCTCGGTCAGCGGGCCGGCGTCGCGTGCCTGCGCGGCCACCTCGGCGTACGGCCCGACGGCGGCGATCCGCTCACCCCGGATCCACACCCCGGCGCCGGTCACGGGCGCCATGCCGTCCACCACTCGGGCATCGAGCACTGTGCAGTTGCCGAGCAGCAGGCTCGGCTGCTCGGGCGAATAGGCGGCACTCACGCGATCACTCCATAAACGTCTCGGGCGGCCCGGGCGGAGACGTAGCCCTCGGCCACGTCCCGTCGTACCGCCTCCGGATCCCGACTCCCCGGGTCGCCGTGCCCGCCGCCGCCGGCGGTCAGCAAGGTCACCCGATCCCCCACCACCACCGCGGTCCGCCGTGTGCTCACCCGGTGCTCCCGGTCCGTACCCGGAAACACCACCACCTGGTTCGGCTCGGGCTGCTCGCCGCCGGCCAGCGCCCACGGCGCGCTCCTGGTCTTCTTGATCACCGTCAGGAACTCGCCCGGCGTCACGAACCGGATGTCCCGCCGCAGGCCGCAGCCGCCCCGGAACCGGCCGGCACCACCGGAGTCGGTACGGATCTCCAGGCGCTCGAAGAACATCCCGGTCCTCGACTCCAGCACCTCGACCGGCGTGTTGCGCGCCTGGGTCTGGCACAGGTGGTTCGCCGGTCCGATGCCGTCGTGCCGGGGCGTGCCACCCCACCCGACCGGGTCGTTGTTGCTGACCGCGAACAGGTCGCCGGTGTCCGGGTGCCGGCCCACCATCATGAACCCGGGCACGTCGCCCCCGGAGGAGGCGGCCAGCCGGTCCGGCATGCCCTGCGCCAGCGCCTTGAGGATCAGCTCCAGCGCGACGGTGCCGGTCCACTGGGTGAACGTGGCAGCCGGGTACCGGGCATGGAACAGCGTGCCGGGCTCGGCGCGTACCCGCAGGGGCGCGAAGTGCCCGGCGTTCGTCTGCTCGCCGGGCGTGGTGACGCCCTTGAACGCGACCCGGCAGGTGGCGATGGTGGCGCCCAGCGGCAGGTTCACCGGCCCGGGCACCGCCGCTGACGAGCCAGCGAAGTCCACGGTGAACTCGCCGTCGGCGACGGTGACGGTGACCCGCATCCGGATCGGGTCGTCGCTGACGCCGTCGTCGTCGAGCCAGTCCTCCGCGGTCCAGCTGCCCTGCGGCAGCGCGGCCACCGCATCCCGGGCGCGTTGCGCGGCGACGTCGATCACCCGGTCGACGACCGCGTCGACCACCGCCGGGCCGTAGTCGCGGTACAGCTCGGTCACCCGCCGCTCGCCGGTACGCAGCGCGGCGATCTGCGCGTTGAGGTCGCCGAGGACGAGTTCCGGCATCCGGGAGTTGAAGCGGATCAACTCGTGGATCTCCGGCACCGGCTCGCCGCGGGAGTACACCTTCGTGCCGGGGAAGATGATTCCCTCCTGGTGCATGTCCGTGGAGTCGAGCACGTAACCGGGATCCTTGGCGCCCAGGTCCATCCAGTGCGCCCGGATGCACAGGAACCCGATCAGCTCCTCGCTGTCGGGCAGCACGACCGGCGCGAACATCGTCGCGTCGTACGTGTGCGCGGCGTTCCAGTACGGGTAGTTGAGCAGCACCACGTCGCCGCGGTGCAGGTTCTCCCGGCCGACGTACTCCACGCCCTTGCGCAGCGAGTAGTCGTTGGCGCCGAGGAAGCGGGACAACCCCGTGGACTCGGCGACCAGCCGCAACCGCCGGTCGTAGACGGAGATGCCGAAGTCGTACACCTCGTAGATCACCGGGTTGAACGCGGTGCGCACCAACGCGGCCCGCATCTCCTCGGCGGCCGAGACGAGGTGGCTGCGGACGACCTCGACCGTCGCCCCGTCGACCGCCGGCTCACCCATCGACGTCCACTCCGTAGACGTCCCGGGCGGCCTCCCGGGAGACGTAGCCCTCGGCCACGTCCCGCCGGACCGCCTCCGGGTCGCGGCGGCGCGGGTCGCCGTGCCCGCCGCCACCGGCGGTGAGCAGCGTGACCCGGTCGCCCGCCGCCACGACAGTACGCTTGGTGCTCACCCGGTGCTCGCGGTCGGTGCCCGGGAACACCACCACCTGGTTCGGCTCCGGCTGCTCGCCGCCGTCGAGCGCCCACGGCGCGCTCTTCGTCTTCTTGATGACGGTCAGGAACTCCCCCGGGGTCCGGAACCGGATGTCCCGTCGCAGGCCGCAGCCACCGCGGAAGCGGCCCGCGCCGCCGGAGTCGGCGCGGATCTCCCAGCGCTCGAAGAACATCCCGGTCTTGGCCTCCATGACCTCGATCGGGGTGCCCCGGCCGGTGCTGCCGGAGACGTGGGTGGCGGCGTCCATCCCGTCGTGCCGTGCGGTGCCGCCCCAGCCCACCAGGTCGTTGTTGCTGACCGCGAACATCTTCCCGGTGTCCGGGTGCAGGCCGACCATCATGAAGCCGGGCACGTCGCCGCCGGAGGACGCGGGCAGCCGGTCCGGCATGCCCTGGGCCAGCGCCTTGAGGATCAGCTCCACCGCGACGATGCCGGTCCAGAGCGTGAAGGTGGGCTGCGGGTAGACGGCGTGGAACAGCGTACCCGGCTCGGCCCACACCTCCAGCGGCGCCACGGTGCCTGCGTTTGACGGCTCGTCGCGGGAGGTGAGCGCCTTCAGCACGACCTTGCAGATCGCCTCGGTCGCGCCGAACGGCATGTTGATCGGGCCGCGGGTGGCCGGGGCCGAACCGGCGAAGTCGACGACGAAGCGCCCGTCAGCGATGGTCACCGTGACACGCATCTTCACCGGGTCGTCGGTGATGCCGTCGTCGTCCACCCAGTCCTCGGCGGTCCAGCTGCCCTGCGGCAGCGTCGCCAGCGCCGCGCGGGCGCGGGCCTCGCCGTCGGCGATGATGTGGTCGACCGCCTCGTCCACGATGTCCCGGCCGAACTTCTCGATGATCTCCAGCATCCGGCGCTCGCCGGTGCGCAGCGCGGCGATCTGCGCGTGCAGATCACCCAGCACCGCGTCCGGCATCCGCGAGTTGAAGCGGATCAGCTCGTGGATCTCGCGTACCGGCTCGCCCCGGGAGACGACCTTGGTGCCCGGGAAGATCAGTCCCTCCTGGTGCATGTCGGTCGAGTCCAGCACGTAGCCGGGATCCTTGGCGCCCAGGTCCATCCAGTGCGCGCGGACGCAGAGGAACCCGACCAGGTCTCCGTCCGCGTCGGGGTCGGCCTCGTCCGGCCGGAACACCGGCGCGAACAGCGTCGCGTCGTACGCGTGCGCGGCGTTCCAGTACGGGTAGTTGAGCAGCACCACGTCGCCGCGGTGCAGGTTCTCCCGGCCCACGTACTCCACGCCCTTGCGCAGCGAGAAGTCGTTCGCGCCGAGGAAGAACGTCAGGCCGGTGGCCTCGGCGACCAGCCGCAGGTCGGCGTCGTACATCGACAGGCCGAAGTCGTGCACCTCGTAGATGACCGGGTTGAAGGAGGTACGGATGAGGGTGGCCCGCATCTCCTCCGCGGCGGACAGCAGATAGCTGCGGACGACCTCGACCTGGGCTCCGTCCAGCGTGCTCATGCGGCTTCCTCCAGGGTGACGAGCAGGTACCCGTGGTCGTCGACGGTGACCCGCTGACCGCTGGGCACCACTGAGGTGGAGGTACCCTCGTCGATCAGTGCCGGTCCGTCGAATGTGTCGCCCGGCTCCAGGCGGGCCCGGTCGTAGACCGCGAACGGCACCACCGCGTGCCGCCCGAAGTCGTAGGCGTCACGGTGGGTCAGCAACGCCTGCGACGGGTCGCCGTCCCCGCGCGGCCGGGTCTCCAGGTCGGGCCGGTCGGTGCGGCCGATGCCGCGCACCCGCAGGTTGAGGATCTGCAGCGGGTTGCCCATGGTGTGGCCGTACCGGGTGCGGTGCGTCTCGTCGAACGCGGCGCGGACGGCGTCGCGGTCCAGCTCACGCCCGACGGTGACCATCAGGCTGTGCTCTTGGCCGAGGTAGCGCAGCTCGAACTGCCGCTCCAGCACCGCCTCGCCGGCCGGCACACCCTGCGCCACCAGCGACGCGACCGCCTCGGCCTCGACCGTCTCGAACAGCTGCTCCAGCTCCGCCAGGTCGGCGTCGTCGAGGGTGGCCATCACGGTACGGCTGAGATCGTTCACGATGTCGGCCGAGAGCATGCCCCAGGCGGAGAAGCCCGACGGCGCGAACGGCACGATCACCTCGCCGATGCCCATCTCCCGGGCCAGCAGCGGCGCCAGCAGCGGGCCGGCCCCGCCGAACGCGAGCAGCGCGAACTGCCGTGGGTCGTGCCCCCGCTCGACGGTGATCTGCCGGACCGCGCCGACGGTGCGGGCCAGCAGCACGTCGAACACGCCCGCCGCCGCGTTCACCACGGTCAGGCCCAGCGGCTCGGCGAGCTGCTCCTGGACGGCCGCGCGCGCCTCGGCGTCGCGCAGCCCCATGGTGCCGGCGAGGAACCGGTCCGGGTCCATGTAGCCGAGCACCACCGCCGCGTCGGTGACCGTGGGCTTCGTGCCGCCCCGGCCGTAGCAGACCGGGCCGGGGTCGGCGCCGGCGCTCTGCGGGCCGACCTTGAGCAGGCCGTGGTCCAGCCAGGCGATCGAGCCGCCACCGGCGCCGATGGTACGGATGTCGTATGTCGGGATGAGCAGCGGGAAGTGCTCCAGCTGGGCCTCGTACGCGGCGACCGGGTTGCCGCGCTCGATCACGCAGGCGTCCAGCGAGGTGCCGCCGATGTCGAACGTGAGCACGTTGTCCCGGCCCAGCTCGGAGGCGACGTAGGCGGCGCCGACGATGCCGCCGGCCGGGCCGGACAGCACTGTGTGCGTGGGCGCGGTCTTGGCGACCGCGCTTGTCATCGAGCCGCCACCGGACCGCATGATCAGGAAGCGCCCGTCGAAGCCGCGCTCGGCGAGGCCCGCCTCCAGCTCGTCCACGTACCGCTCGAAGATCGGCCGGATGTACGCCTCCAGCACCGTGGTGCTGGTCCGCTCGTACTCCCGGTACTCGCGCACGATGTCGGTCGACAGCGACAGGCTGACCTCGGGGAACTCCTCGTGGATCAGGCGCGCGGCCGCTCGCTCGTGGCTCGGGTCGAGGAACGAGTGCAGGAAGCAGATGGCGATGGAGGTGACCTGCTGGTCCACCACGAGCGCGCGGGCGGCCGCCCGTACGCTGTCCGGGTCCAGCGGCTCCACCACGCGGCCCCGGTAGTCGAGCCGGCCCCGCACGCCGGCGGTGAAGCGTCGCTGCACCAGGCTCTCCGGCCGCTGGTACTGGAAGTCGTACATGTGGTCGGACGGCACGTTGCCGCGACCGATCAGGAAGATGTCCCGGAAGCCCTCGTTGGTGATGATGCCGGTACGGCCGCCCCGGCGTTCCAGCACCGCGTTGAGGCCGAGGGTGGTGCCGTGGATGAACAGCTCCACCTCGGACAGGTCGGTGCCGAGCGCGGTGATCGCGGCGAGGACACCGTCCGCGGGCCGGGCCGGGGTCGTCGCCGCCTTGCGGAAACGGACCCGGTTGGTGCGCGTGTCCAGCTCCATGGCGTCCACGAAGGTCCCGCCGATGTCGACGGCGAGCCGGATGGGGCGACGGGTCATGGCGTGACAGCCTGCCTTCCGATGAGGGCGGGAAGCTCGGGAACGCGCCAGCAGGCGGCCCGGCTCTCGCCGTACGACTGAAGCTCCTGCTGTTCCGTGCGGCACCGGCCGGTGGCGAACGGGCACCGGGCGGCCAGCGGGCACCCGGTCGCGGCGTCGGCTTCCTCCAGGTCCTTGACCAGCTCGACGGCCTCGCCGTCGGACCCGGTCGTCGGGCCGAGGCGGGGGGCGCTGCCCAGCAACGCCCGGGTGTACGGGTGCCGGGGCGTGTCGAAGACGACGTCCACCGGCCCCTCCTCGACGACCCGGCCGAGGTAGAGCACCACGACCCGGTCGGCGAACCCGCGCACCGTAGCCAGGTCGTGGGAGATGAACACCGAGGCGCGGTCGGCGTCGGCCGCCACGTCGGCGATCACGTCGAGGATCTGTGCCTGGACGGTGACGTCCAGCGCAGAGGTCGGCTCGTCGAAGACGATCAGGTCCGGCTCGCCCACCAGCGCGCGGGCGATGCCGACGCGTTGCGCCTGCCCGCCGGACAGCTCGTGCGGGTAGCGCTTGAGGATCGACCGGTCCAGCTCCATCCGGTCGAGCACGGCGGTGACGCGCTCCTCCCGTTGCGCCGGGGACAGGCCCGCGGCGCGCAGCGGCTCGGCGATGGAGTCACCGACGGTGCGGCGCGGGCTCAGCGAGCCGATCGGGTCCTGGAACACGAGCTGGGCGCGGGTCCGGGCCCGGCGCAGCGCCCGGCCTCGCGGGCGGGGGCGGCCCGGCTGCCCGACCAGCGCCCGCCCGGCGACGGTTACCGTCCCGGACGTGGGCGCGACCAGGCCCATCACGAGTTTCGCGAGCGTGCTCTTGCCGCAGCCGCTCTCCCCCACCACACCCAGCGTCTCACCCGGGGCGAGCCGCAGCGTGACGCCGCGCAGCGCGTGGTGCCCGCCGGATCCGAACCGGCTCCGGTAGACGACGTGCGCGTCCTCGACCTCCAGCACGGCCGGCTTCGGGTTCGCACCGGTTTCCGCGCCCTTCTCCTCGGCGGCCGGTGGCGGCGGCGTACCGGCGTCCAGCGGCCGGGTCTGCGGGTGGAAGCAGGCGAGCGACCATTCGCCGCCACCGGGCACCGGCGCGGTAAGCGGGCGCCGGGTCGAGCAGGTGCGGTCGGCGTGCGCGCACCGGGCGACGAACGGGCAGTTGTCCGGCTCCTGCGTCAGCAGCGGCATGGCGCCGGGGGTGGCCACGACCGGCCGGCCGCCGACGTCCGGCACCGAGCGCAGCAGCGCCCGGGTGTACGGGTGCGCAGGCTCCCGCAGCACCTGCGCGGCCGGTCCGCTCTCCACCACGGTGCCGGCGTAGAGCACGACGACCCGGTCGCAGACCTCCGCGATGGACGCCAGGTCGTGCGAGATCAGCAGGACGCCCCGGCCGTCGGTGTCGGCGGCGTGCCGGAACTGGCGCAGGATCTCCCGGGTCAGCGTCACGTCCAGGCCGGTGGTCGGCTCGTCGGCGATCAGCAGTTCCGGGGCGCAGCCGGTGGCCAGCGAGATCATCACGCGCTGGGCCATGCCGCCGGACAGCTCGTGGGCGTACGCGTCGAGCCGCCGCTGCGCGCTGCGGATGCCGACCGTCTCGAACAGCTCGCGCGCCGCCTCCCGGGCCCGGTCGCCGGACATGTCCTGGTGGGTGGCGAGCCGGTCGACGAGCTGCTTGCCGATGGTGCGGGTGGGGCTGAGCGCGCCGCGCGGGTTCTGGAAGCAGATCGCCACCCCCCGCCCGCGGTGGGCGGCGAGCGCGGCGTCGTCCATGCGCAGCACGTCCGAGTCGCCGAGGCGCACCCGGCCGGTGGCGTGCGAGCCGCCGGGCAGCAGCCCGACGACGGCGCGGGCCACCATGCTCTTGCCGCCGCCGCTCTCACCGACCAGGCCGACGACCTCGCCGGGTCGTACGGCGAAGCTGACGCCGCTGAGCGCTGCCACCTGCCGGCCGGGCCGGCGGATCGTCACGGAGAGGTTCTCGATCGACAGCACGGTCACCGCCGCTTCGCGTTGGCGCGGTCCTGCAGGCCTTCGCCGAGCAGGCTGAAACCCAGGACGCAGACGAACAGGGCCAGGCCGGGCGGGACCGAGGTCCACCACCGGCCGCCGACCACGTCCGCGGCGCCCAGGCTGATCATGGCGCCCCACTCCGCCTCGGGGATGCTCACGCCCAGGCCGAGGAAGGAGAGCCCGGCCAGGGTGAGCATGGCCCAGCCGCAGTTCAGCGGCGCGATCACCCGGACCGGGGTGAGGCTGTTGGGCAGCAGGTGCCGCCAGAGCACGCCGGCCGGCGATGCCCCGGAGGTGATCGCGGCGTCCACGAACGGCAGTTCCCGCAGCGACCGCACCTCGGCGCGGACCAGCCGGGCGTACGCCGGCGCGTTCACCGCCGCGATGGTGACGATCAGGTTGATCGTGCCGTTGCCGAGCAGCGCGGCCACGGCCAGCGCCAGGATGAAGGTGGGGAACGACTGGAAGATGTCGACCACCCGCATCAGCACGTCGTCCAGCCAGCCGCCGAAGTAGCCGGCGACCAGACCGAGCAGCGTGCCGACGACCACCGCGAGCGCGACCGCGGCCAGGGCGATGCCCAGGTCGAGCCGGGCGGCGTAGAGCACCCGGCTCCAGATGTCCATGCCGTTGCCGTCTGTGCCGAGCAGGTGGCTGCCGCCCGGCGCGACGAGTGTGTTGGCCGCGTCGATCTCGGTCTCACCCCACTGGCTCAGCAGCGGCGCGAACACCGCCGCCAGCGCGACCACCGACAGGATGCTCGCCCCGGCGATGATCATGCGGCTGGCGAACCGGCCGTCCCGGTCACCGCCGGGCACGACCACCGGCGCGGCGGCGGGACCGCCGGGGACGGTGCGCAGCTCGGCCATCAGAGCCTCACTCTCGGGTCGAGGATCGCGTGGACCACGTCGGCGATGAGGAACACCAGCACGTAGCACAGCGCGATGACCAGCACCGACGCCTGCACCACCGGGTAGTCCCGGTAGAGCAGGCCGCGCAGGGCCCACTGGCCGAAGCCCTGCCACGAGAACACGTACTCGACGAGCACGGTGGAGCCGATCGCGGTACCGAAGACCAGCGCGGCCAGCGACGGCAGCCGGACCAGCGTCGCCCGCAGCAGGTAGCCGTGGTGCAGCGTCCGGTCCCGCAGCCCGTGTGCCTTCGCCGCGGCGTACGACTCCGAGTGCAGCACCTCCAGTGCGGAGGCCCGGACGCTGCGCAGCAGCGGGGCGACCACGCCGACCACGAGGGTCAGCACCGGCAGCACCAGGTAGGCAGCGGCCGAGGCGGTCGCCGGCCCGTTTGCGGTGAGGACGGCGTCGACGAGGTCGGCGCCGGTGAGCGGGGTCAGGCCGGTGTCCGGGTCGACGCGGCCGTTCGGCGCCGGGAACCAGCCGAGGATGCTGTAGCCGACGAGCACCAGCACCAGGCCGAGCCAGAACTCCGGTACGGAGTTGCCGACCAGCGCGAAGATCCGGATGCTGTGGTCACTGGCCCGGTTGGCCCGCTTGGCCGACCAGATGCCGAGCACCGTCGCCACCACCAGCGCGAAGGTCACCGAGATGACCACGAGTTCCAGGGTCGGCCCCACCCGCAGCGCCATCTCCGAGCCCACGGAGCCGCCGCTCTGGATCGACGTCCCGAAGTCACCGGTCAGCAGCCCGCCGAGGTAGTCGAGGAACTGGTGCCACAGGGACTGGTCCAGCCCGAAGCGGGCCCGGGCCGCGGCGGCGTCCTCCTCGGTGGCGTTCTGCCCGAGGATGCTGCGGACCGGGTCGCCCGGCAGCACCCGGACCAGGAGGAAGGCCAGGACGACCACTCCGAGCAGGACGGGGACCAGCTGGAGTAGTCGCCTGACGACGAACCGGAGGATACGCATGGGTGGGTTGATCCCTAGGCCGAAGCGCTCAGGTAGCGCAGGCGGGCGAGACCGTCCATCGGCTGCACCCAGCCGGCGACTGATTCCCGGACGGGCAGGTTGAAGTTGGGCTGGCAGATGACCACCCACGGCACGTCGGCGGCGAGGATCTCCTGGACCCGCTTCCACAGCGCGTTGCGGGCGCCGGCCTCGACGGTGGTGTGCGACTTCTCGTAGATCTGCTCGATCTCCGCGTTGCTGTAGTTCGAGTAGTTGAGATTGGCGCCCTTGACGAAGCTGGTCGCCAGCATGTATTCGACGTCGTCTACCCAGAGCTGCCCGGAGGTGATCTGGAGCGGGATGTTCTTCTTGGTCCGCCGCTCGCCAAGGGTCGCCGGGTCCAGCGGGGTCAGCTTGAGCCGGATGCCGGCCTTTGCCGCCTCGCCCTGCACCTGGACGGCGATCTTCTGCTGCTCCTCGTTGTCGGCCTCGAAGACCAGCTCGGAGTCGAGCGACGCCCGGCCGGCGGCGGCCATTGCGGCCTTCGCCTTGTCCAGGTCGTGGGTGAACGGGTAGCCGCTTTCGTCGTACCCGGGCATGTCCAGCGGGACCGGGCTCTTGGCCGCGCGGGCGTCACCGCCGTACACGTTGGTGATGATCTGCTCGTAGGGCACCGCGTAGGCGAGCGCCCTGCGCACGTTCACGTCGTTGAACGGCGCTGCCGTCACCGACATCTGGATGGCGACCTGGCGGTTGCTGGCCGCCGAGATGACCTTGATGCCCGGCGCCTTCTTCAGGTCCTGGATGTCACGCTGGCTGATGCCCAGGGCGATGTCGATGTCACCGGCCTGGAGCTGGAGCCGCTGGTTGGAGGCGGCCGGCACCACGGAGATCCGGATGGTCGGCGTCCTGGCCGGGTCCGGGCCCGGGTAACCGGTGTTCGCGCTCAGCTCGATCTCCTGGCCCTGGGTGGCCTTGGCGACGTTGAAGTAGCCGCCGGTCGGCGGGTTCTTCGCGAACCACTCCTTGGCCCAGGGGTCGCTGCCGCTGGCGTGCTTCTTGGCCTCGACGGAGTCGAAGACGTAGAGCGAGATCGCCTGGATCTGCCGGGTCAGCGCGCTCGGGAACGCCTGGTGGAACTCCACCGTGTAGTCGTCGACGACCTTGACCTGGTCGGCGCTGGTCAGGCCGATGGTGCGGTAGATCCCGGCCACGTTGGCCTGGGCGGCGAACGCGCGGTCCTTCGACCACTTCACGTCGGCGGCCTTCATCTCGTTGCCGCTGGCGAACTTCACGCCGCGACGCAGCTTGAGCGTCCACACCTTCTGCTCGGCGTCCGGCTCGAACGACTCGGCGAACGTCGGGGTGATGTTCCCGGTGTCGAGGATCTGGCTGCCGTCGGCGTTGGTGACCCCGTAGTCGATCAGGTACGGGAAGACGTTCTTGTAGAGCATCAACGCGGTCAGGTCGAAGCCGACGAAGTCCTGGTCCCAGCTCGACAGGTAGCTGGAGACGGCGATGCGCAGCGTCTTGGCGGAGGCGCCACCCGACTTTCCGTCGGTGGACTTGCTGCCGCTGTCCGCGGCGCAGGCTCCGGTCGCGAACAGGAGCGCGACGCTACCGCCCAACTGCAGGACGCCGCGGCGGGAGAGCGCGGGCGAGGAGGCGCCCGGACGGGGTGAACGAGCCATGAGAAGTCCTCCTAGAAGCACGAGGCAGATGGCCCTAGCTGCGGACCTACCTGGTGTTCTACCGGATTAGGCACAGGTGAACAAGGGGGTGAACGCCGTTCACCGAACACGAACGCATCACGAAACTGCAGCCTCCCGAAGTGCGGGATTTCCCGGGAGTATGCGTTCACAAAAGTTCACTGGAATGGCCTGAGACGACCTCGGCCGGGTCCGGAAACGCCGAGAACCCCGGGAGGTACACCCGGGGTCGTCGTTGGCGCGGTCAGGGGCGGCCGGTCTCCTCGGACCCGCCGTGCGGGCCGGAGCCGGCCTCGTCGGTCAGAACGGCCCGCGGTAGCCGATGTCGCGGGACACGGCGCGGGCCGCCTCGACCACCGCCGCGCCATGCCGCAGTGTCTGTTCGGCGAGCCGCTCCCGCGGACCGCACAGCGACACCGCGCCCACCACGTCTCCGGAGGCACTGCGGATGGCCGCCGCGACGCTGGCCGAGCCGGCCTGCCGCTCGCCGAAGCTCACCGCGTATCCCCGCTCCCGGACACCGGTGATGTCGTCCCGCAGCGCGTCGGCCGAGGTGAGCGTCCGCGGGGTGAGGCTGGCGTGCCGGTGCTGGGTGAGGAACTCCTCGATCATCTCGTCCGGCAGCGCGGCGAGGATCGCCTTGGAGGACGACCCGGCGTGCAGCGGGTACATCCGGCCCAGGGCCACCGACATCCGCACCTCGTGCGGGGAGAGCACCTGGTCGACGTACACCCGCTGCCAGCCCTGCCGGATGGACAGCGTGGCGGTCTCCCCGCTGAGCTCCACGAGCCGCTCGAGATAGGGACGGGCGGTCTTCGGCACGTCCAGGGTCCGCAGCGCGGCCAGCCCGACAGTCAGCGCGCCCGGACCGAGCTGGTACTGCTTGGTCCCCTCGTCGAACGCGAGGAACGCGTCGGTCACCAGTTCCTTGAGGATCCGGTGCGCGACCGCCTTGGGAATGCGGAGGTCGCGTGCGATCGCCGACACGCCCAGCGCCTCGGGCGCCCGGGATGCCAGCAGATTGATGATCGCGAAGGTCCGGGCCAGTCCGGAGCGGGCCCGGCCGTCGTCCCCGTCCGGCTGCTCCGTGCCGCCCGGCTCCGGTCGCCGAACGGGCCGGGACTGAACGATGATCTCCGCGCCGGCCGGACCGGTATCCACTGGGGCCATGCCGAAGGCTCCTTAAAGAACAGTTGGCGTCTATGGTGCCGGAGAATGCCGCGGACTCATTATCCGCCGAGCCGGACCACCCGCATCAAAGCCTCGACATCTGTCGCGGGCAGCGCGACCGCGCCGTCGACCAGCCGTTCCACGGAGGCCTCCGGCCACCTGCCGGCCAGCAGCCGCCGCACCTTGCCCGCGACCCGGTCGAATTCGAGGGGGTTGCCCGCGTGCCCGCTCGCGGCGAGCACCTCGGCGGTCGCCTGCCGGCCGTCCCGGGCCACCAACTGGATCCGGGCGCCGAGGTGCCGGGGCGGCATCCGGTCGAGCCGGTCGTCGACGGCCAGCCGGGTCACCGACTGGAGGCGCGCGAGTTCCGGGTCCGCGATCCGGCCCGGATCCAGATGGGACAGATCGAACCCGCCGTCGCGGACTCCGCAGGCGACCACGTACGGGGTGCTCATGCTCGCGGCCAGCGCCGTCGACGGATGGGCCCGGCCGAGCACGTCGACCATCTCGCGGAAGCCCCAGCCGTTGATCTCCACGATCTCGGCGGCATCGCGACCCAGTTCGGCACGGGCGGTCATCGCCGCCTCCAACGCGGCATGCGTCGCGCCCGAGGAGGGGTACAGCTTCTGGCCCGCCAGCATCAGCATCGGTTCGCCGCCCAGCCCTTCGGTGAGGCTGTCGAGGTCGACCTCATCGGAGGCGGCGGCCAGGTAGCCCCGGTCGGCCGCCAGCGGCTCGTCGGTGGCGCGCAGGCCGGCGTGCGCGGCGAGACCGGCGAGCAGTCCCTCCCGGGACGCCTGCCCGGACAGGGCGTACCAGGCGTCGGAGAAGTACGCCGCGCCGACCACGCCCGCCGCCGCGTTGACGGCCAGGCCGATCGCCGCCTGGTAGACCTCGGCCCGCTGCTCGCCGCCCACCTTCAGGCTCGCCACAGCGGCAGCCGCCGCGTTGCACCCGCCCCGCGGGTGCCAGCCCCGGTCGAACGCCGACCGGCCGAGAGCGGTGCCGATCCGCATGGTGACCTCGTATCCGACCACCGCTGCCTCGACGAGTGCCCGGCCGGAGGCACGTACCTCCTCGCCGCGCGCCAGCAGCGCCGGGAACGTGCCGACACCCGGATGCCCGAGCGAGCCGTGCCAGACGTCGTCGAGGTTGGGGCCGGACGAGCCCGCGACGCCGTTGAGGAACGCCGCCCGGTCGGGTGCCACGCGCAGGGCGGTCCCGACGACGGTGCTCAGGCCGGGCTCACCGCCGCCCATGCGCAGTTCGGTGGAGACCCAGCGCCGGTGGTGGTCGCGGGTGCTGCCGAGCACCGCCACCCCGAGGTGGTCGAGCAGCAGTCCGCGTACCCGCCCGACCAGGTCGGCGGAGAGGTCGTCGTACCGCAGGTCGGCGGCCCAGCGCGCCAGCGCGGCGGTCGGATTCATCTCAGCCCTGCTTCCAGCGGGTCGCCCAGCGCTCCAACGTGATGATCAGTTGGGAGAGGACGACCGACACGCATGCCACGAGCGCGACGCCGGCCAGCACGCCGGTGGTGTTGAAGAAGGCGGCGGCGTTGGCGATGATGTAGCCCACGCCCTGGTTGGACGAGATCAGCTCACCGACGACCGCGCCGATCACGGCCTGCGGCACGGCGATGCGCAGACCGGTCATCACCCACACCGCGGCTGACGGCATGACGACCCGGCGGTAGATGGTCAGCCGGTTGGCCCCCATGATCCGCAGCGAGTCGATGAACAGCGGGTCGACGTCACGCGCGCCGGTGAACGTGTTGTAGAAGACCAGGAAGAAGGAGATCAGTCCGACCAGCACGATCTTCGAGCCGAACCCGATGCCGAACCAGAGCACGAACAGCGGGGCCAGGGCGAGCTTCGGCATGCTGTAGACGACCGTGACGAACGGGTTGAGCACCGCCGCGGTGGTCGGCAACCGCCCCAGGGTGAAGCCGACGAGCACGCCGGCCACACTGCCGATCGCCAGGCCGGCGCCGAACTCCTGCAACGTGATGAGCAGGTGCGGCCAGATCGAACCGGTGCGGAACCACTCCAGCAACTGCTGCCCGATCGCGCTGGGCGAGCTGGTGAAGAACGGGTCGACCACCCGGCCGGACATCCACTGCCACGAACCGAGCCAGACGACCACCACGGCGATCTGCCCGAGTGCGATCTTGATCTTCGGATTGAGCTTGCGGGGCGGCCTGGCGGTGTCCGGCCCGGCGTCCGGCGCGGTGACCGCGCTGCGGCTGACCGTCTCGGTGTCACTCATGGCTTCGCCATCTCCTTCTCGCCTGCGTGGATCTCCCGCCCGAGGTTGTGCCAGACGCGGCGGCGTACCTCCTGGTACTCCGCGGTGAACTGAAGCTGTTCCAGGTCCCGCGGGCGGGGCAGGTCGACCTCGATCACGTCGACGATGCGGGCCGGGCGGGCGCTCATCACCACGACCCGGTCGGCCAGCGTGATCGCCTCGTCCATGTCGTGGGTCACGAACAGCACCGCCGCGCCGAGCTTCTCCGTCAGCGAGAGCAACTCGGCCTGCATGCGCAGGCGCAGGATCGCGTCGAGTGCGCCGAACGGCTCGTCGAGCAGGAGCGTCTCCGGCTCGTACACCAGCGCCTGGGCCAGGCCCACCCGCTTGCGCATGCCTCCGGACAGGCCGGCCGGGTACGTGTTCTCGAATCCCCTGAGGCCCACCATCTCGATGTAGGTGGCGACCTTCTCGCGGCGCTCCCGTGCCGGGACCCGGCGGATCTGGAGCGGCAGCTCGATGTTCTCGGAGACCGTACGCCAGGGCAGGATCGAGTCCCGCTGGGTCATGTAGCCGATGCTGGTGTTCGGGCCGTCGATCGGCGTCCCGCGGTAGGTCAGCGACCCGCTGGTCGGCATGATCAGCCCGGAGACCATGTTGAGCAGCGTCGACTTGCCGCAGCCGGACGGGCCCAGCAGCGCGACGAACTCCCCCTCCCACAGGTTGAAGTCCACACGGGAAAGGGCGTTCACGGGACCACGGCGTCCGTGGTAGGTCATGGACACGGCCTGCGCCGAGACGACGGCGTTGCGGGCGGTTCCCGAATTCTCAGAAGGCATCCGACTTCTCCCGTGTCGCTGTCAGGCCGGCTGGAGCATGGAGCGGTCGACCTCGGCCAGACTCGATCGCCCGAGCAGGGCGAGCGACTTGACCATCTCCGCCGCGACCATCTCGAGGGCCCGCCGTACGCCGTCGCGGCCGCCGGCGCACAGCCCCATCGCCGCGAGCCGGCCCACCACCACCAGGTCGGCGCCGAGGGCGAGCGCCTTCAGCACGTCGGTGCCGCGCCGGATGCCGCCGTCGACGGCGACGCTGATCCGGCCGCCGACCGCCTCCACCACCTCGGGCAGTTGCCGGAGCGTGGCCGGGGTGCAGTCGAGCTGCCGTCCGCCGTGGTTGCTGACGATCACCCCGGCCGCGCCGATGTCGGCGGAGAGCACCGCGTCCTCGCCGGTCATCACACCCTTGATCACCACCGGTAGCGAGGTCTCGCCGAGCGCCTCGGCCAGGTAGTCGAACGTCCACACCGGCTGGCTCATGGCGCGGAACTCGCCGAACATCTCCTCGGCGTGGTCCGTCTCGCCCTGGTAGTTGCCGCGCATGACGTCCTCGTAGACGAACTGGTTGGCGAGGTTGCGGTCGCGGTAACCGGCGGTCGGGCAGTCGGCGGTGATCACGAGGCCGCGGTATCCGGCCGACTCGGCCCGGCGGACCAGCCGCCGGAAGTTGGCCAGGTTGCCGACCGGGTGGAGCTGGAACATCAGCGCCGACTCGGGTGCCACCTCGCGGATCCTCTCCAGCGGGTGGGTGGAGACGTGCGGTGCCAGGGCCAGCGCACCGACGTCCTGCGCCGCGCCGGCCACGGCGAGCTGGCCGTCCGGGTGGAACAGTCCGTCCGCGCCGAACGGCGCGGTGGCCACCGGCATCCTCAGCGGCCAGCCCAGGTAGGTCGTCTCCAGCGACGGCGGCTTGCTGCCGGTGAGGATCCGGGGCCGGAACGTCCAGCGGTCGAACTCGTCGAGGTTGGCGGCGACGCTGCGCTCGGCGCCCGCGCCGCCCTCCAGGAAGTCCCATACGGCCTGCCGCGCCCCGCTGCGGGCAGCGGCCTTGAGGTCTCCGAAGTTCTTGATGTGGGTGGAGCTCACCCCTGGTACCGAAGTCACGATCGTCTTCCCAACGTCTAGGAGCCGGCCCCGCCGGCGATGGGCAGCGCAGCTCAGTAGGACGTGCCGACCTTGTCGAAGGCCTGCTGGGCGATGGTGGCGTTCCAGGTGTCGTCGAAGCCGATCTTCTCGGCCGCGGCCGCCTCGCTGACGCTGCCGTTGATCTCGAAGGCGGTGACCACGAACTCGTTGGCCTGCTTGAACTGTTCCGGGGTCAGGACGATGCTCTTGCCGTAGATCGGGTAGTTCGACTCGAACGCCGTCTTGAAGACCTCGGGCTTGATGTCGGTGAAGATGCCGGCGAGCAGGTCGCGGAACTCGTCCTTCTCCGCCTGGATGAAGTTGAGCGACCGCTGGATCGCCCGGCAGTACGAGGCGATGGCTTCGGGGTTCTTCTCCAGGAAGTCCTCCTTGCAGGAGGCCACGATGTAGGGGAAGCCGACGAGCGGCTGGACCGGGTCCTTGGACATGTCGAAGAGGTACTTCATGCCGAGGTCGGAGATCGCCTGGTCGGAGATCGGCGACGAGATCGCCATGCCGTCGATCTGCTTGTTCTTCACCGCCGCGAGCATCGCCGACCCGCCGCCCTGGATCGGCACGATCTTCAGGTCCTTGTTCGGGTCGAGCTTGCCCAGGTTGCTGGCGGCGTACCGGATCAGCAGGTCCGGGGTGCTGGCGACGCCGGTGGAGGCGAGCTGCATGCCGCGCATGGCCGCGCCCCGCTGCTCGGGGGTGCTGGAGTCGCTCAGGCCGGCCTTCTCGAACGCCTCGGCGCTGATCACGATGTTCGTGGCCAGGGTGGTCACCATGCCGCAGAAGCTGATCAGCGGCTGGCCCACCGCCGTGGACTTCATGGTGTCCATCGGCGAGCCGACGACGAAATCGGCGTCACCGGCGAGAACGATGTTGGCCACCACTCCCTGCCCGGCGACCTTGCCGTTCTGCTGCAGCCCTTCCTCGGCGAAGTAGCCCTTCTTCTCGGCGACGAGGAACGGCGCCCAGATGAAGGAGGTCGCGGTCGACCGGATGGTGGTGTACGGGCCGCCGGCGTTGCCGCCGCCGGAGGCGGCGGGGGCGCCGTCCGGGCGGGAACACGCGGCCAGCAGGCCACCGGCACCGGCCAGGGCGCCGAGTCGGAGCAGGTCACGACGGGACAAAGCAGACATTGTTACTCCCGGGGGAACGAGTAAGAAAGACGAGGTGGCGCGCTCAGTGCCGGCCGAGGGTGCCGAATGCCGCCGGCGAGTCGCCGAGACCGGCCGCCCGGAAGGCGGCCCAGATACTTGCCTGGTTGGCCGTGACGACGGGGATGGAAAGGTCGTTCTCCAGCTCGGCGACCACGCCGAGGGTGGAGAGGTTCGTGCAGCTGATGAACAGCGCCTCGGCGTCCGGGTGGGCGGCGGCCCGAGCGAGGCGGTAGACGACCTCCTCGGACTGCTGCGCGATGGCCGAGACCGGTGTGCGGGCGAGCGGGAAGTGCGCGACGCGCTCCCGCAGGCCGAGACCGACCAGGTTGACCACGTCGAGACCGTGCGCGGTGAAGAATTCGCGCAGCCGCCGGTTGAGGGTGTCGTCGTAGGGGGTGGCGACGGCGACCCGGGTGACGCCCAGCGCGCGGAGCGCCTGCACGCCGGCACCCGACGTGGACAACGTCGGGCAGCCGACGCGCTCGGCGATCCGCCCTACCAGGTCGGTCTCGTACTCGTGACCGCCGACGAAGCTGCCGGATGTGCAGCCGAAGACCACGACGTCGGCGTCGAGCTCGGACAACTGCTCAGCGGCGCGCAGGGCGTCGTCGGCCATGGTGACCAGACCGGCGGGGTCGAGCCGGGGAATCACCATCCGGGCCGCGTGTGCGGATGCGCCGCGGGGCAGTACGGAGGAGATCTCCGGCTCCATAGTCATGTTGACGTGCGGGACGATCAAGCCGATTCGGGCTCGCCAGCCGTGCATCGTCGTCACCTCCTGGCGGCCCGGTGCCGGGGCGTAGGTTTAGTGGTGAAGCGGAATCGTTCGCCTGAGTGGAACGCCGGTCCGCTATGTATGCCGGGACGCTAATGGCTCGTCCCGAGCCCCGTCAAGGGTGGAAAAGCAGCCGGAACAAAACGTCCGGCCGGCTCACCGCCAGCGGCCGACCAGATCGTTGACCAGGCACGACGACGAAACCTCCGACCGACCGAGGCGACGCAGGGCGCGATACGCCGCGGCCACCGACGAGGAGAGCACCGGCACGCCGAGCTCGTCGCCGACCGCGGCGACGGCCTCGACCGTCGGCATGCCGGTGCCGCTGAGCAGCACCACCGTGCCCGGGTCGGGCCGCAGCCCACGCAGCAGGGCGGTGACCTCGGCGGGCGTGATCGCGTAGATGCCGTTCGGCGCCGGCGCCTTCGCCACGCCGGCCACCGTGAGCCCGGCGGAGGTCCAGTACCCGACCGCCAGGTCGGTGAGCCAGTCCGGGTACGGCGAGACGACCAGCACCCGCGTGCGGCCGAGTTCGGCGAGCGTCTCCAGGATCGCCCGGGCCGCGGTCAGCCCCCGTCCGGCGCCCGCCGCCTCGATCGCCTCGTGCAGCCGCGCGTCGCCGTCCGTTCCCACCAGGTAGGACGAGCCGGTGCAGGCGAAGTAGGTGACCCCGGGCCGGGCCGGGAGCAGCGTGCCCGTGGTGGAGGTGAGCGCGTCGTTGTAGCCGAGCAGCCGCTCCTTCAGGGTGCCCGGCAGCTGCGGCAGCGGCGCGATCCGGACGTCGACCGCAGCGGGCAGCAGGGCACGCAGCTCGGTCGCCACCGTCGGGTTCTCCGGCGGCACCAGTGCCGCGACCCCATCACCGCCGCTCCCGCCGGTCGACGCGTCGATCCGGTTCGGCTCCTCACCCATGACAGCCACCGCCTTCCAGTTCGCTGATCGTTCCGAGACTCGGCCCGAACCGTTGACAGGCCGGGCCGTGGCACGACAGTATCCACCTTGTTCCGCCTGGGAAACCATCGTTCGTTTGACAGGAACAACTCTTATCTCGGATGGGCGCCCCAGGAACCCCGAGGCAAAGGTGTGCAGACTGACATGTGGAATCGCCCTGACGTCGACTTCGTCTCGACCCAAGACCTGCCCTGGGCCCCGGTCCCGGGCGGTCAGTTCGGCTCCGGCCACGGCGGCGGCCTGCGCAAGACGCTCTCCGTCGACGAGGAGGACGGCGCCCGCACCGAGCTGCTCGCCTTCACCAACCGGCAGCAGGGGGTGCTGAGCGCCCAGGCCGACATCTTCGTCATCGCCGGCCGCGGCACCGTCAACGACGAGCCGTACGCCCCGGGCACGTACCTGCACGCCCAGGCGATGACCGAGCTCGACTGGGTGCCCGGCGTCGGTGAGACGGTGCTGTACTTCGGCCCGCACAGCACGCCGGACTTCGCCGCCGGACCGGGGGCGGGAGCACTCACCGTGCTGCACGAGACCCGCGACGAGTGGGTGTCGATGGGCTGGCGGGGCGACGAGCCGCAACCGGCCGACGTGCGGATCCGCTGGCTGCGCCGCGACGAGGCCGGCATCGTCTTCCTCGTCGGCATGCTCCCCGGATACACGGCGGTCAACGAGGAGAAGCACCCGGTCTACGAGGAGTCCTTCAAGATCGCCGGGGATCTGATGCTGGGACGCCGCGGTGTGGTCAAGCCCGGTGGCTACTTCTTCCGCAGCCCGCAGACCTGGCACGGCCCGCTCTACAGCCGCACCGGCAACCTCTCCCTGATCCGCAAGAACGACTTCGGCAGCACCGACTACCGCGACCCGCTGCCGGGACACGACCTGGGCAGCCTCGTCCCCGCCTTCTACGACCGCGACGCCTCGTTGACGCCGAGCCTCGGGCCGTCGCAGCGATGAGTGAGCCCGGCCAGCTCGCCGCGATCCGGGCCGAGCGCGGCTACCTGCTGTCGTACCACGAGGTGTACGCCCGCACGGAGCCCGGCTTCCTGGACGCGTACACCCGGCTCTACCGCCGGTTCACCCTCGACGAGCGGCACCTGCCGGCCCGCGAGCGGGAGCTGGTCTGGGTCGGTCTGCTCGTCGCCGACGAGGAGGCGGTGGGCTCGCTGCACGTCGAGCGCGGGTACGCCGCGGGGCTGACCACCGACGAGATGGCGCAGGCGACAGCGGTGGCCGGGGCGGCGGCCGCGTGGCGGCCGATCTTCTTCGCCGCGCGGGCCTGGGCGACCACGCTGCCGATGGACGGCTTCACCCGCTACCACGCCCTGCTCGCCGCCGCCGCGCCGGACCTGTCCGACCGCGAGACCGACCTGATCGCCGTCGTGGTGCACGCGGTGCACCAGCAGGAGGAGGCGTTCCTGCACCACCTCGACCGGCTGTACGCCGCCGGGGTGCGGGAGCGGGACGTCGCCGAGGCGATCAGCTACCTGCTGCTGCCGCGCGGCGCCAACGCGCTGCTCTGGGCCACCGACCAGTGGCTGAGCGCCGTGGAGTCCGGCCGCGTCACCCCCACCGGCGAGCTGACCGGCGTCAACACCCGGACCCGCCGCTCATGACCTCGCTGGTGGTCGGCGGACGTGGGGCGATCGGCTCCGCCGTGGTCGACGCCCTGCGCCGCGACGGGGAGACGGTCCACGTACTGGACCGGACCGACGGCGTGGACGCCGCCGACCCGCGCCAGGTACGCCAGTTCCTGGACGCGCTCCCCGAGGCCCCGACCCGGGTGGCACACCTGGCCGGATCGGTCGGGCACGGCGGACTGCTCGACGTCTCGCCCGAACAATGGCGGCAGGTGCTGGACGACAGCCTGACCAGCGCCTATGTCGTGGTCCGGGCGGTGCTGCCGGCCATGCTCGCGGCCGGTGCCGGCGCCATCGTGCTGATGAGTTCGGTCAACGGCCGGCACGGCGGGAACGCGCTGTCCGGGCCGGCCTACGCGGCGGCGAAGGCCGGGGTGCTGGCACTGACCCGCAACATCGCCAAGGAGTTCGGCGGCCGGGGCGTACGGGCCAACGCGGTGGCACCCGGACCGGTGCGGTCGGTGATGACCGAGCGCCTGTCCACCCGGGAGCTGTCGGACCTCGTCAGTCAGGTGCCGCTGCGCCGGCCCGCCGAGCCGGCGGAGGTCGCGGAGACGATCGCCTTCCTGCTCGGGGAACGCGCGAGCTACGTCAACGGCGCCACCGTCGACGTCAACGGCGGGATGTGGACGGGATGACCGGGACCGTACGAGTAAGGAGGTACCAGCGGTGACCGAACGGGAGAACCGGACGGACGGGCACGGCCCGCTGCGCGGCATCCGGGTGCTGGACGTCTCGACCATTCTGGCCGGGCCGCTCTGCTGTCAACTGCTCGGCGACTACGGCGCCGACGTCGTCAAGATCGAGCACCCCGTCGCCGGGGACAGCATGCGCGGCCACGGCGAGGCCAAGGACGGCGTGCCGCTGTGGTGGAAGGAGATCTCGCGCAACAAGCGGACCGTCGGGCTCAGCCTCTCCGACCCCGACGGCGCCGACATCTTCCTCCGGCTCGCCGCCACCGCCGACGTCGTGGTGGAGAACTTCCGCCCCGGCACGCTCGAGCGGTGGGGCGTCGGCCCGGACCGCCTGCACGAGGTCAACCCCGGGCTGGTGATCGTCCGGATCACCGGCTTCGGTCAGACCGGCCCCTACGCCGCCCGCCCCGGCTTCGGCACGCTGGCCGAGGCGATGAGCGGGTTCGCCCACCTGACCGGCGAGGCGGACGGCCCGCCGACGCTGCCCGCGTTCGGCCTGGCCGACAGCATCTGCGGCATCGCCGCGTCCTCGGCCGCGGTGATGGCCCTCTACGCCCGCGACGCCCGGGGCGGCCGGGGCCAGGTCGTCGACCTGAGTCTGCTGGAACCCATCATGGCCGCCGTCGGCCCCGGCCCGATCGCGTACGACCAGCTCGGCGTCGTCGGGCAGCGGCACGGCAACCGCTCGACCAACAACGCCCCGCGCAACACCTACCGCACCCGGGACGGGCGCTGGGTCGCCGTGTCCACCAGCGCGCAGGCGATCGCCGAGCGGGTCCTGCGCCTGGTCGGTCACCCCGAGGTCGTCGACGAGCCGTGGTTCCGCTCCGGCCGGGAGCGGGCCGCGCACGCCGACCTCCTCGACGCGTACGTGGGCGGCTGGATCGCCGAACGTACCCGTGACGAGGTGCTGCGCGAGTTCAGCGCGGCCGGCGCGGCCGTCGGCCCCGTCTACGACGCGCGGGATCTGGTGGAGGACGAACACGTCCGGGACACCGAGATGATCACGACGGTGGAGGACGACGACCTCGGCCCGATGCGCATGCACAACGTGATGTGGCGGATGTCGGACACGCCGGGCCGGATCCGGTTCACCGGACGCGCCCTGGGCGCCGACACCGACGATCTGCTCGGCAACGAGCTGGGCTGCACGCCCGAGGTCCTGGCCGAGCTGCGCGCGCGCAAGGTCGTCGCCTGACCACCCCCGCGGTCGGTCGACCGATTCCGAAAGATGAGGAACAACCCGTGACACCCCCAAGCCAAGCCACCGTCGCCGATCCGCTGCTCGCGGCCGTCCGTGGCGGAGTGACCGTCTACGACCTCGGCCGCCGGCTCTCCGTCGGCATGCCCCAGTCCCCCAACCACCCCGCCTACTGGCACTCCCTGCCCCGCCGGCACGGGGACATGGTCCGCTCCGACGGCGGCTCCGCGGCGAACGACATGATCACCATGGGTACGCACGTGGGCACGCACATCGACGCGCTCGCGCACGTCTCGCACCAGGGCCTGCTCCACGGCGGCGCGGACGCGGTCGAGGCGGGCCGGGGCGGCCGGTACGTGGAACTGGGTGCGCACACGATCGCCCCGATGGTGCGCCGTGGCGTGCTGCTCGACGTACCTCGCGCGATCGGCGCCGGGGACGGCTGCCCGGCCGGTTACGAGATCACGCCGGACGACCTCGCGGCCACCGAGGCAGCACAGGCCACGCCCGTCGGCGCGCACGACGTGGTCCTGGTGCGCAGCGGCTGGGGCCGGTTCTTCGAGCACGAGGACCGCAACGTCTACATGGGCCTGGAGTCCGGGGTACCGGGCGTCGGCGAGGCCGGGGCGGTGTGGCTCGCCGACCGCGCGGTGCACGCGGTCGGGGCGGACACCATCGCCTTCGAGCGGCTGCGCCCGGGCGCGGCGCACAGCGTGCTGCCGGCGCACCGGGTGCTCCTGGTGGAACGCGGGATCTACATCATCGAGGCGATGGCGCTGGAGGAACTGGCCGCCGTCGGAGTGCACGAGTTCACCCTGATCCTGGCACCGCTGCCGCTGTTCGGCGCGACCGGATCGCCGGTGCGCCCGCTGGCGGTGGTCGGGCATGGCTGAGCTCACGCTGGCCGAGCGGCTCGCCGCGTTCGCCGCGGCGACCACGCACACCGGCCTGCCCGACGACGTACGGCACAGCGTCCGTCAGCGGGTGCTCGACGTGCTGGGCCTCTGCGTCGCCGCGTACCGGCTGCCGACGAGCACCGCGGCGGCCGGGTTCGTGGCCGACCAGGGCGGCCGGCCCGAGGCGCACGCCGTCGGCCTGCCCGAGGCGGTGCCGGCCGCGCAGGCCGCCTTCGCCAACGGGGTGCTCGCCCACTCCCTCGACTACGACGACACACACCTGCCCTCGGTGCTGCACCCCAGCGCCGGCGTCGTGCCGGCCGCACTGGCCGCCGCCCAGGCTGCGGGGGCCGGCGGCGGGCAGTTGACGGCGGCCGTCGCGGTCGGCCTGGAGGTCGCCGTCCGTCTCGGCATGGCCGGGTACGACCGCAAGCTGGGCAACTCGGTCTTCTTCGAGCACGGACAGCACGCCACGTCGATCTGCGGGGCGATGGGCGGTGCCGCCTCGGCGGCGCTGCTGTTCGGCCTCGGCGCCGAAGGGGTCGCCAACGCCCTCGGCGTCACCGCCTCCTTCTCCGCCGGCATCATCGAGGCCAATCGCACCGGCGGCACCGTGAAGCGACTGCACTGCGGGTGGGCGGCGCACTCGGCGGTCACCGCCGCACAGCTCGTCAAGCGCGGTTTCACCGGCCCGCCGACCGTCCTGGAGGGCAGGTTCGGCTTCTTCCGCGCCTTTCTGCGGGACGAGGTCGACCTGGACCAGGTCACCGGCGGGCTGGGCGAGGACTGGTCGGTGCCGGGGATCTTCTTCAAGCCGTACCCGGCCAACCACTTCACCCACGCCGCGATCGACGCCGGGCTGCGGCTGCGCGAGCGCGGCGTGCCGCTGGACCGGATCACCCGAATCGAGCTGCGGGTGCCGGCCGCGGTGATCCGCACGATCGGCCAGCCGATCGAGGTCAAGCGGGCTCCGGAGACCGGCTACCAGGCGCAGTTCTCCGGCCCGTACGCGGTCGTCGCGGGCCTGCTCGGCGGATCCGGGCTCGGCGTCGGGCTGACCGACTACACCGACGAACTGGCCCGCGATCCCCGCCGCCGCGCGCTGATGGCCACCGTGGACGTGCTCCCCGACGGCCGCTGCGACTCGATCTTCCCCAACCAGTTCCCGGCGATCGTGACGGTCCACACCGACGACGGCCGGGAGTGCACCGAGGAGGTGCTGGCCAACCGCGGCGGCCCGCAGCGTCCGCTCAGCGACGAGGAACTCGCGGTGAAGTTTCGGGAGAACGTCGCCGGCCGGCTCACCGACGAGGCCGCGCGCCGGGTCGAGGACCTGGTACTGCGCCTCGACGACCTCGACGCCATCGACGAGATCCCCCGGACCCTGGCTCGCCTGGAGGCCGGCTCACCCACCTCAAGGAGGAACCCATGACGTCCTTTGACACACTTGTGACGAACGTCCGCGTCGTACGGCACGAGTGGACGAAGCCGCAGCAGGTGGACATCGCCGTCCGCGACGGCCGCGTCGTGCAGGTCGCCGCCGGCATCGACCCGGCGTCGGCCCGGACCGTGGTCGACGGTGGCGGCAAGCTCGCCTTCCCCGGCGTGGTCGACGCGCACCAGCACTGGGGGATCTACAACCCGCTGGACCAGGACGCCGCCTCGGAGAGCCGGGCCTGTGCCCAGGGCGGGGTGACCTCCGCCATCACCTACATGCGCACCGGGCAGTACTACCTGAACCGGGGTGGCGCGTACGCCGACTTCTTCCCCGAGGTGCTCGCCACCACCGCCGACCGGTCGCACGTGGACTACGCGTTCCACCTCGCGCCGATGTCGAAGCAGCACATCGGTGAGATCCCCGACCTGGTCGAGCGGCACGGGGTGACCTCGTTCAAGGTGTTCATGTTCTACGGAAGCCACGGCCTGCACGGCCGGTCGACCGACCAGAGCAGCTTCCTGATGATCCCGAAGGACGAGCGGTACGACTACGCGCACTTCGAGTTCGTCATGCGCGGCGTCCAGGCGGCCCGGGAGCGGTTCCCCGAGCTGGCCGACGAGATCTCGCTGTCGCTGCACTGCGAGACCGCCGAGATCATGAACGCGTACACCCGGATGGTGGAGGAGGAGGGGACGCTGTCCGGGCTGGCCGCGTACCACGCCTCCCGGCCGCCGCACTCCGAGGGCCTGGCCGTCAGTATCGCCTCGTACCTGGCCCACGAGACCGGCCTGCCGACGATCAACCTGCTGCACCTGACGTCCCGCAAGGCGGTCGACGCCGCCCTGCGGATGTCGCAGGCGTTCCCGCACATCGACTTCCGCCGCGAGGTCACGGTCGGGCACCTGCTCGCCGACATCGACACCGCGAACCTGGGCGCCAAGGTGAACCCGCCGATCCGGCCGCGCGAGGACGTCGAGGCACTGTGGGAGTACGTCCTGGCCGGCAAGATCGACTGGGTGGTGAGCGACCACGCCTGCTGCCGCGACGAGGTCAAGTTCGGTGCGCCCCGGGACGACGTGTTCGTGGCGAAGTCGGGCTTCGGCGGCGCCGAGTACCTGCTGCCCGGCCTGATCTCCGAGGGCAACCGCCGGGGCCTGCCGTACCACCGGATCGCCGAGATGACCGCGTGGAACCCGGCCCGGCGCTTCGGGCTGCGCACCAAGGGCGACATCGCCGAGGGCTTCGACGCCGACTTCTGCCTGGTCGACGACGACCACACCTGGACTGTGCGGGCTGCCGACTCGGAATCGGTGCAGGAGTACACCCCGTTCGAGGGCTTCGAGCTGAGCGCCCGGGTCACCGACACGTTCCTGCGCGGCGAGCGGATCCTGGAGGCGGGTGCCGTGGTCGGCACCCCCCGCGGGCGCTACCTGGCCCGGCCGGCGTGACCAGTACACCGCGCAGCTACCTGTACGCGCCGGGCAACGAGCCGCGAAAGCTGGCCCGGGCCGCCTCGGCCGACGCCGACGCCGTGATCTGCGACCTGGAGGACGCGGTCCCACCGGCGGCCAAGTCCGAGGCCAGGCGCAACGTCGCCGCTTTCCTGGCCGACCCGCCGAAGCCGGGTGGTGAGTGGTGGGTGCGGATCAACGCCGGCTCGGCCACGGACGACGTGGCGGCGGTGGCGTGCCCGGCGCTGCGCGGCGTCGTGGTGCCCAAGGCCGAGCCGGAGTTACTCGACGAGGTAGCCGAGGCGCTGGCCCGGGCCGAGTCGGCGTGCGGACTGCCGCCCGGCACGCTGCTGGTGTTGCCGCTGCTGGAGACCCCGCGCGGCGTGCTCACCCTGGACCGGGTGGCCGCCGCGCCGCGGGTCCTGCGGCTGGGTCTCGGCGAGGCGGACCTCGCCGCCGAGCTGGGCCTGCGGCCGGGACCCGACAAGGAGGAGCTGTGGCCGCTGCGCACGGCCGTGGTGCTCCACTCGGCGGCGGCCGGTCTGGTGCCGCCGGTGGGTCCGGTCGAGACGGCGGTGCGCGACATCGAGCGCCTCGACCGGAGCACCCGGATTCTGCTGCGGCAGGGGTTCCGGGCCCGCACCGCGATCCATCCCGCACAGGGACCGGTGATCAACGACGTGTTCACCCCGTCGGCCGAGGAGGTGGCCGACGCGCGGGACGTGGTGGCACGTCTCGCCGCGGTCACCGAGCACGGGCACGGTGTCGCCGTCACGGCGGACGGCCGGATGATCGACGCCGCGGTGGCCCGAGCGGCCCACGACGTCCTCGCCCGGACGGTATGAGGACGGGCTACGGCCAGCCGGTGTCTGCCGCCACCTGGTACCGCCGGGAGGACGACCGCGGCCCGGTGAACATGGTCGAGGGCCGCCGCCGGCCGGCGCACCTGCGCAGCGATCCCCGGGTCTCCCTGACCGGCTGACCACCGCCCCCACGATGTCCGACCCGTACGGCAGAGTGTCGGGCATGACCGAACCGGAGGACCCGAAGGCCGCACTGCACCGCTACCTGCGCGGGCTACGGGAGGACCTGATCTGGAAGCTCGACGGGCTGAGCGAACGCGACGCCCGGCTTCCGCGCACCGCGAGCGGCAACAACTTCCTGGGCCTGCTCAAGCACTGCCTGAACGCCGAGGCCGGCTACTTCGGGTCCACGTTCGGCCGCGAGTTCCCCACTCCGGAGGAACTGGTCCCGTCCGAGGCGGTCGACGCGGACCCGCAGTCGGACTGGTACGCCCGGGAGGACGAGAGCAAGGACGGTCTGATCGACCTGTACCGCCGGGTGGGGGCGTTCGCGGACCAGACGATCGAGGCGCTGCCGCTGGACGCGCCGGGGCGGGTGCCGTGGTGGCAGCCCGGCCGGCAGGACGTGACGCTGCACCAGGTCATCGTGCACGTCTGCGTCGACCTGGCCCGGCACGCCGGGCACGCGGACATCATGCGCGAGCAGCACGACGCGGCGATCGGGCTGCGCCGGGACAACACGAACATCCCCGGCGGCTACGACTGGCCGGCGTACGTCAGTAAGCTGTCGGCGCTCGCGGACCGGTTCGCGTAGCCGGCTTTCCGGTACTCCGGCCGGAAAGTTCCAACCACATTTCGGACAGCGAATCGACAGGACCAGCAGCATCGTGAAGCATCTATCCCATGAAGATCCGGCCCGCCGTCGCCCCGCCGACCGCTGAGGACACCGGTCCCGCACAGGCCCTCGCCGACCGGCCCTCGGACGACCGCCCCTCCGACGAGCGTCCCTCGGACGGCGGGCCCCGGCGGCGGCCGAACCCGGAGTGGACGCTGGCGATCCTGGGCAGCCTGCTGCTGGCGGTGGTGCTGACCTGGCCGACGATGCGGCACCCGGCGACCACGATCCCCGGCGACCTCGGCGACCCGACGTTGCAGGCGTGGCAGGTCGCCTGGTCGGGGCACGCCCTGCTCAACGATCCGGCCAACCTCTGGAACTCGAACACGTTCTATCCGGAGCGCTACACCTACGCCTACAGCGACACGCTGCTCGGGTACGCGCCGTTCGGGATGATCGGCTCCGGCTTCGAGGCCGCGGTGATCCGCTACAACGTGCTCTACGTGCTGCTGCACGCGCTGGCGTTCCTCGGGGCGTACGCGCTGGCCCGGCAGCTCGGCGCGAACCGCTGGGGCGGGGCGGTCGCCGGGGTGGCGTGGGCGTACGCGCCCTGGCGGCTGGCGCACTCCGGCCACCTGAACATCCTGTCCAGCGGTGGGATCGCGCTGGCGCTGGCGATGCTGGCGCGCGGCCACGGCTGGTCGCTGCGCCACGGCTACCGGCCGGAGCGCCGCAAGCCCGGCTGGGCGGTGGCCGGATGGCTCGTCGCGGCCTGGCAGGTCACGCTCGGCTTCGGCATCGGGCTGCCGCTCGTCTACTTCCTGCTGGCCGCCGTGCTGGTGGCAGCCGGCTGCTACGGCTGGTCCTGGTGGCGCAGACGGGAGCGGCCCCCGTTCGGCCGGCGGCTGCTCGTCGCCGACCTGGCCGGCGGCGCCGTGTTCGGCACCGTGACGCTGCTGCTCGGGCTGGTCTACCTGCGCGTGGTCGACCTCAACCCGCAGGCGGTCCGGTCGCTGGACTGGACCAAGATGTTCTCCCCGCCGCTGATCGGGTTCGTCGCCGCGCCGGGCGACTCGTGGTTGTGGGGGGAACGGCACGCCGCCGCCCGCGAGCAGCTGACCTGGCCGCCGGAGATGGCGTTGTTACCCGGCATGACGCTGATCGGGCTGGCCGCGGCGGGGTTGTTCGTCTCGGCGTACCCGGTGCGGCACCGCGTGGCGCTGGGCCTCGGCGTGGCCGGGACCGTGCTGCTGGGCCTGGGCGCCACGCTCGGCGGGGACGGCGACCCGGGCTACCTGACGTTGTCCACGCTGCTGCCCGGCTGGGACGCGTTGCGCACCCCGGGCCGGATGATGCACTGGACCAGCCTGCTGCTGGCGGTGCTGGCGGCCGGGCTGGTGACCGCGCTGGCGGAGTCGTGGCGCCGGCCCACGGCCGCGCGCGCGTCCCGGGCCGTGGCGACGCTGGTCTTGCTGGTGCCGCTCGCCCTGGTCACGCTGGAGGGCGTCAACCGCACGCCGCATCCGGCAGTGCCGACGCCACCGGCCGCGATGCGGACCGCGCCGGAGCCGATGCTGGTGCTGCCCGCCGGTGGGGTGGGCGACCTGAACTACATGCTGTGGTCGACCGACGGATTCCCCCGGATCACCAACGGGCTCGGCGGTTTCGAGCCGGTCACCCAGGCCCAGACGCGGGTCGCCGTGGCGACGTTCCCCGACGCGGGCAGCGTGGCCTACCTCCGCGGGATCGGCGTGCGGTCGGTCGTCGCGGTGCCGAGCCGCGCGGCGGGCATGCCGTGGGAGGGCATCGAGACCCGGCCGGTCGACGGGCTGGGCATCACCCGGGAGGATGTCGATGGCACGCTTGTCTACCGCCTCTGACAGCTCTACCGCCTCTGACAGCGCGGGCGCACGATGCGTGGGCCCGGGCCGGGCGGGGTGAGCGCCGTGCGGTTGTCGGTGGTGGTGCCCTGCTTCAACGAGGAAGCCTCGGTGGAGCGGCTGCACGAGATGCTCAGCACCGCGCTCGCCGAGCTGTCCGACGTGGACGTCGAGGTGGTGTACGTCGACGACGGCAGCGAGGACGGCACGCTGGCGGCCCTGCGCCGGCTCGCCGCTGCCGATCCGGCCGTCTGTTACACGTCGCTGAGCCGCAACTTCGGCAAGGAGGCGGCCATGCTCGCCGGCCTGCGCCGGGCCACCGGCGACGCGGTCGTCCTCATGGACGCCGACCTGCAGCACCCGCCGCGCCTGCTGCCCGAGATGGTGATGCTCTATCGCCAGGGGTTCGACCAGGTGATCGCCCGCCGGGACCGCCGTGGCGACCGGTTCATCCGGATGGTCGCCTCGCGCTCCTTCTACCGCCTGGTCAACTGGTGGATAGACGTACGCCTGCTCGACGGCGCCGGTGACTTCCGGCTGCTGTCCCGGCTCGCGGTGAACGCGATCCTGGCGATGCCGGAATACAACCGCTTCTCCAAGGGCCTGTTCTCGTGGATCGGTTTCCGCACCGCGGTGGTGGCGCACCGCAACGAGACCCGGCAGGCCGGGCGGAGCCGCTGGACGTTCGGCAAGCTGTTCAACTACGCGTTCGACGGCCTGCTGTCGTTCAACAACCGGCCGCTGCGCCTGGCCATCTACGGCGGCCTGTTCCTGACGCTCATCGCGGTGGGCTACATGGCCTGGGTGGTCGCGGACGCCGTGGAGAAGGGCATCGACGTGCCCGGCTACACCACCATCATCGTCAGCGTGATCGGACTCGGCGGCATCCAGATGATGATCCTCGGGGTGATCGGTGAGTACATCGGCCGGATCTACTACGAGACCAAGCGCCGTCCGCACTATCTGGTGCAGGAGACCGAGCACATCGTCGACACCCCCGGCCGGGTGTCCCGGATTCCGGAGCAGCGTACGGCCACCGGTGAGTCGATGGCCGGCGATACCGGCTGAGCGGCTCGGTGAGCTGCGGTTGCCAGGCGCGGTTGTGCCACTGGCCGTCGACGTCGTGCGTCGGTACGCCGTCGGCGGTCAGCCCGGTCACGGCGACGTCGTCCAGCCAGGTACGTAGCTGACCGGCGGAGCCGTCCACCATGAACTCCAGGCACGCCCAGCGGTTGGTGGGCAGCGGCACGCTCTGCTCCACCCCCGCGGGGCTCTGCTCGGGCAGCATCGCGGTGTCGGACATGGTGATCATCGTTCGCCGCCCTTCCGGTAGGAGAGCATGGAACGACGCGCCACGGGTGATCCGTGCACCACCGCGGCGTACAGGTACCACAACCCGAACCGGACGCTCAGGGCCTGCCCGATGGCCGCGGTCACCACGAAGATGCGAGCTTCGTCTTATTCGCCGTTTCGTGCCGCTCTTGCCGCTTATCACGCACAATCGAGAGGACGCGCGTGAGCACGCACGAGAGGCCGGGACGGGAAACGGCGATGGCCACTTTCGAGTACCGCTGCCGGCAGGACGGCAGCTTCGACGTCACGCTGCCGGTCGGCGCCGCCGGCCCGTCGACGGCCTGCCCCCGATGCGAGGGCCCGGCGACTCGGGTGTACTCCGCGCCCCGGCTGGGCCGCATGCCGGCGGCGCTGCGCGAGGCCATGGACCGGACCGAACGCAGCGCGGAACAGCCGGAGGTGGTCGGGCGGGTGCCCGGCCGTCGCCCGGTACGCCGCTCGACGAACCCGGCCCACGCCCGCCTGCCCCGATGGTGACCACGAGAAGGGCTCCACGCCGTGCCTGAACTGCTGTTCTCCCTCGACTCCGCCAAGAGGTTCACCGACCAGGAGAAGGTCGGGCACAACCGCTGGCACCCCGACATCCCGCCCGTGGCGACGGTCCGGCCCGGACAGTCGTTCCGCGTCCACTGCCGCGAGTGGTTCGACGGCGCGATCCACAACGACGACTCCGCCGAGGACATCCGGGACGCCCCGCTGACCCGGGTCCACGCCCTCAGCGGGCCGTTCGCGATCGAGGGCGCCGAGCCGGGCGACCTGCTCATGGTCGACATCCTCGACCTGGGCCCCATCCCGCAGGAGTCCGGTCCGCTGGCCGGCCAGGGCTGGGGTTACACGGGCATCTTCCCCACCGGCAACGGCGGCGGTTTCCTCACCGAGCAGTTCCCCGACGCGTACAAGGCGGTCTGGGACTTCACCGGCCGCAAGGCCACCTCCCGGCACATCCCCGGGGTCTCGTTCACCGGGATCGCCCACCCGGGGCTGATGGGCACCGCCCCGTCCGCGTCGCTGCTGGCCACCTGGAACCAGCGGGAGGGCGCGCTGATCGCCACCGCGCCCGACCGGGTGCCGCCCCTGGCCCTGCCGCCGGAGCCGCAGGACGCGATCCTCGGCGGCCTCACCGGCCCCGACTTCGACCGGGTGGCCGCGGAGGCGGCGCGGACCGCTCCGCCCCGGGAGAACGGCGGGAACCAGGACATCAAGAACTTCACAGTCGGCAGCCGGGTCTTCTACCCGGTGTACGTGCCGGGAGCCAACCTGTCCCTCGGCGACCTGCACTTCTCCCAGGGCGACGGGGAGATCACCTTCTGCGGCGCCATCGAGATGGGCGGCTTCGTCGACCTGCACGTGGACCTGATCAAGAACGGCATGCAGACGTACGGCATCACCGAGAACACCATCTTCGTCCCGGGCGACACCCCGCCGCAGTACTCCCGGTGGCTGGCCTTCTCCGGGCTCTCCGTCACCCTCGACGGCGAACAGCGGTACCTCGACTCGCAGCTGGCCTACCAGCGCGCCTGCCTGCACGCCATCGACTACCTGACCCGCTTCGGCTACCAGCCGGAACAGGCGTACCTGCTGCTCGGTGCCGCACCGATCGAGGGCCGGCTCTCCGGCGTGGTGGACATCCCCAACTCCTGCGCGACCGTCTACCTGCCCACCGAGATCTTCGACTTCGACATCCGCCCCTCGGCGTCCGGTCCGACCCGGATCGACCCGGGCCGGGGCGCCCCGAAGGCCACAATGAGCTGAGCGCCTGACCGCACCACCTTTGACATGGCCGTCATCCGACGGCCGCGAGGAAATCCGAGTAGAACAGGCCCAGACCGGCCGCGACGCAGACGCCGGCCACGATCCAGAACCGGACCACGATTGTCGACTCGCTCCAGCCGGCCAGTTCGAAGTGGTGGTGCAACGGCACCATCCGGAAGACGCGTCGCCCGGTGGTCCGGTACGAGACGATCTGGATCACCCAGGTGGTGGTGATGATGACGAACAGCCCGCCGATCAGGATCGAGAGCAGCGTCGTACGGGTCACCACCGCGAGCCCGCCGATCAGGCCGCCCAGCCCGAGCGCGCCCACGTCACCCATGAAGATCCGCGCCGGTGAGGTGTTCCACCACAGGAAGCCCACGCAGGCGCCGGCCGCCGCTGCCGCGATCATCGCGATCTCCAGCGGATCGCGGACCTGGTAGCAGTACTCGTCCACGCGGGCGTACCCGTCGTCGGCGCACCAGTGCCGGTACTGCCAGAAGCCGATCAGCGAGTACGCGCCGAGCACCAGGATCGACGCGCCGGTGGCCAGGCCGTCGAGGCCGTCGGTGAGGTTCACCCCGTTCGACATCGCCGTGATCACGAAGATGAAGACCAGGACCGCGCCGACCTTGCCGACGTCCAGCCAGCTGATGTCGCGGATGAGCGAGATGTGCTCGCTGGCCACGGTCTGACCGTTGGTGCTGGGCACATACAGCGCGGCCACGCCGAACCCGCCGCCGACGAGGGCCTGGCCGAGCAGCTTGCCCTTGGCGGACAGCCCGTCGGAGTTGCGCTTGCGCACCTTGAGGAAGTCGTCGAAGAAGCCGACCGCGCCGCAGAAGACGAACAGCCCGAGCAGCACCAGGGCCGTCATCGTGGGCCCCTCCTGCGCGATCTGCCGCTCCGGCAGGGTGGTCAGGGCGAGGTGCCCGGCGACGTACGCCAGGACCGTCGCCACGATGAAGACGACGCCGCCCATCGTGGGCGTGCCCACCTTGTGCTCGTTGCTGGCCAGCCCGATGGACCGGATCGGCTGACCGGCCTTCAGCGCGCTGAAGACGCGGACCGCCACCGGCGTGCCGAACAGGGAGACGACGAACGCGACAGCGGCCGCGACGATGACCGCCCTCATCGGCCGGCCTCCACGAGACCCGGAATCTCATCGATCACGACACGTGAGCTTGCCATCCGGCGGCGGACGGAGCAGCCCCTGAGCCTCACCACGCCGAAGCTGGCGCGTACGCCGTAGCATCGACGGCATGAGGACGATTGTGGTGTCGCTCGCGGTGGCCGCGGTGCTGTTTGTCGCGCTCGTCGCCTTCGTCGCCCGGCGGGACCGGACGAGACGCCCGCCGGACGAGGACTCGGCTGTCGTCCGCCGGGCCGCCGCCGACCAGCACCGGCACGACGCGCAGCGGCAGGCCGCGTCGGGGATCGCGGAGCGGCACCGCAACCCGCCGAGCACGTAGGCACGACCGGGAGGCCCGCCGAACTTCCCGTACGCGTGCAGCCAGTCGGCTTACTCGGTGGCGGTCCGGCCCGCTGTGACCTCGACCTGCTCGCGGTGCTCACCGACGAGCCGGACGAGAAGCTCCTCGACGTACTCGCCGAACTGCACGCGGACCTCGACCGGCGGCACCCGCGGTGGGCCGGCCGGGTCGAGGTGGAATGCGTGTCACTGCACGCGGTGCGCTCCGGCGCCGGCGGCACCATCTCGTCGTACGCCGGCCGTCAGCTCTGTCGGCCGGTCGGGCGCCGCCGCGAAGGTGACCGGCGCACCGAACGCGGCCCGCCGGGCGGCGCGGCGCAACGCGGCGAGGACGGCCGGACCGGCGAGGACGATCGCCACGGCGGTGGTGATCGCCCGGCCGGTGTCCCAGCCGAAGGTGGAGGTGACGGCGGTGAACAGGGCGAGGCGGTGCAGGTTCTCCAGTACGGGCGCACCGGCGACGTACGACAACTGGGTGTCCGCGCCGACGCTGAACGGCCAGAACCACAGGTTCATCAGCAGGCCGTAGCCGTAGGCGGCGAGCGCGCCGTAGCCGGCCAGGACGGCGGTCTCGGCCCGGCCGCGCAGCCGGGCCGGGAGCAGGCCGGCGCCGAGGCCGATCCAGGAGGCGCAGAGCATCTGGAACGGCAGCCACGGTCCGACGCCCGCGGTGAGCAGGGCGGACGCGAACAGCGACGTGGAGCCGAGCAGGAACCCGAAGCCGGGTCCGAAGACCCGGCCGGCGAGGACGAGCAGGAAGAACACCGTTTCGATGCCCGCGGTTCCCGCGCCCAAAGGGCGCAGGGCGGCGTTGACGGCAGCGAGCACGCCGAGCATCGCGAGGGCTTTGCTGTCGATACCGCCGGAGGTGAGTTCGGCGAGGGTGAGCGCCACGAGTACCGGCAGCATGACGAGGAAGACCAGCGGCGCCTCGGCGGTTCGGGCGGTGCTCTCCGGGTGCGCCGGGACGAAGAAGGGCCAGGTGAAGGTGGCCAGCGCGGCGGCCGAGGCGAGGGTCAGCACCACTGCGGTGCGCGGGGCTACCCGCAGCACGCTCACGCCGGCGCCCTGGTCGCGCTGATCGCGGCGGCGACCTGTTCCACTGTCAACCACGGTGCGGGGGCGAGGACCTTGGCCACCTGCGGCGCGAACGCCGGGGAGGCGAGCATGACCTCCGCGGTGGTGCCGTCGGCGACCGTCTCCCCCTCGGCCATCACGATCACCCGGTCGGCGAGGGTCGCGACGAGTTCGACGTCGTGGGTGGCGACCACCACGGCGCGGCCGTCGCCGGCCAGCATCCGGACGATGGCGCTGAACTGCCGCTTCGCGTGGTAGTCCAGTCCGCGGGTCGGCTCGTCGAGCAGGACCACCGGCGGCGCGGCCGTGAGCTGTACGGCAAGCGCGAGGGCGAGCCGCTGTCCCTCGGACAGGTCCCGGGGGTGCCGGTCGCCGGGCAGGCCGGGGGTGATCCGGTCCAGCAGGGCCCGGCAGGCGCCGTCCGCCGCGCCGGTCTCCCGGTCGGCCTGGGCGCACTCCGCGTCGACGGTTTCCAGGTAGAGCAGGTCGCCGGAGTTCTGCGGGACGAGGCCGACGTACCGGCGGGCCTGCCCGGCCCGCAGGGCCTCGGGGTCGGCGGTGCCCCGGGGCCCGGTCACGGCGACGGTGCCGCCGTGGCGGGGGCCGCTGCCCTGTACCGCCCACAGCAGGCTGGACTTGCCGGATCCGTTGCGGCCCATCAACGCGACGATCTCGCCCGGTCGCAGATCGAGGTCGACGCCGGCCACCGCGACGGTTCCCGGGTACCGTACGACGATCTTCCGGGCGGTCAGCGTGGGGCAGGTGTCCGCGGCCACCGGAGCCGGTGGCGGCTCCGCGCCGGCGAGCCGGTGCCGCAGGTCGGAGGCCCGCCGGCGGGCGTCGCGGACCGACAACGGCAGCGGTGTCCAGCCGGCGAGGCGACCCAGCTCGATCAGGGGCGGTGCGATGTCGATGTGGGTCAGCGCCGTCGCGGGCGTGCCGTCGTGCACGTGGCCGTCGCCGGGCAGGTACAGCAGCCGGTCGGCGTACTGGAGCACGCGCTCCAGCCGGTGCTCGGCCAGAACCACTGTCACGCCGAGGTCGTGCACCAGCCGGGTGACTGTGGCGAGCACGTCCTCCGCTGCGGTGGGGTCCAGCGCGGAGGTGGGTTCGTCGAGCACCAGCACCCGGGGGTGCGCGGTGAGCACCGCGCCGATGGCGACGCGCTGCTGCTGTCCGCCGGACAGCGTCCGCAGAGGCCGGTCCCGCAGGTCGGCGATGCCGAGCAGGTCCAGGGTCTCCTCCACCCGCTTGCGCATCACGGCCGGCGGCAGGGCGAGCTGTTCCATCCCGTACGCCAGTTCCTCCTCGACGGTGTCGGTGACGAAGCCGGCCAGCGGGTCCTGGCCGACGACGCCGACGACGTCGGCGAGGTCGCGCGGCGGGTGCGTTCGGGTGTCCCTGCCGTCGACGGTGACGGCACCGTGCAGGGTGCCGCCGGTGAAGTGCGGGACGAGGCCGTTGATCGCCCGCAGCAGCGTCGACTTTCCGGCGCCGGTACGGCCCGCGACCAGGCAGAGTTCACCCTCGTCGATGTGCAGCGTCACGTCCCGCAGCGGCGGCGGGCCGCCCTCGGCGTACTGGACCGTGACCCGGTCGAAAGTGATCATGGGCGGTCCCCCGGTGAGGTTGTCGTCGGCACGGGGACGGGCGGGTCCGCCACCGGCGGGCGGTGGACCCGCACCACGGGCGGTGGTGGTGCCAGCCAGGCCGGCGCCGCGGCGACGCCGACGGCGAGAAGCATCAGCGGGGTCAGCTGGGGCCAGGTGAGCGGGCTGACCGGAGGGTAGAGCAGCTGCGGGTCCACCGTCCCGGCGAGCATGGTCAGTGCCGCGGCGGCCACCCCGCAGCCCGCCACGAGCAGTTCGGCCGGGAGCCAGCGGTCCGGTCGGTAACGGCTGCGGCGGACCCGGCGCCCGGCCAGCAGCATGCCGGTCACGGCGGCTGTCAGTCCAGCCAGAAGCATCGGCAGCCCCAGATAGCCGGGTGCGGCGCTGTCGAGCAGCCCGTAGGTGCCGGCGCACACGCCGACCAGCCCGCCGAGGACGAGCCCTCCGGTGATGGTCCGCTGCCCGGCGGGCACCGCGCCGGTGCGGCCGTAACCGCGGGAGTCCATCGCCGCCGCGAGCGCCAGGGACCGGTCCAGCGCGTCAGCCAGCACCGGCAGTGCGATCCCGCGCAACGCCCGTACCCCCCGCCCGGTCGCGCCCCGCAGCCGCCGGGCCCGGCGGACCCGGAGCACGCTCTCCACCAGCTGCGGGGCGACCGACAGCGCGACCACGACGGCGGTGCCGACCGCGTACAGGGCACCGGGTACGGCCTTGAGCAGCCGCTTCGGATTCGCCAGGGCGTTCGCCGCGCCGAGGCAGATCAGCATCGTCGCCAGCCGCAGCCCGTCGTAGAAGCCGCCGAGGATCTGCTCGACGGCGACCGGCCCGAACAGGCGGATACCCGCCGCCCACTCCGGCAGCGGGATCTCCGGCAACCGGACCAGCACGTGCTCGCCCTGACCGCCGCCGAACACGATCCGGAACACCACCCGCATCGCGACGATCACCACGCCGAGCCAGACGTACATGCGGAACGCCAGCGCCCACGGCGCGTCGCCGCGCCGGCGTACCACCACCAGCGCGGCGACGGCGACGAGCAGTGCGAGCGGCAGCGGGTTCGTGGTGTGGCTGGCCGCGGTGGCCAGGCCGAGCGCCCACAGCCACCACGCGCCCGGGTGCAGCCCCCGGGGCAGCCACCATGCGGACCAGCGAGCCGGCCGGCGACCGGCGTCAGCGGTCGTGCCCGCGTCAGTCATCCGGGTCGGCGGCACGGCGCCGTCGCGCGGCGACCAGCGCGCCGGCGGCGAGCACGACCAGCAGCAGCACCCCGGCGATCGTGCCCAGCGGCAGATTGTCGTCCGCGCGGGACGCGGCGACGTCGGTCACCACGGGCTCGTCGGAGGAGCCCTCCGGTGCCCCGGTGGTGGCAGCGCCCGGTGTCGCGCTGGGGCCGGCGCCCGGTGTCGCGCTGGTGGCAGCGCCCGGTGTCGCAGCCGAGGCCGGGCCGCCCGGCGTGCCGGCCGACGGTGACGTGCCGGCGGGAGTCGACGGGCCGGACGTGCCGGCCGGCCGGCCGGGTTCACCAGGTCGGCCGCCGCCGGCCGGCGGCGGTACGACGGGTCCTCCCGCCGGTGGTGGCACCGCCGGTCCGCCGCCTGCCGGTGGCGGTGGAGGCGGTGGCGGTGGCGGGGGCGGAGGGGGCGGTGGTGGTGGGGCGGGTCGTTTCGGCGCCACCCCCGGGCGCGGCGCGTCGTTGGCGTCACGGTTGAGGGAGAACGACCAGCCCTCGAAGCTGCCGGCCGGTGGCTTGCGGTTGAGCACGCCCTTGTCGCTGTACGTCCAGCTGCCGCCGTTCGGGGCGTACCAGTACGACCAGTAGGCGCTGGCCGGCGGCGTGTCGACGCACTTCTCCGCCGCAGCCGACGGCTTGCCCTCGATCCGGCAGATGAACCCCTCGCCCCAGCGCAGGGTGCCGGTGATCTGGAAGCCCGCGTTCTTCAGCGCCGCCAGGCCGGTGGCCTGGGTGCCCCGAGCGCAGCGCACGACAGTCCCGCCGCCGAGTTCGTTGAAGTCCACCACGACGGTGACCCCGGAGGAGTCCGGGCAGTAGCCGGCCGACCCGGCGGCCACCGCCGGGCTACCCGGCCCGATCACCGTGGCGGCGGTGACCAGGGCGGCGACCAGCCCGCTCCGGGCGACCCGGAGGCTCATCCCGCCCGCCGCCGGCCGAGCACGAGCAGCGTCACTCCGCCACCGACCAGCAGTAGGGCGACCAGCAGGTAGCTGGTGATCGCCGCGCCGGTGGTCGGCAGCCCACCCAGTCCTGGCGCGGCCGGCGTCGTGCTCGGCGGAGCGGCGGCGGTCGGCACCGCGGCGGTGGTCGGCACTGCAGTGGTGGTCGGTGCCGCGGTGGTGGTCGGTGCCGCGGTGGGGGGCGAGGGCGGCTGCGACGGGCTTGTCACGGTGGCGCTCGGCGTCGGCGATCCGGTGGCGGTGGGGGATGCGGTGGGTGAGGCCGTGCCGGAGGGGGTGGGGGTGGGCTCCGGGGACGTGGGCGGTGGGTCGAGGCCGATCCGGCCCAGCGGGACCTGGGCCAGCCCGAGCAGGGCCTGCGCGGTGGCCCGGCGCCACTGGTCCCGGTCGGTTTCGGTGATCCCCTTCGCCTTCGCCGCCGTGAGTCCGTCGGTGTTGTAGGCGATCGCACCGGCGTCGGCGGAGGCTGTCCCGCCGTTGTCCGCGGTGAGCTGCAGCGCGGCGAGGGCCTTCGCGGCGCGGGCGGCGTCGTCGTCGCGCCCGGCGGCGGCGAGGGCCTGCCCGGCCAGGCCGGTGCTGTTGGAGTTCGCGCCGGTGGTCGGTCCCGAGCCGCCGAAGGAGCCGTCGGCATGCTGCTGGGTCACCAGCCAGCCGGCGCCCTTGCGCGCGGCGTCACCGGCGCCGATGGCGCCGTCCTCGGCGGCGGCCAGCAGCGCCTGCACGGCCATCGCGGTCGAGTCGACGTCGAGGGTGGCGCCGGGCTGCTCGTCACAGGAGGGAGACGGCCCGTCGGCGGTGTCCGGGTAGAGCCGGAAGCCACCGGCCGCGCACTGCTGCCGGACGAGGAAGTCCACCGTGTCCTGCGGCAGGTCACCGCTGCGGGCCAGGCCCAGCACGGCGAACGACTGGTCGAAGGTGTTACTGGCGTCCGGGCCGCTGTCGGCGGTGGTACGGCTGGTGATCCGTCCCCGCTGGTGACCGGCGTCCGCTCCGGCGATCAGCGACAGCGTCTCCTTCCGCAGGTCGTAGCCGCCGAAGTCGGTGGGGTCGGCGCCGGCGGCGGAGGCGGCGTAGAGCAGCTTGGCGGTGGCACCGCCGTCGGTGAAGCCCTCGAATCCCCAGTCGTCGTAGCTGTTGTAGGAGCGCACGTGCTTGGCGACCTGCGCGGTCGCCGCCGTCCGGGTGGGCGCGTCGACGCCGGTGGCGGACAGTGCGACCAGGCCGTCGACGGTCAGCCCCCAGTCCTCGGGGGTGAACGGGCCGGGCAGCGAGCCGTCGGTGAACTCGCCGGCCAGCCAGGACGCGGCGTCGCGGGCGGCCGTGACGTGGGCCGGGGTGGGTGCCGCGACCACTGTCAGCGGAGCGCCGGTGATCATGGCAAGGGTCGCCACCGTGGCTGTACCGAGACCGGTGGTGAGACGCCGGGACAGGGGCATCAGGGGTGCCTTTCGCAGAGCGGTCGGTGAAAGCTCCGGAAAGCACCCCGAGAAACGGACACCCCGCTCCGCGTGCTGCGGTGGGCGGGGTGGGCCGGACCTCGGTGGCCCGGACTTCACCGTGTAGACCTCGACAGTGGAAGCCGCTCGTCCCGGGCGGGGCATTCCGGCTCGCGAAAAGGGGACTCTCGCTCACGGTTGCGGGTCAGCGCCGGCTTCGCACCGGCTTCCCCCCGCACGGGACGTATGCAGTTGTGTGCCCGGCGTGCACCGGGTGCCGACACCGTACCGCTCGGGCGCGCGACGACGCCAGAGCGCAGACCGGCACCCGGTGCGCCGCTTGTCACACCGCTGCCGCGGCTCAGGGTGCGGCGATACCCGGCGGGGCGCCCGCCCCGAAGGACCAGCCCTCGACACTGCCCGGCGCGGGGTTGTAGCTGGTCGCTCCCGAGGTGCTGTAGGACCAGGAGCCGCCGCTGGGTGCGTGCCAGTACGACCAGTACGCGGTGACCGGCGGGGTGTTGACGCACGGCTCGGTCGCGGCGGTGGGCTTGCCGTTGATCCGGCAGACGAAGGCCAGACCCCAGCGGGCGGTACCGGTGACGGTGAAGCCGGCGGCCTGCAGCGCGGCCAGGCCCGTGGCCGGGTCACCGGGGGCACAGCCGACCTGGACACCGCCGCCGAGCGCGGCGAAGTCGACGACCACTGTGACTCCCGAGGTGCCGACGCAGGCGGCGGCGTGCGCCGCCCGGGGCGTGGGTTCGACGGCGGTCAGCGCGACGCCCGCCACGACGGCGGCCAGCAGACCGGCCAGCCAGTTGCGGACTGTGGAACGGGGACGGAACACGGATCCTCCTGTGATCGGGTGAGCGGCGAGAGGGTTCACGGGCAGGTAGGCGCCGGTGCGCCGGAATCGGCGCCGGTGGCCGACAAGCGGGCGTACCCGGTCCCGGTGAGGCCGAGGACGGCCTGCGCGGTGGCCCGGGGTGCGGTGGCCGGGTCGAAGCCGCCGCCGTCGAAGTCGACCGCGCCCCGGTCCGCCGGTGCGGCGGCGCAGCCGAGCTGGAGACCGGCGAGGAAACCCCGGGCGCGCGCCCAGGCCAGCGGCCGGTGGCCGTCGCGCAGGGCCTGCGCGGCGAGGCCGGTGCTGTTGGCGTTGGGCGTGCCGGCGACGTTGGTGAAGCCGCCGTCGGCGCCCTGGACGGACACCAGCCAGCGCACCCCTGCGGCGGCGTCGGCCGGACGCCCCGCGGCGCGCAGCGCCTGCGTCGCGAGCGCCGTGGCGTCCACGTCGGACGAGCAGACCGGCTGCGCGGGCAGCAGCGGGTAGCCGCCGTCCGGGCACCGGGTGCCGGCCAGCCAGGCAGCCGCCGCAGGAGGCGCACCCAGCGCGGTGCGGTCCAAGGCGAGGATCGCGAAGGACTGGCTGAACGCGTTGCTGTAGTCGCCGTACGCGGAGCGGTCGCTGAACCGGCCGTCCGGCGTCTGGAGCGAACGCAGCCGGGCGATCAGGTCCACCCCGCCGACGTCGGCCGGGTCGCCGCCGCGCACCTGCACGGCGAGCGCGAGCTTGGCTGTCGCACCCGCGTACGCCTCGGAGACACCGTCGCCGAGGTAGCCGTCGCGGACGTCCGGCCGGGTGACCCAGGCCAGCGCGTCGGCGCCGTAGTCGTCGGCGGCGCCCGCCGCGGCGAAGGCGAACACGGCGTCGAGGGTCAGCCCCTGGTCGGGGTAGGCGACACCGTCGAAGACCACCTCGAAGCGTTCGCCGTCGACGAGTTGCCGGGCGAGCCAGCCGGCGGCGGCCTCCGGGCGGGTGACTCCGGCGCGCTCGGGTGCGGCGACGGCTGGTGTGGTGAGGGTGAGGGCGGCGAGCACGCCGCAGAGGAGCGCGAGCAGGCGGTGCCGGCTTCGGCGGACGACCATCGGAAGCGCCTTTCCGGCCCGGCGGTCGTCGAAAGCCCTACCGACGCGGCAACGCCGGGTCGGTAGGGACTCCGACCCGTGGGCCACGACGGGTGGGGAGCGGATGCACGCGTACGACGGGTATTCGGGCTCGCCGCCCAGAGTCCACTGGACGGCCTACCGTTGCGGGCCAGCGCCGGATTTCGACCGGTCTTCCCCCGCACGTACGCGCGTTGGTTCAGTTGTCGCGACAGTCTTATGTGGCCGCTGCTCCGATGTCAATGCGCCAGGAGCCGGACACGCGCCGTGACGGGTGGTCGGAGTCGGCGTTCTCACGTCCGCCGCCGTCGGAGAGGGTCGTGGCAGCCCTTCCGATCGAACTGGCGGAATCGTCGCCCCGGCCGGCGTCCGTCACCCGGGCGATTGAGCAGGTCACGGCCGGGGTAGTGGCCCTCCTCGCGGAAGATCAATCGGCGGCCCGTCCCGGTCCGCCCGGCGAGAGGGGTACCACCGGTGCGGACCTGGGTACGCGACGCCGCCGCGCGGTTGCGCGGCGAGGCGATGACGGTGGTCGAGCTGACCGCCGCCGCTGTGGTCGCGTGGATCGTGGCGGCGGTGGTGATCCGTCATCCGGACCCGTTCTTCGCACCGACCGCCGCGCTCGTGGTGCTCGGCGAGTCCCGCGGCCGGCGGCTGCGGCAGACCGTCGAGATCCTGCTCGCCGTGGCAGCCGCGGTGCTCGTCGCGGAGCTGCTGGTGTACGCGCTGGGCCCGGGCACCGGGACGGTCCTGCTGGTGCTGCTGCTGACCACCACCACGCTCGTGGCGATCGGGGCCCGTCGTGCGCTGGTCGTGCAGGCCACCGTCTCGGCGATGTACCTGGTGGTGGTCTCCGCGCCGAACGGGACGCTGATGCCGTTCCGCTTCGTCGACGCGCTCATCGGCGGCGTGGTGGCGCTCGCCGCCAGTCAGCTGATGGCCGCCCGCGACCCGCTGGCGCCACTGGTGGCGCAGGCCCGGCGCAGCTACACCGACCTGGCCGACCTGCTCGACCGGGTCAACGCGGCACTGCGGGGCTGCGACGAGGACGCCGCCCGCGCCGCGCTGGACCGGGCGCGGCAGGTGGACGACTGTGTCGCCGAGATGCAGGCCGCGGTGCTCGCCACCGGCGAGACGCTGCGGCTCGGACTGCGCCGCCGGCACCTGGGCAAGCTCGCCGAGGTGGAGGCCACGTTGCGGCAGCTCGACTACGCCGCCCGCAACATCCGGGTGCTGGCCCGGGCCGGCGTTACCCTGACCCGCCGGCACACCGCCACACCGCCGGAGCTGGCCGCCGCGATCGGCGCGCTGACCTCCGCCGTACGGTCGGCTGGTGAGGCCATGGCCCGCGACCTCACCGGCGCCGACGCCGACCGGCACGCGCAGCGGGCCGACGCCGCGGCCCTGGAGGCGGTGCGGCTCGCCGCGGGCCTGCTGCGGACCGACTCGCCGCTGCCGGTCACCATGATCGTCGGGCAGATCCGGGCGACCGCGATCGACCTGCTGCGCGGCGTCGGCCACGACGACGTGACGGTGCTGGACCGGGTGGACGAGGCGCTCGGCCTGAGCCGGGCGTGACACCCGTCGGCCGCCGGAGCCGACTCGCCAGCGGCTGACAGGACGCTACGTCGTGAAGTAGGCGGCGCTCTCCGCGTCGGCCGGGTAGTAGGACTCGATCGCGATCTCGTCGACCGTGATGTCCATCGGGGTGCCGAACGTGGTGATGGTCGAGAACAGCCGCAGCTCCCGTCCGCCGACGCGAAGGATCATCGGTAGCACGACGTCCGTCTCGATCCGGTGACCCGGCGTATCGTCCGGCTCGGGCGCCAGCAGCTCTTCGTAGAGCGCGGTGAGTTCAGGGTCGGGAGCAGTGGCGAGCTGGCGGGAGATCCGGGCGCGGAACACCGCGCGCACGTCGGCCAGATTGACGACCATGCGCGCGAGACCGCGCGGGTCCAGTCCCAGCCGCACCAGGTTGACCGGCGGCCGCAGCAGGTCCGGAGCCACCTGTGCGAAGAACGGGTCGACGGCGCGGTTGGTCATCACGATGTTCCACCGGCGATCGAAGACCACCGCCGGGTAGGGCTCGTGGGCGCGGAGGACCCTCCGGACGGCGTCGTGGACGGCTGACAGCGCGTTGTGGTCGAGCGACCGCTCGGCGTACCGGGGTGCGAAGCCCCCGGCGAGCAGCAGCCGGTTGCGATCACGCAGCGGCACCTGGAGCTGATCCGCGAGTCGAAGGATCATGTCGGGGCTCGGCTTGGACCTGCCGGTCTCGACCAGGCTGACGTGACGAGCCGAGACGTCCGCAGCTATCGCGAGGTCCGGTTGGCTGAGTCCCCGGTGCTGCCGCCACTGCCGCAGGAGTTCCCCGACCGTGTGCACGCTGATGGAGCGTACTCATCGTTGCGCCGGACGCCATGAAATCCGAGTTCATCGACAGCCGGGGCGGCCACGCGAACACTGCATCCATGACCACGGCGAACAAGAGCATCGTCCAACGGGCGCTGGCGGGACTGATCGAGACGGGCGACGTCGATGCGCTCGCCCGGTTCCTGAGTGACGACTTCGTCCACCACAGGCCGGGTTCCACCACGTCGACGAAGGTGGAGTGGCTCGCCGCCGTCCGCGACGCGCTGGTACCGCTCGCCGGTGTGCAGGTCGAGATCCATCAGGTGCTGGCCGACGGCGATCACGTCGTGATGTACTCGCGGCGCCGGCTTCCCGGCGCAGGGCCGGAGATCGCGGTCGTCGACATCTGGCGGATCGACGACGGGCTGATCGCCGAGGCGTGGGAGGTCATCGAGCCGGTGGCCCAGGTGGCCGCCAACCGCACGTGGTGGGAACCTGCTCAGCGCTGACCACGCGTAAGCCACCTGCGATGCCGGATCGGGGCAGCGGTGTGACGATGGGCCGCCGATCCTTTCGCGCTGATCGCCGACTGGGACCGCCCCGCACCGGACACCAGACGACACCGCCGGGTGCCCGAGCCGACCCGCCCTCGTCCCGAACCCCGTCGCCACCCGCTGGGGCGGCCGAGGCGTGCGGGACGCTCTCTTCCGGGACGATCCGCCGGCCTGACCCGCACCGTGCCTGACCACCTGCACCGGCCCTCAGGCATCGGCGAGCAGCCGGTTGGCCAGGGCCCGCACCTCGTCCTTGAGTTCGTCCGGCCGGTCGATCGTGAATCGCCAGCCGAGCCCGGCGAGCATCTGTGCCGCGCCGTCGAGCCGTTCGGCCCGGGCGGTGAGGCGCACCCCGCCGGGCACCTCGGTGAGCGTGCCGACCGACTGCGGGATCCGCCGCTGCGCCTGCTCCAGGCCGGTGTGCAGGACGACGGAGATGTCGTGCGTGTACGGCACGGCTGCCAGACCAGCGAGCACCTGCGTGGTGGGATCGAAGCCGGCCGGGATGTCGAACCTGCCCTGGGTGGGACGGGCTGTCCCGATGCGGTCGAGCCGGAACGTCCGTACGGCCCGGCGGTGGTGGTCGTGACCGGTGACGTACCAGCGGCCGGCGTGGAAGACCAGCCCGTACGGGTCGAGCCGGCGCTCGCCGGACCGGCCGCGCCAACTGGTGTAGGTGATGATCACCGGTTGCTGACGCCGGGCCGCTTCGGCGAGCACCAGCAGCACCTCGGTGCCGGGCGGGGCGGGCCTGCGGACCGGTGCGGTGAAGTCCACGGTGCCCAGCAGCGAATCGATGCGCCGGGCGAGGACGGCCGGCAGCACCCGGCGGATCTTCGCGGTGGCGCTCTCGGCGGCTGCTCCTTCGGCGGTGACGAGCCCCGCCCGGGTGGCGGCGACGAGCCCGAGCATGACGGCGACCGCCTCCTCGTCGGTGAGCATGAGTGGCGGCAGCTTGTATCCGGGCGCGAGCCGGTAGCCGCCGTAGCGACCGCGCCGGGCCTCGACGGGGATGCCGAGGTCGGCGAGGTGTACGGCGTAGCGGCGGACCGTGCGTTCGTCGACGTCCAGCCGCCCGGCCAGGTCAGCGACGGTGAAGCCGCCACCGGCCTGGAGGATCTCCAGCAACGCCAGGACGCGCGCAGTGGGTCGTGCCAAGAATCCGACTCCTCATCCGGGCGGAATCTGTCCGGTATTGATCGTAGCGTGTGATGCATGACGACATTCGTACTGGTCCCCGGGTTCTGGCTCGGCGCGTGGGCCTGGCGCCCGGTCACCGCTGCCCTGCGTGAGCACGGCCACGAGGTGTACCCGTTGAGCCTGACCGGCCTGGGCGAGCGCGCCCACCTGGCCCGCCCGGACACCGACCTCGACGTCCACGTCACCGACGTGGTCAACCTGCTGCGCTACGAGGACCTGCACGACGTGGTCCTCGTCGGGCACAGCTACGCCGGCGCGGTCGTGACGACAGCCGTTGCCGACCGGATGACCGACCGCATCGCCCAGCTGGTCTTCGTCGACACCGGCCCACTGCCCGACGGGGCGGCGAACGACGACTTCAGCCCGCCGCAGGAGCGGGCACGAAACGCGGCGGTGGTCGCCGAACACGGCGACGGCTGGCGGCTGCCACCCCCGCAGTGGGCCGACCTGGCGGCGACAGCACCGGATGTGGACGAGTCGGTCGTCGCGCTGCTCGATGAGCGGTCGGTGGCCCAACCGTGGGCGACCGCCACCACCCCGGTGCGGCTCACCGGGGCGTGGGAGAAGCTGCCCCGCCTCGGCGTCCTGTCGAGCTTCACCGCCGAGCAGACACGCGAGATGGCCGCCACCGTGCCGCTGTGCCGGCACATGGCCGGTGACTCGTGGCGGTACGAGGAACTGCCGACGTGGCACTGGCCGATGCTCAGCCGGCCGGCCGAGCTGGCCCGGATCCTGCACGAAGCCGGGCCGACGGCACAGCCCGCGGTGCCCGGGCGACCCGCCTGAGCTACTCGCCGGTCGGGCCGCCTGCCAGTTCCGCCACGATGTCCAGGTGCCCGAGGTGGCGGGCGTACTCCTGCACGAGGTGGAACAGCACCCGCTCCAGCGACGCCGGGTCGGCGCCGTCCCAACGCTCACCGGGCGCGCCGACCGCGTCGAGGTCACTGCCCTCCACCACCGCCCGCGTGTGCCGGCCCTGGGCGCGCAGCGCGGCCAGCAGGTCGGTCCGGGTCTCCTCCGGCCCGACGCACCACCGGTCGTCGCGCCGGTCACCCCACGGGTCGCCGACGTCGCGCCCCTGGAACCCCCACTCGATCCAGCGCAGCTCCACGTACCGCAGGTGCTTGACCAGTTCCAGCGGCGTCCACCCGGACGGCAGCGCGCTGCGGCGTACGTCGTCCTCGGACAACGCGAACACCTTCGCCACCACCGTTTCCCGGAAGTAGTCGAGGTAGCGCAGGAACACTTCCGTACGTCCGGCGGCCGGAACGGTTGGCGAAGGAAACTCGATGGTCACCCGACCAGTATCCGCAGGCCCAAGTGGGCCGCGCACCACACGAGCCAGTGTCGCAGGTGGTTGCGGCGGACCTCGGACGGCCTCTCCGCCAACGGTTCCTACACTCGGCTGGTGCCGGAACCGCGCTTCGAGATGGTGATCGCCCACGTCTTCGACGTCACGGGCCGCCCAGTGATCGTGTCCGGGTCGGATCAGGCTTGATATGAGGTCAGACGGGCTGATCACGCGCTGCCCGGCTCGGTTCGGCTGGCACGGATGCTGTACGTCGCTGCTGTACTGCCGGCATGGGCTGGTCGGCCGCCCTGGTCCAACCGAGGAAGCGACAGTGCAGCACCCCCGCCGGCGTCCAGGGCATGTCCTCGGTGGCCTGGACGAGGTAGGCACCGAGGTAGAGGGCCAGCGACACCGGCGCATCCTCGTACTCCGCGCGCAGTTCGCGCTTGCGGGTCGGACACGGCCAGGGCAGATCACAGCCGCCACAGCTCCAAACCGGCATGACCGGGCCGTGGGTGGTCACCGCACACCCTCCAGGAACCGCGCGGTGGTCGCCCGCGCCTGCCGACTCGTCGCCCATTCCACCTGCCAGCACGGGTACGGAGTCAGCCGCGCCCACCACGCCCGGCACCCGGCACACATGCCGTCGAGCCCTCGTACATGAACCGCGACGATCGACTGTTCCTGCCCGCCGGTCACTGCTCACCCTCCCGCGGCCAGTGGCCCCGATTGATCGGTATTCGATGCCGGGCGCGGCACGGAAGGTCGGACCCACAGCGGCAGATGCGCCGCCAGAGCCGCCACGACCACACCGGCCGATGCCTGCGAGCAAGAGTCAGCGCGGCGGCAGAAAGGTATTCGTCATACGAGACGCACCGCACGGACCCTCCCCTGGTTCTGAGGGGGACGCGGCGACCAGGCGATATCCGCACCGCCCGCCGCATCCCGTGAGCAGGACGCTACGGTCGGTCGCGGAGCGGAATGGGTAAGGTTTCTACCCCTGGATCACGAGAGGAGCCCGACCTTGACCGCTAGGTCACGGGCGTCGTCACGGCTGGAGCGTGGACCGTTGAGCAGGTCCAAGGTGATCTGGCGGGCGTACCCGTTGAAGCGGATCGTCTCCGGGGCCGACTCGTACGCCTGCCGCAGCGTCGTCACGGCCGCTTCCTTGTCGTCCTTGCCGTAGTGCGCCCGAGCCACCTCGATGAGATGGCGTGCCCGGCGCGGCCTCGACGGGATGGCCGCCGAGTCGTGGCGGCGCGCCTGCCGTACCGCCTCACCGGCCTTCTGCAACTCCACCGCCACTGTCACCGCGTGGGCGCCCATGATGACCCGGGAGAACGACGTCTGCGGCTGATAGAAACTCTCCGGCAGACGCTGCGCCACCCGGTCCGCCCGATCCCAGTACCGCCAGGCCCGGCCTTCCTCGCCGGCACGTGCGGCGGTGTACGCGGCCTCGAAGTTGAGTGCGCCCCACAGGGCCAGCAGGTTCGTGCCCGCGTCGGCCGCCCTCGGCTCCAGAGCCGACAGGACGTCGTGGGTCACCGCCAGGGCGGTGTCCCAGTCCCCGGCATCCCGATGCACCTGGCACAGGAACCATGCCGCGAGGGCCACCGCCTCCGGGTCACCGGAATCCTGCGCTGCCACCATCGCCCGGTCCGCGACCCGCCACAACAATTCGGCAGCCGGTTGGTACGCAAGGAACATCTGCGTCAACCCGAACGTCTCCGCCAGCAGCGACTGCGCCTGCCGACGCTCAACGCCCTCGCACACCAGCGCGGCGCGCTGCACGTCGTGCAGGAGTCTCGGCAGGAGCCCACCCAGCACCGTCCGGTGATCGGACGCCTGATGACGCGCCCGCCACGCCACCGCAAGCCGCTCCCTCAAGCCGGCCAACGACTCCACAGCGGCCCCGTCGGAGAGCACGACACGGTTAACGGCGTCCCGCACCGACGCCAGCGCCGGATGCTCAGGCCCATTTACCACCGCGGACCGGTCGCTCAGCTCGCCGGCCAAGGCGGACACGTCGACCTTCAGTGCCCGCGCGATGCGATCCAGCATGTGGATGCGCGGCGGTAGGATCCGGTCGGTCTCGACCGCCTTGACCCACTCGGCGCTGCGCCCCACCAACCCACCAAGCACCGCGCGAGTCTTTCCGGACCGCTCCCGGTAGACCTTCAAGCGCTGCCCGAAGGTCAGCTCCGGCAAGGATTCCATCCCGACCCTCCTCGTAGCGCGGGATGCGCCATCGACCGCCGCGGCATCAACGCTACCGGCGTGCCTACGGCCGCATAACCCCGAGCACACCGGCATGCTGTTCGGTGTCCTCGTGCTGACGCACACCGGCCGATCAGGAGTCGGGCAAGTCCACCACCGTCCGCACTTACCTGGTCACCCAGGCGAGGTGGATCGGTTGATGGTTGACACTGCGACCTCGGTTGATGTTCGACGCGTCGAGGGGGTGCAACAGCGGATGGCACTTACAGATGGCACGGACCGACAGCATCGACCCGTCGCCCTGGTGACCGGTGCCGGGCGCAACGCCGGCATCGCTGCACCGGTGGTCCTGATGCTGGCTCGGACCGGCTGGGATGTCGGCTTCACCTACTGGACCCCGTACGACGAGCGGATGCCCTGGGGAGCCGACCCCGAGGCCAGGCACCCGGCACGTGAGAGCTGACAATCGCCTGCTGCTGATGCCGTCACTGTTCGCGTGGCCGAACGTCTTCGTCGAGGTCGTCAGTCGAGCGTGAGCCGCAGGTCGGCATCGTCCCAGCCGTCCGAGGCGCACCAGCCTCGCAACCGGCAGCGGTGTGTCCGGGTGCCCTCGGCAGCCTCCGCGTACGCCTGCTCGGGGATCGTCGGGATCCCGGCCCGGGTCAGGTCCTGCAGGGGCGGTGCGCTCACCGGTTGATCGGCGGCCACGATGAAGGAGCCGTCCAGGGTGCGTACCAGTTGCGCGAGGGCACGGGACAATGGCTCCACCGCACCGACGTCCGGCCGGTGGTGGGGATCGACACCGCAGCGCACCAGCAGCAGTGCCCCGTCGAGCACGGTCACCGCGGCGGAGGCGGATCTGCCGCATGTGCCGGCGTGGAAGTAGTGCAGTACCGGAAACGCCAGATGTCGTTCACCAAGCCGGACGAGTTCCGGGGTCAGGCTGGTGAGGTGCTGAGTGAACATGGGGGCGAACTGCCCGTCCGCCCAGCCGCGGCGGACGATGTCGGCCGGATCGGCGCCCAGGGCGGTGATGTGACCGGCGATCGTACGCTTGTCGACCACGGCGGGCACCACCTGCATCAGGTACGTGATGCCCAGGGTGACCAGGAACAGACCGGTGAGCACGGCGACGTTCGTCGCGAGCTGAGCAGCCGCGTTTCCCGGCGTGTAGTCACCGACACCGAGGGTGAAGATCGAGAATCCGGTGTAGTAGAACCTGGACCAACCGTCGGCGGGACGGCCGAACTGGTCGAGCACCGCATCCGGGGTGGCACTGAAGACCAGGAGCCAGCCGAGCCACAGCCCGGTCACCCAGGCCGCGAATGTGACCACCAGCACGCTGGTGCCGGACCAGCGCAGCAGTCGGTGCCGGCGAGGGCCACGGCCGGCGAGCCTGCGAATCAGACGCCAGACGCCCTGCGACACGCGCCGGGTGAGCCAACCGGCCCCGCCCGCCAGGGACAGTGTCGTCAACGCCGCGTCCAGCAGGATCGCCCCCACCACCAGCAGACCGGCCGAAACCAACAGCACACTCATCGCTTCACCCCATTTCGCCCGGCGTCTCGGCTCGCAGAACGCTCCGTACCGGATCAACCTCAGGCACAGCGGCGGCCGGCGCAACTTGCAGGCCGGTGATGCGCGGGGCGGAGGCTAACGACGGCCACCGAGAAAGGCGTGGGTGACGACGCCGGCGACGGCGATGGTGGCGGCGGAGACGGCGGCTGAGGTGGTGCCCGCCGGTTGCAGCATCCAGGTCAGGACCTCCTGGTACGTGTGCCCGCTCGCCGGTCCGGACAGCACCACCACCAGCGTCCACCCGACCGGGAGGAGCCAGGCCCACTGCGCACCCCAGGCGGCTCCGATGGCGAGGAGCCCAGCGAGCCCGGCGGTGTCCCGGATCATCAGCGCCGTCTTCGCCAGCGGTTCGCCGGTCAGCACCGGCGCCGCGGAGATGAGGGCCGCGGTGGCCATCACCGCCAGGAGGTGCGCGGCACGACGGGGCCGCCAGGCGAGGGAAGCCGTCCGCTCCAGCTCGGGATCGGCGCCGGTGAGCCCGGGCCCGAACGCGACGGTGGCGACGAGCGCGGACAACGACGCGACCGCGAGCCTGAGCCGCGGCTCATCGGTCGCCTGTCCCAGCCACCACGACACGAGTACGCCGGCCGCTGCCGCCCCGGCGGCGGCAACGACCCCCCGGCATCGCAGGTACAGCGTGAGCCATCTCATCTGTCGTCACCGGTCAGGATGTCGAGCAGGTTCACCTCGGTGCAGGCCAACGCCGCCTTGCGCAGCGCGGCGACCCGGTCCCGCTGTTCGGCCGCCGGGAGCGCGCCGAGCGCCTGCCACGTCTGGAGTGCCGCGTCGCGGTCCGGGCCCGCCGGTGGTGCGCCGTCGGTCAGCCAGGCGGCCGCGGCCAGCCGCGCGACGCGGTTCGCCCGCGCCGCGTCGGGGTTTCCGAGGGTGTACGCACACGGCCGGGTGCCCGCCCCGTCCAGGAGACGCCACCGCAGCTCGTCCGGACCTGCCTTGGCGCCACCCCATGGAGCGAGCTCGAGTTCCACGAGCAGCACGTCCTGCGGTTGCGGGGCGGGCGGAACCTCATACCAGGATTCGGGTGTCTCGTGCACCGCGGTCGGTGCCTGCGGGAGCTTCGCCGACAGCGTCGCGAGCGCCTGCCGCGCCGGGTCCCGCAGATCGGTCAGTGCGCCGGCATGGACCCTGGTGACACACACGGCGGGCTCCGGCTCGGAGTCGCAGACAAGCGCGGCGGCCGCCGTGTCGGGCACCGGCAGCCGCTGCCGGCCGGCGGGGAGTATGGCCAGGGCCACCACTGCCGCGGCCACGGCCGGCAGGACCGCCGCCGTCCGGGTGGTCCGGGTGGAGCACAGGAAGCCGGCGAGCGCACTCACCGCCAGGCCGACCAGCCACACGGTGTGTGCGACGCTGACTCTGCCCAGCACCGTCACGAAGTCGCCCCAGAAGCCGAACGGTGACGGGGTCAGCAGGTGGACGGCCTTCGGCACGTGGGCGTACCCCCGATCGGTGATGGCGACGAGCGCCACTGTGGCGCCGACGACGGCGGTGACCGGCGGAGTCAGCCGTGCCGGCGCGAGCGCCCCGACGGTCATGCCGAGCCAGACGCCGGACACCATCCAGAGGACACCGACACCGGCTATCACGATGGACTGGCCCGGCAGGTAGCTCGCGTACGCCGCGACCTGGACCGCACCGCCGGCGTACATCAGGCAGTAGCCTGCGGCCCCGCAGAGCGCCATGGCCACGGCCGCCGGCAGCACCCGCTGCCACCGCGGACGGGCGGTCGCCGCGACCAGTTCCCCGGTGCGGCTACGACGGTCGCGCCCTGCCTGCCACGCGCCCAGGCCGAGCGCCATCGGCCAGAGGATGAACAGGTACTCCCGCTGCCAGAGCGCCAGCAACATCCACCGTCCGCCCCAACCGTCCACGGCGAGATACAGCAGGGGCGTACCGAGCAGTGCGGCGCCCAGGGCCAACCAGAGCGCCGACGAGCGACGGATCTCGATACGGAGGATCCGGCCGATCATGCGGTGCCCCCTGCCGCGGCGCGGTGCCGGCGCAACAGTTCCGTGTACCCGCGCTCGGCCGAACTGTCACCGACCCCCTCGCGGCCCAGCTCCACGAGATCCGTCGGCACACCCTGGAACACCAGCCGGCCGGCATCCATCAGCACCACGTTCGTGCAGGCGGCAACCACGTCCTCCACAAGGTGGGTGGAGACGACGACGCAGCTCTGCCCGCCCAGCTCGCGCAGCAGCGAGCGGAAAGCCATCCGCTGCTCGGGGTCGAGACCGACCGTCGGCTCGTCCAGCAGCAGGATCTCCGGGTCGTTGACGATCGCCTGCGCGATGCCGGCTCGCCGCACCATCCCACCGGACAGTGCCTTCATGCGAGAGCCGGCACGCTCGGCCAGGCCCACCCGTTCCAGCGCACGCTGGACCGCATCCGGGATGTCGTGCCCCGGCACCTCCTTCAGCCAGGCGAGGTATTCGACGAACTCCCGCACGGTGAACCGGCCGTAGAACCCGAATTCCTGCGGCAGGTAGCCGATCGACCGACGCAGCGCCCGCAGGTCGGGTCGTGCGTGCACGGCATGACCGAGTAGTTCGAGGTCACCGCCGGCCGGGCGTGCCACGGTCGCGAGCGCCCGCATCAGTGTCGTCTTGCCGGCACCGTTGGGGCCGAGCAGCCCGTGCACACCGCTGCCCAATGACAGGTCGAGACCATCGACGGCAAAGTGCCTGCCCGCTCGCACCCGAAGCCCCGCCGCCCGGATCGCCCATGCGTACGTCGTCGGTGCCAGGAGGGCGGCACCGATCACCTTCCTCATTCCGTATCTCCTGCTCATCGAAGCTCCGCATAACCACTGCGTCGAGACGCGAGGACGACAGCCACCACCGCGGTCAGCGCCGCCCAGCCGGGCAGGGCGGCCTCGGTCAGCAGCACCGGTAGCCGGGCGGTGACGATGCTCGGGCCGACGACCACCATGGCCCACAGCAGCGCCAGGCCCCCCGCGGCTCTGGGTAGGCCGACCATCTTGCCGAGCGCCAGCGCACACGCCGTGAAGGCCAGGCAGGGCATCAACCAGCGGGCCGGGGATGCGCCGACCGACCAACCGGCCACCGTCAGCACCGGAATCACCACGACGAGCACGACGAGGGTTCGTCGCAGCACCATCCCGAGGCCGGCCCGCGCGGTCGCCACGACCAGTTCGTGGGCCGCGTCGAGCCGCCGGGTCCAGGCGGTGGCGACCCCGAGGAGCGGCGCGACCGGCGCCAGGAGCACCACCAGCGACGGCAGCGCCGCACCACGGCCGGCGACGGCCAGGTCGAACCCGAGCGCGACCAGCACCATCAGCACCGTCGTCGCGAGCCACGGAACGAACACCGGCGTCACCCACCGGCCGGACGGCGCAGGCATCCACCGACGCCGGACCGTTGCCGGCGCGGCGGCGGAGATCGCCGCGTCCACCCGCACCCGGACGGAAGCCAACAACGCCACCGCGTCACCGTCGATGACGTGCGTCAGCCGACTCCGGCAGGCGGCACACCGCTCCAGATGTGTCTCCATCGCCCACAGGACGTCCGGCGCGACAGCCGGATCACCAGCGGCGTAGCGACCCAACGCCCTGGCGGAGATGTGTGCGTTCACGACAACGCCTCCCGGAGTGCCAGTCGCGCACGACGGGCGCGAGTCTTCACGGTTCCCTCCGGAAGACCGAGCATGATCGCGGTCTCCCGGACCGAGAGTCCGTCCAGCACCAGGGCGTGCAGCACCTGGCGCAGTTCCGGTGCCAGCCGGCGCAGCGCGTCACCGATGTCGTCGCCGATCGCGCCGGCGAGCACCACATCCTCCGCCGCCGGTGGATTCTCCGAGGCCAGCGGCAGCGGCACCGCCTGGGAATCCCTCGCTCGCCGCCGGAATCCGTCGACGAGCCGCCGCGCGGCGATCGACCACAGCCAGCCGACCGCGCTACCGGCACTCACGCCCGCGTAGGAGCCGGCGGCCTGCCACACCGCGAGGTACGTCTCCTGGAGGACGTCAGCGATCAGGTCGTCGTCGGCGCAGCGACGGCGGAGACGAACGAGCAACCACGGGGACGTGCGACGATACAGCTCGTCGAACGCCGCGCCGTCGCCACGCGCGATCCGCCGCAGCAACTCCCCTTCGTCTTCCCTCACGCCCATACAGACGCCCAACCCCCAAGATCAGGTTCTCTCCGGTACGACCAGCTCTCCGATCACCGCCCCGGCTCGGCTCGGGCACACCGCACCTGCTCGTCGGCACGGTTGCGGTGCTGCTCCGGCCCGCCTCACCCCACCGTCCCCACCACTCTCCGGCCATCCTCGTCTGCGAGGCGAGCGCCTTGACCGGGTGTGGGTCGACAGGTACGGGCTAGTGGGCGGGGTTGGAACGGCTGCACCTCGTTCACGCCCTGGTGGGTGTCCTGGGGGTGCTGCTGGCCTTCTGGTCCAGTTCGATCCGCCGGGCACCGGTTCTATCTGACCCACAGCGAGGGCGAGCGGGCCCGGGATCCCCGGTTGTGGGCGGCCGGGAGCCTCGTGATGGCGGCGAGCACGGTGGTGCACGGCGTCACCGCCACGCCCGGTCGCCGCTGGTATGCCAAGCGGTCGCCGGAGTCCGCCGGCTGAGGGCGCTCGGTGCGCCCGCCGCCGGCATCATTCTCGGTCGGCCGGGGCGGTGGCCGTTCTGGGCGGCTGCGACGAGTGGACGGTGATGTCCTGCGTCACCGATGCCACGCGTATGCCGTTGTCTGCGAGACGGTCGAGCACCCGGCGGGTGACCTGGTCCTTGACCTGCCGGGCGGCGCGTACCGGCACCACGAACCGGGCGGACAACTCGACCCAGTTCGGGGTGGCGCGGACGAAGACGCGGACGTCGACCTCCGCCTCGGCGACCGGGTAGCGGTGGCGCATCTGCTCGATGGCGCGTCGCGCCTCGGCGGTCGAGGAGATGTCCCGTGCCTCCTCGCACAGGATGCGCTCCGCCAGGTGCCAGTCCGCCTCGTAGGGGATGGGCAGCGTCAACTCCTCCCACAGGTGATCCAGTACGGTGCTGCTGTTGAACACCGGCGCGGTGAACACGAAGCGGTTCGACAGCGACACCACCCGTCCGGTGTACTGACGGCCGCGGATCCACGAGTCCGGGTCGGAGGAGGAGCCGCTCTCCAGGATCCGGGTCCGCAGCGGGGTGATGTCCAGGACGTCTCCGCGTACCCCGCACATCTGGATCCGGTCACCGACGCGGAACTGCCGCCCGGTGAGGATGCTGATCCACCCCGCGAACGCCCCGATGACCTCCTGCATGGCCAACGCGAGACCGGCGGCGGCCAAGCCCAGGACCACGCCGATCCGCCCGGCGAACGGCCGCCACAGCACCGCCAGCGTGATCAGCAACGCCACGACGGTCAGGTAGTGCACCGCCTTGCGCAGGTAGTAACGATTACTGGTGTCCTCCACCCGCATCGTGGCCACCCGACCGGCGAGTACGGCGATGAGAACAGCCAGCACGACCAGCACAGCGCTTGTCACGAAACGACCGCTCACGCTGCTGCTGTCCCAGACAGCCTCCAGGAACCGCTCCATGCCGCCTACCCACCGTTCTCGGCGCTGGTCCCAGCCTAGGCAACCGTCGGCGGGGGATCTCGGGAACGCCTCCATCGGTAGGGCCCGGTGAGGTGGTGCGGGGGGTGCGTCGGCGTGTCCTACGGGAGCGCCGGCCGGCCGTACCGGTCGCTGCGCTACTCCGGGCCGGCCTGACCGTCGCCGGGACCGTCGCGGCGGGCGGCACGGTCGCCGGAGCCGGGCTCGGCCGTCTCCGGCGGCGTCCCCGCAGACCGCCCGACCCGCCGCCGGATCCGGCGCACCACCCCGTGCCAGGCGGGCGTCTCGCGGTCCTCGTCGAAGGCCCGCGCGACCACGACGTCGGTCGAGGAGTGCGCCAGGATCGAGATGACGATGGTCAGCGCCACCAGGTGGAACACCTCGTCGCCGGCGGCGATGCCGGACTCGAGTACCAGCAGCCCGTAGACCACCGAGGCGAAGCCCTTCGGTCCGAACCACATCGCGGCGGCCTGCTCCCGCAGGCCCAGACCCGAGCGCAAGAAGGAAACCCACAGTGCCACCGGCCGGGCCACCACGATCGCCAGGACGGCGAAGACCCAGCCGGCCCAGGAGATCTCCCCGAGGAACTCCACCGAGATCAGCGCCCCGAACACCAGCAGCGCGGCCAGTTTCAACAGCTCGGCGACGTTCTCCCCGAAGTGCTCGAACGCCACCCGCTGCCGCGGCCCGAAGGTCGCCACGGTGATCCCGGCGGCGAACGCGGCGAGGAACAGGTTGCCGTGGGTCGCCTTACCCAGCGCCAGCACCAGCAGCCCGATCGCCACCCCGTTGAGCGGCTCGTACGCCGCCGAGGCGGCGAACCAGCGGGTCCGCTCCAGCGCGATCGCGGCCAACGGCACCAGCACACCGATCAGCAGCCCGACCGCCAGCTCGGTGCCCAACTCGCCGAGGTGCAGATCCTCCGAGCCGGCCGCGATCGCGAGCAGCACCACGACGAACGGCAGCGCCAGGCCGTCGTTGACACCCGACTCGACGTTGAGGAGATGCCGCAGCCGGGCGGGAACCTTGTCGTTGCCGACCAGCGCGGCGGCGAAGACCGGGTCGGTCGGGGCGAGGACCGCCCCGACCAGCAGCGCCTCCGGCCAGTCCAGTCCGGCGACCCAGTGGGCGAGCGCCGCAGTGACGAGCAGGGTGAGCGGCAGTCCCCATCCCAGGGCGCGCCCGGGCAGCCGCCACGCCGAGCGCAGGTCGGCCCAGCCGACCCGCATCCCATCGGTGAACAGCACCGCGAACAGCGCCAGCTCCGCCAGTTGCGCGACAATCGGGGAGTCGGCCCGTAGGTGCAGCACCCCGGTGGTGTCCTCACCGAGCACGAACCCGGCAGCCAGGAACAGCGCAGCGGTCGACAGGATGGTGCGTTTGGCCAGCGCAGACACGAGGACGGCGGCCAGGAGGACAGCGGCGAAGCACAGGAGCAGCACAGGACGCCTTCCGGACATGGGTCGTCACACTGCCGGCCAGACTCCGCTGCCTTCCCGAGCGTGACATGCCGCGTCACGGTAACCCGCGCTCGCCCTGGTAGCACGGGGAGGTCGGGGACGGCCGCTCTCCCCCGCCACCGGCCGTCCCGCGCAGCGACCTGCCCCCTCGTGCGGTTTCCGAGTGACGATCACCGCGTCACGAACAACCGCCGATACCGTCTTCGATGCAGGGGTGGCACTTCGTTCGGGACAGCGACGACACCAAGACGGAGAAGTCGCGACCGATGCTCGCCCCTCCCAGCGGTGCGTCATCGCGCTGCGGCCACACCGCGAGCGGCAGAGCCGCGGTCAGGTTGAGGCCGGGAAGGACTGGCAAGCTCTCGGCCTGTTGCATCAGCTGTGCGCGTTGAGGAAGCCGATCAGCGTCGCGGTCCACCAGCCGAGCTGGGAGGTGAGGGCCGGCCGAGGGCCACCCCGTTGACGCCGACCACGAGCACCGCGAGCAGCTTGACCCGTACCAGCGCGGAGGAGGTGTCCGGTCCCAGCGCGGCGCCGCTGACGACGAGACCGGCCAGGCCCAGCCAGATGAGCGGGTGCGTTCCGCGTGCCGCGTTGAGCACAGCGTCGAGTGGTTCGCGGCGCAGCAGCCAGCGCAGGCTGAACCACTCACCGTCAACACCGCGCCGAAGCCCATCACCAGGCACGTGAGGTAGCAGAAGAGGGCGAGCATCCGCCCACCAGGGGAGAGACTGACGTGCGGCGCGGCGAGGATCGCGAGCAGCCACCCGAGACTCACCAGCACCGTCGCGGTGACGCGCGTGGCGCGGCCGGCGGCGCGGCGATGACCACCGCGCCAACCCGCCGCCGGCCCGGTCGTGGCGTCTCCGCCCGTCGGCACCGGCGTCCCGGCATGTCGCGCCGATCGCCTGGCGCTCGTTCCGTGAGCACCCGTCGCGGCGCGACGGGTGGCGGGTGACACCCGGCGCGGGCCCGGCACGGTGCCGTAGAGGTCAGTTGTCCGCATCGCCGGTCGCGCCGGGCCGACCCGCCAGAGCGCTCAGCTCGGCAGCTCGTGTCGCCTCGATTCGTCCGGCGAGCGCCCTGACCTCCGGGCTGCCCCCGGCGGTCTGCTCCCCCCGACACAGCACGACGGACTGCTCGAGGTGCGCCCGCAGCAGACCGACGGCCCGGGACGGCACCTCGGCATCGGGGGTGGCGCGCAGGTCGGCGAGGCGCTCGTCCGTGACCATGCCAGGCATCTGATGCCCCTCGTGGATGTTGTTCTCCGGAACGTTGCCTGCGGCCAGCAGACCCCGCAGCTCCACCACCTCGGCCCGGTGCGTCGTCCGGATCTCGCCGAGGACGGCGCGCAGCGCGGGATCGGTGGTCGACGGACGGGTGTCGAGGTGGTCGATCAGCGCGAGGGCCCCGTCGTCCATCGGCAGCAGCAGTTGGATGAAGGCGTCGTCGGTGCCGTTGAGCACCACCGGTGCAGTGGGCGCGGCAGCGACCGACCCGGGCGCGGCGGGCTGGTCGGCACGGTCCGTCTGCCGGGTCAGGGCGACGGCCAGCGTCGTCGCGGCAAGTGTCACGACGACGCCGGTGATCCGCCAGGCAGACGCCCTGCGCGCGGGACCGACCATCAGCGCGCGGCCTGGAACGCTCGACCGATCGCCGTCGCGCTGGTGCCGTCGCTGAACAACCCCGACTTGTCCTTGTCGCTGGCGGACAGACCGAACCAGGCGTACCGCTGCACGTAGGGGAGCTGGCCGAGCATGGCGGTGGCCGCGGTGAGGAAGGCCGCCTGTTGCCCCTGACCGGGGAAGATCTGACGCCCGCCGTCGTAGCGGATCAGCGCGAACTCGGTCAGCCAGATCGGTTTCTTGTAGCGCTGGTAGACGGCTTGCAGGTACTGCCGTAGCTGGTTGACCGCCGCGGCCGTCGTGAAGTCGGCGCCGTACCAGTGCAGGGCGATGAAGTCGACCCGGTGGCCCCGGGCCTCGGCGCCGGCCATGAACCTGTCCAGCCAACCCTCGGGGTCCGCGCCACCCCAGGCGACCGCCGGGCTACTCAGTTTGTTGCCGGTCGCCATCAGTTGCGGCCACAGGTCAAGTGCCTGGTCGACGGTCATGTTCGCTTGCTCGGGCAGGTCCGGCTCGTTGAAGCCGAGCAGGTAGGGCCCGGCCGCCCGGGCCCGGGCCAGGTCCGCGGCGTTGACGTTCTCCGCGCTACGGATCATGGGCACGAAGGTCGCGCCCCGCGGAGTGCTGACACCCGGGTGCTGGGTGCCCCAGGTGTAGTACCAACCGGCCTTCGAGTTGACCAACGCCTGGCTCACGCCGGCGAAGTTCCACACTCCGACGCCCTTGCGGGCGGAACTCACCGCCGGCACTACCGGCGCCTTCGGAAGCGATGGCCGCACGCTCGGCGACGGCGCCCTGGTCGGGGCGGCGACGACTGTGGGCGCGGCCGGTGGCGCGCCGGCCCAGGAGGGCGCGGCCTGGGGCGCGGCACCCGGATCGGCCGGCCGGAGCACCACCACCGCGGTGATCACGGCGGCCGCCACCACCGTCGCGGCGAGGGATAGCATCAGGCCCCGGCGCGTATACACCGCCAGGTCGACGGCCGTCGACGGTGGCCCGACGGCCGGCGGGGCCGCCGGAGGCACGGCCGGGTGCGGGATGTGGGCGCTGAGGCCAGGCGGAAGAGGCAGCAGCGACATCCCCGCGAGCAGCCGGTCGATCGGGAGGAAAGCGGCACCCAGGCGCCCACAGAACGCGCAGTCGCGGACGTGCCGGGCCAGCCGTTTGCGCCACAGCGGGCTGGGCCTGCCGTCCCACTCGGCCGTCAGGGTGTGCAGGTCCGGGCACCCGGGCCGGGCGTGCAGCGCGCGGACGACTCCTCGGGCGCCCTGGATCTGCTCCTTTATCCGATGGATGCGTACGGCGGCGTGCCCTGGTGACAGACTCGCCGCCTCGGCGACCTCGGTACGCGTCAGCTCGCCGGTCTCCTCCAACCACCACAGCGAGAGCAGTTCCTGGTCGTCCGGATCGAGCCAGCGGGTCGCTTCGGCGACCTCACGTCGCTGGTCGGTGAGGCCGAGCCGGAGGATCGTCAGTCCGGCGAAGTCGGAGGCGGGGTCGGGCACGTTGTCGACCGCGTCCAGACCGGCGTCCCGGTTGTGGGCGGCCCGTCGGCGCTGCTCCCAGTCGCGCACCTGCCGGATGCTGATCGCCACCAGCCAGGACCGGTATGCCGTCGGGTCGTTGAGGGTGGGCAGGTGCCGGATCACCCGTACCAGGGTCTCCTGGACCACGTCGTCGACGTCGGCGTGGCCGCGGAGCGCGCGCCCGACGATGTTGTAGACCAGCGGGAGCGACGCCGCCACGACCTCGTCGAGAGCGCGCCGGTCGCCCTGTCGGGCCGCGACGACCAATCCGGGATCGGGTACCGCCCGAACGGCTGACGACATGGGTTCTACTCCTTGTTCGATCGACTCGAACAGCGCCCGTGGGCGCTGACCGCCTCCTGATCGGAGACGATCGGTGGCAGGTCAGATTACGGTTTTCCGCGGGGACGCGTTACTGCTGGCTGCGGTGGGACTGTGCTGGTCACCGGCCCGGCGCAGAGGCATCGGCGCGGCCAGCACGCCAGGACTCGCCCGCATGGGCTCGCGGATCGCGGTGAACGGTCGGGCCGCCGCAGCTGTCGAGCGCGCGACGGAGGAACAGCGGAACGAGGTCTCCCGACGCGGTGGGCGCCGAGTCGGGCGCGGACGGGTCGAGAGCGCTCCGTGCCGGCGTGCCGCGCGGGCTCGCCGCCCGTCCTGGCGGGCATGCCATCCGAATTAATGAAAACTTCAGGAAACGAGGATCAAAAAGTGTTATCCAAGGCGGGCCCGGCGGCCACCAGGGTACTTGTCCGCGGCCCTCCTTAATTCTTTTTCCGCACGTTGCCGCAGGTCTGGGACGTGCACATACTTCACGCGACAGGAGCGTTATCGCCGACTCGAAGGAATCCTTGGCAATGCGGACTCCCCCCGCGCATGTCGCACCGCCGGGCCGGGCGCAGAAGCGCCGCCGCCTCGCTCGTATCACGCTCGCCTCCGCGGTCGCCGCCGCCCTGGCCGGCAGCGGCATCTACATCGCCGGCGCCCAGGCCGAAGAGGTCGCGGTGCCCGGCCGCATCCAGGCGGAGGCCTTCGCCGCGCAGTCCGGCGCGCAGACCGAGAACACTGGCGACGCCGACGGCGGCCGGAACGTCGGCTGGCTCGCCAACGGTGACTGGCTGCGGTACGACGGCGTTTCGATCATCGGCACCGACCTGAAGGCCCGGGTCGCCGCGGACAACACCGACGGCGGCATCGTGGAGCTGCGCCTCGGCACGCAGACCGGTGCCCTGCTGGCCAGCTTTCCGATCACCCACACCGGCGGCTGGCAGAAGTGGACGACGGCGACCGGCACGGCGTCCAGTGTGCCGGCCGGCCCGCAGACCGTCTTCGCCGTCATGAAGAGCACATCCCGGTCGGACTTCGTGAACCTGAACTGGTTCACGTTCGGCTCCGCGACCGGCACGGTGCCGAGCGCGTCGCCCACCACGAGCGCCAGCCCGGCGACGCCGAAACCGACCACCCCGGCGACGCCGACCACCCCGACGACGTCGGCGGCCGGCTGGGTTCCCGTTGACCAGGGCAGGTGGAACCAGGAACTGGCTGCCTTCAACGCGATCAAGCCGAAGCCGGTGACGCCGGGAACCACCCGCGTTCCCGAGTTCCACACCGACTGCGAGCTCGCCAACTCGGCGCCGGACGACCCGATCGTCGTCCCCGGCCTTCCGGGCGCCTCGCACATGCACACCTTCTTCGGCCCGAAGGTCGACGCCTTCACCACGACCGACAAGCTGCTCTCCTCGAAGACCACCTGCAACGCCCCCGGTGACCTGAGCGCCTACTGGACTCCGGAGCTGCGCAAGGACGGCAAGCCCGTACCGATGAAGAGTTTCCGGGTCTACTACGGCTCGCGGGTTAAGGATCCGTCGACCGTCAAGCCCTTCCCGCCCGGCCTGCGGGTGGTCGAGGGCGACGCCAAGAAGCAGGTCGACACGCCGAAGAACGCCGGTAGCGACCACTTCTGGTGTGCCGGCAGCGCCGAGACGGGCCGCAGCGCCGACGGTAACTGGCCGGTCTGCGCCCAGGGCGGCAATCTCATCTTCCAGCTTGTCTTCAAGGACTGTTGGGACGGCAAGCACATCGACTCACCCGACCACAAGTCGCACATGGGTGACCCGGTCAACGGCGTCTGCACCGGCAAGTACCCGGTGGCGGTGCCGAACCTGTCCTTCATGGTCAACTTCCAGTCGCTGGGCGGGAACGGTCTCAGCCTCTCCTCCGGCAAACCGTCATCCATGCACGGCGACTTCATGAACGCCTGGGACCCGGCCCACATCGGACCGCTGGTCAAGTCCTGCCTGAACCAGAGCGCCAAGTGCGGCACGGAGGTGACCTTCGCCGGCGGCTGACCCCGGACATACCCCAACCACGGACGGCCCCCACGCCCAGGCGAGGGGCCGTCCGGCGCGCAGACTGCCGATTCAGGACCGGATCGATGATCGCCTGGTCGGGCAACCGCGGTGCGCAGCCCGACAGGAGCCGCCACACCAGTAGACCTAAGTCCTCGCGTCGCCGTTGGCGTATCGGGCTGTCGCGAACTCCGGGCGCACCCGATGTCTCTCCCGGCCGTTAAACAGGAGCAGGCGGTTCGGTAACTCGCCACACGAGACCCAGAGCCTGGCCAGGGCCCGACCGGAGGAGCCGAGGTGGTACGACAGGGTTACCTCGCGACGCTGGTTGTGATGGGCGTGCTAATCGCCGGATGCAGCAGGCAGAGCCACCCGGAGCGCGCGAATCCGCAGCCGAGCGGGCCTCTGGCGCCGTTGACGCCGGCGTCACTGATCGGTTCTTGGACGATCGCCGACGTTGCCGACCCCGGCGCGGGCACGATCCTGCGTCTCGCTGACCGTAATCTGGACCTGGTCGGCAGCCGCTGCGGCACCCTGGGCGGATCCTGGCGGGCCAGCAGCGACGGCGCCTTCCTCGCGGACATCTTCACGGCTACCGCCACCGCGGTCGAAGGCATCCCCGGCTGCGCGAAGGCCAGTCAAGAAACCCCCGAATGGCTGCGCCGCGTCACCGCCTACCAGTTCGACGGAGCAGGACTACCCGTGCTCCTAGACGCACGAGCGCAACCAGTCGCCCGACTGATCCCCGGGGCCACACCGACCCCCGAACCCGACAAGGCCGACAACGTACTGGAACCGCCGGTCATCACCGACGAGGCCCGCCGGGCCCTTACACCAGCGGTCGCCCTACCGGCGAAGCTAGTTCCGGTGGACCGACACCGGCTGGCGGGTCGCTGGATACCCCTGACGGGACTGTCAATCCCCTGGAATCGTGGAGGGTTCGGTTATGCGGCCTGGTCCTCCAGGACACGGATAGCCGATCGCTCGTAGTCGATCGGTGAGCGTCCGCCGCAGACGGAATGGCGGCGGCGACGGTTGTAGAAGGCGGTGATCCAGGTGGCGATCTTGAGCCGGGCCTCGGTGCGGGTGCGGAACTGGTGGCGGTGGACGTACTCGACCTTGAGGGTGGAGAAGGTGGCCTCGGCCACGGCGTTGTCGTAGCACGAGCCGACCCGGCCCATCGACTGACGCACCTTCCAGCGGGCGCACGCCCTGGCGAAGTCGGCCGAGCAGTATTCGCTACCCCTGTCGCTGTGGAAGATCACTCCGGCAACATCGCCGCCGCGGGTGACCGCGGCCATGTTCAGCGCGGCGACGACCAGGCCGGCGTCGTGGTGCTCGCCCATGGCGTAGCCGAGGATGCGTCGGGAGTACAGGTCGATGACGGTGGCGAGGTAGAGCTTGCCCTCACCGGTGACGATCTCCGTCATGTCGCCGCACCAGGCCACGTCAGGCGCGGACGCGGTGAACCGGCGCTTGACCAGGTCCGGGGCGGCTGGCCGCTTGCCCTGCCGGGTCAGCCCACGCCGGCGCCGCTTCGCTCTGGCGACCAGGCCCAGCTCGGCCATAAGCTCGGCGACCGTGTTGTCCGACACCCGCCAGCCCTGTTCGCGTAACTCGTCGCCGACGCGAGGACGGCCGTAGGTGCCACCCGAGGCGTCGTCGAAGACACGCCGGACCGCGTCCGCCAGCCTGCTCCTACTACGGCAGCCGCCATTTGCTAGCCTCGGTCTTTCACTTGAGCATGGATCCATAGCTTGTTATCGATGAGGTTGATTCGCGCTGGTTTTGCCGCTTTGTTGGCATGCTGAGGGCCCGGCGCTGGGCCGGGTTCCTCCGTGTTGCGGGTTGGAGCGTGAGCCTTGACGTCAGCCGGTGGGCCGGGGTAGTGCGGCGAGCTTGTTGAATGCGCTGGTCAGGGCGTTGGCCCAGGGCCAGTTGGCGGCGATGGCGAGTCGTGTCCTGCGGGCGGTGCGGGTGATCCGGGCGGCGACGTGTAGCAGCCGGTAACGCAGCTT
>NZ_KB895833.1:0-168736 GCF_000374985.1 Micromonospora sp. CNB394 | reverse complement strand
CGTCAACGCCTTCTGCTCGTTCGCGCGGCGTCCCCGTCGACGGGCATCCAAAGCCCGGTTTCCCTTACGGTCGAAGGCATCCACCCACCGCCACACCGTCTTGGGCGCCACCTGAAACGCCCTCGCCGCAGCGGCCTGACTCATCCCCGCCTTCACCGCCGCGACCACCCGGCGACGCAGATCCTCCTGCGCCGCCGGGGAAAGCGACCGCGTATCACGCACCATCACACCCATACATACCCAACGATAACGGCATATTTGGGTTACGGGTCAATAACAGTCACTCAGGGCGTCTCGGGCGACTCCCGGCCCGCGGGCGGGAGGTCGCCGGGCCCGCGCACCAGATAGACGCCGACCAGCAGCAGGTACGCCAGCAGGCTCAGCACCGGATCGACGAACACGATCGCGAACGCGATCAGGTACAGCAGCGGACCGACGCGGAACCGGCGCGCCACCGCCCGCGCCAGCCTCGGGTCCAGGCCCGGTTGCAGCAGCCCACGGCGGCGTGCCCACCACCAGCTCAGGTTGAAGAAAAGCGCCTCGCCGAGCACCACGCCCGCGTACAGCGCGGCGGTCAGCCGCTGGTCGCCGACGGTCCCGCGCAGGTTCTCCGCGAGCAGGTCGGCGGTGAACGGGATCGCCGCCACGAACATCAGCAGCAGCAGGTTCAGCACCAGCAGCATCTGGTCGACCCGGCGGACGTAACGCCACATGTTGTGGTGGGTCAGCCAGACCTGACCGACGATGGCGAAGGTGATCACGTACGCGAGGTAGGCGCGCCACTCGTGCAGCAGCGCGGCCGGCAGCCCGTCGTCCCGCGGGGTGTTCGGGCTGAACGACAGCAGCTCGACGGCCATCAGGGTGAGCACGATGGCGATCACCGCGTCGCTGAACGCCTCCACCCGGGAGGCGTCCCGCGCCATCTCGTTGCCGCGCCCGAACCGGTACGCCGGTTCCCTGTCCGCACCCGTCACGCCGCCCCCTCACGACCGATGGTCGCGTGCCGGGGGCGCGGACGCGGCGAATCCGTCAGATGGCCGCCTCCCCGGCCGGTGCCGGGGTCTCCGCGTCGGCGCGGTGCGCGCGGATCTTGTGCCCGACACTGGTCAGGCAGCGCCCGCTGGCCAGGTCGAACTTCCAGCCGTGCAGCTGGCAGGTGAGCTGGTCGCCGTCCACGATGCCGAACCGGCTGAGGTCCGCCTTCAGGTGCGGGCAGCGCCGCTGCACCACCCAGCCGTCGAGCGTGATGTCCTCGGCGTCGACCGCCCGCTCGTGCTCGTCGTACCAGCCCTCGGCGTACTGGAGGCGCTCCTCGGACAGGCACTTGAAGAAGGCGTAGACGAACTCGTTGTACTGGCCGATGCGGGCCGCGGAGAAACGGCAGGAGAGGAAGAGCGAGTTGACCCAGTCCACCTCGCCGATGTGCAGCAGGTGCTCGATCAGTGCCCGCTCGGTACGGAACCGGTAGCGGACCTTCTCGTCCGCGTACGGCCGGACCTCCTTACCCGGGAAGTCCACCACGATCGACTCGACCTCGGACCCGTCGTAGCCGACCAGGTCGAAGCGGACCGGCCCGCCGACGCCCTTGGCCAGGTAGATCGACTCGTCAAGCAGCGGCTCGATCCGGCGCTTCATCTCGCCGAGCACGTCGACCTCGGGGTGCCGCCATGACGCCTTCTCGGCCTCGATCACGCCGCGCTTGCGCTCCCGCATCTCCTCCAGGTGGGCGACCTTGTTCGCGAAGAACTCCTCCACCGGCTGAGGGTGGGTGGTGGTCGCGCCCTCGGTGGTGATCTCGGCGACGCTGCCCGGCAGCAGCACGATGCCGTTCGTGCCGCCGACCTTCGCGTACTCGGCCAGGAACACCGACTGGTCGGGGAAGATGTTGCCCTCGTCGCCGAAGATGTCGTTGAACTGCCACAGCTCGTCGTCGAGGAAGCACGGCGGGCCGGCGATCGGAAAGACGTGGTCGGCCTTCAGGTCGTCGATGTAGCGCCAGGTGCGGTCGAACTGCCGGTCCCGCTTCTGCTTGCCGAACGCGGTCTTCGCCGCCTGCGGCAGCTCGTAGACCATCGGGTACCAGATCGCGCCGGAGAACTGGAGCATGTGCGCGTGCACGTGGCCCAGCTCGGCGAACACGCTCAGGTCGGTCGGGCGGGCGTCGTTCTGGTTGAGCAGCCGGACGCCGTCGTACTCGACCCAGAGCGAGGAGTCTCCGATCGGGCCGTCGGTCGGGCTGGTCAGCGCCTGGATCATGATCTTCAGACCGCCGGGCAGCTCCACCACCTGCTCGTTCGGGGCCTTGAGGAACTTGGTGAAGCCCAGCCCCCGGAACTCGTCCTCCATCTCCGAGGTGGGGAACTCGGGCAGCAGGACGGTGGCGTCCTTCGACACGAAGTCACGCAGGTGCTTCGCGTCGAAGTGGTCCCGGTGCAGGTGCGACACGTACAGGTAGTCGACCTGACCGAGGGTCGCCCAGTCGAGCAGCGAGTTGTCCGGGAAGGGGAACCACGAGGCGAAGTAGGCGGGGTTGACCCACGGGTCGCACAGGATGCTGCCCGCGGGCGTGTCGATCCGCATGCTGGCATGCCCCGTACCGGTCACTCGCACCGCAGTCCTCCTCAAAAAGGCATCAAGGTGTACGTCAAGACGCTACCGGAGGCAGTGTGCTCGCCGTCCCGCGACGCCGGTAGTGGCCATCCGCCCCCACCGGTACGGGACCAACGACCCGGGCCGGGCGGGCCCGCCTGCTGTCGCCCGCCCGGGTCGTCCCCGGTGCTGGAGGCCGGACCCTGCGCCGGGCCCGGTTGGGGGCGTGCCAGACTGATCGGAGATCCGATCGCGAGGGAAGGACCGACAGTGGCAGGAGACGAGCCGGTAACCGCGCCAGATCAGCACAAGCCCGGACACCGCAAGTCCGGACGGATCGGTGCGGTGCTGTCGGCGCTGGCCTTGGTTCTGATGGCGTTCTGCGGGATCGAGGAGGGCCGGGTGGAGCACATCTGGCTGTTCGGGATCGCCGGGCTGCTGATCGCCATCGTCATCGGCGACGCCGTGCTGCGCCGCAACGGCCTGCGGTCCTGACGCGCGGCGCCCACGGTGGTGCGCGAAGGGCCCGTCCCCCGGCGAGGGGGCGGGCCCTTCGTCGTCTCGTGACCGGGGTCAGCGGCCGAGCAGGATGTCCTGCACGTCCTTGAGCGCGGCGTCGACCTCGGCCTCGAAGTAGCCGCCGGGCACCAGCCCGAAGCGCAGCGTGTCGAGTTCCTTCGGGTTGACCGGCATCGCGTTGCGCCCCTGCATGCCACCGAGCAGCGTCTCGAAGAACCGGTCGACCTGGTCCGGGTCGTACCCGCTGCCGAACCGGCGGACCTGGAAGCTGCGGCGGATCTGGTCGACCCGGTGCAGGTCGCTGCCGGGCGGGCCGGCCATCGGCGGCCCGACCATCGGCGGGCCGGCGGCCGGCGGGCCCACGAGGGGCGGGCCGGTCATCGAGGGGCCCGGGCCGTAGCCCTGGTCCGGCGGGCCGTAACCCGGGTCGGGCGGGCCGTAACCGGGTTCCGGCGCACCGTAGCCCTGCTGCGGCAGCGCCGGCGGACCGCCGGGGCCACGACCACGCAGCTCACGCTCGGGCATGCGGATCTCGGCGGTCATGTCGGCACGACCGCGCCGACCGGCCTCGAACCCGTCGAACCGCTCCTCCTGGCCGTACCCACCGGAGCCGCTGTCCGGCGGACCGTAGCCACCCGGGCCGCTGTCCGGCGGACCGTAGCCACCCGGGCCGCTGTCCGGCGGACCGTACCCACCGGGGCCGCCGTCCTGGCCGTAGCCGGCCGGGCCGGGCGGCAGGCCGCGCGGCGGCGGGCCGCCGTGCCCCATCGGTGCGCCCGGGCCCATCGGGCCGGGTCCACCCGGGCCGCGGGGACCGTCGTAGCCACCGCGCGGGCCGTCGTAGCCACCGGCGAACGCGCCGGTCGGCTCGTCGTAACGGTTGCCGTAGCGCTCGGCGGGCGGACCGGGCTGAGCGGACATCTGCCGGGGCGGCATCGGCGGCTGCGGGACCGGCGACATGCCCCGGTCGTCGCGCATCGGCGGGCCGAGCCGGTCGGCCATCCGGGGATCGCCACCGCGCCCGGCCGGTGCGCCACCGCGCTCCTCCAGCTCGGCGAGCTGCCGCTCGACCCGGTCGAGGTGCAGGTCGACCTGCCACTCGTCGTAGCCGTTGAACCGGACCCGGAAGACGACGTCGTGGACCTCCTGGGAGGCCACGGGCGCGCCGACCGGCTGGCCGTCGAGTGTCGCCTCGACCCGGTCCAGAAAGGCGTCGACCTCGTCGACCTTGTAGCCCCGGCGGAGCGCCTTACGCCGGAAACGCTGACCCTGACTCGCCACTATGTCTCCTGGTCTCGTACCGCTACGCCGTTGCCGCGCGTGAGTCGCCGTCCGTGTCCCCGGCGGCGGCGAGCTGCCCACAGGCCCCGTCGATCTCGCGTCCCCGGGTGTCGCGCACCGTTGTCGACACCCCGGCGTCGCGCAACCGCCGGACGAACTCCCGCTCGACCGGCTTCGGGCTGGCGTCCCAGCGGCTGCCCGGAGTCGGGTTGAGCGGGATCAGGTTCACGTGGGCCAGCTTGCCGGCCAGTAGCCGCCCGAGCAGATCGGCTCTCCACGGCTGGTCGTTCACGTCCTTGATCATCGCGTATTCGATGGACACGCGACGCCCCGTCGTGGCCGCGTAGTCCCACGCCGCGTCCAGCACCTCGGACACCTTCCAGCGCTGGTTGACCGGGACGAGTTCGTCGCGCAGCTCATCATCGGGGGCATGCAGCGACAACGCAAGGGTCACCGAGAGGTCTTCGCTGGCCAGTCGGCGGATCGCCGGCACCAGACCGACAGTCGAGACGGTGATGTGCCGCTGCGACAGGCCCAGCCCCTCCGGCGCCGGTGCCACCAGCCGGCGGATCGCCGCCACCACCCGCGAGTAGTTGGCGAGCGGCTCGCCCATGCCCATGAACACCACGTGCGACAGCCGCGGCGGCGAACCGGCCACCGCACCGGAGGCGGCCACCCCGGCCAGGTAGACCGCCTGGTCGACGATCTCGGCGGTGGACAGGTTGCGGGTCAGCCCGGCCTGGCCGGTGGCGCAGAACGGGCAGGCCATACCGCACCCGGCCTGGCTGGAGATGCAGACTGTCACCCGGTCCGGGTAGCCCATCAGCACGCTCTCCACCAGCGAGCCGTCGTGCAGCCGCCAGAGCGCCTTGCGGGTAGCGCCGTCGTCGCAGGCCAGCTCGCGGACCGGGGTCAGCAGCGTGGGCAGCAGCTCGCCCGCCAGCCGCTCCCGGGCCGCCGCCGGCAGGTCGGTCATCCGCTCCGGGTCGCGCACCAGCCGGCCGAAGTAGTGGTTGGAGACCTGCTTGGCGCGGAACGCCGGCTCACCCAACTCGGTGACGAGCGCCTGCCGGCCCGGCAGGTCCAGGTCGGCGAGGTGGCGGGGAGGCATCGCGGGACGGCGACCGCGGGCGTCGGGGTCTACGGAGATCAGCGGGAGACTCGTCATGGCGCGTCCAGTCTGACACGCGCCCGCCCGGACGCACCCGTCCGTACGTGTCGAATCGCCCCCGGCCACCCGGCCCGCAGCAGGTCGCCGCCGTGACGCATACCTCAGCTCACCACCGGGACGAACACTGCGAGCAACAGGTACGCCACCGGCACGGCGAACAGGATCGAGTCGAGCCGGTCCATCAGGCCGCCGTGCCCGGGCAGCAGGTTGCTCATGTCCTTGACGCCGAGATCCCGCTTGATCATCGACTCGGCGAGGTCACCGAGCACCGCCGAGACCGAGATCGCCATTCCGAACAGCGCCCCCCACCAGGGTGCCACGTCGAACAGCGCCCACAGCAGCGCCGCGCTGCCCGCCGCCGCGGCCGTCACCGAGCCGGCGAAGCCCTCCCAGGACTTCTTCGGGCTGATCGTGGGTGCCATCGAATGCTTGCCGAACGACACGCCCGCGGCGTATCCGCCGGTGTCGGAGAGCACCACCGCCGCCAGCGTCACCAGCACCCGCAGGTGCCCGTCGTCGGGCGCCGCCGCGAGCATGGCCGCGAACCCGGCGAGGAACGGCACGTACACCGCGATCAGGGTGGCCGCGGTCAGATCGCGCTGGTAGTTGCCGGGCCCGTCGCCCAGCCGCCAGATCATCGTGCCCAGCACCGTGACCAGCAGCCCGAGGCAGAGCGCGTCGGGGCCCGCGTACCAGCCCAGGCCCACGGTGAGCACGCCACCGGCGACCAGCGGCGCCAGCGGCGGGTGGGCGCCGCTGCGGCGTACCGCGCGGGCCATCTCCCAGATGCCGATCCCGACGGCGGTCGCCAGCACGGCGAGGAACGCCGGCCTGAAGAAGAACAGCGGCACCACGACCGCCGCGCCGAGGGCCACCCCGACGCCGATCGCGGCCGGCAGGTTGCGCCCCGCCCGGGACGCCTTCGGCGCGGTGGTCGGCGGACGCTCGGCGCTCGCCCGTCGCCGTCCCGGCCCGCGGCGGCCGGCCGACGGCTCGGGTGCGGACGCCGGCGCGGGCTCGTCGCGTACCACCGGGATCTGGTCGGTGGGCTCGTCCCGCACCGGCGCGATCTGCGCGGTCGGGTACTCGTCGTCGCGGGCCGGCTCACCCCACGGGCCACGGTGCTCCGGCCCGTCCGGCCGGCCACGGTCGCCGGCCGGCGGGCCGTCGTACCGGCCCGGCCCGTCGTGGTGCCGCGAGGTCGTCGGGTACGGACCGGCGTACGTGTCGGGGCCGGCGTACGTGTCCGGGCCGGCGTACGTGTCCGGGCCGGCGCCGGGACGCGCGTAGGTGTCCGGCGCGGCGGGGTGGGTGTGCGCGGCCGGGCCGGGACGCCACGGGCCGGGCTCCAGGTCGGTGTCCGGCCAGGGCAGGGCCGGGGCGGCCGGGCGGTCCCAGCCACGCGACTCGGTGTTGCCGTAGGGGTCGGGGTGGGACATCACGCACCGGCAGCCGGTACGAGAGCCACCACATGACGCAAGACCAAGACCATCCCCTACCGGCGTGAGACTTCCTGTTTACCGACCGACGGCCGGGCGACTCCCGCCGTTCACCCCGTGGTGGTCGGGAATCGTGCCGAGCCTACTGCACCCGCCGCAGCGCCGAAGGTGTGCGCCGCCGGGCACGACGACGGCACCGGGCCGCCGCCCGGGCGGGCGACGGCGGCGCGGTGCCGTGCGAGGTACGTGCGTGCTCAGACCTCGAGCAGCTCGCTCTCCTTGTGCTTGACCAGCTCGTCGACACCTGCGACGAAGCGCTGGGTCAGGTCGTCCAGCTCCTTCTCCGCGCGCCGGCCCTCGTCCTCGCCGACCTCGCCGTCCTTGACCAGGCGGTCCAGCTCCTCCTTGGCCTTGCGGCGGATGTTGCGGACGGCGACCTTGGCCTCCTCGCCCTTCTGCCGGGCGACCTTGATCATGTCGCGGCGCCGCTCCTCGGTCATCTGCGGCAGGACGATACGGAGCTGGTTGCCCTCGTTGTTCGGGTTGGCCCCGAGGTCCGAGTCACGGATCGCCTTCTCCATGGCGCCCAGCTGCGAGTTGTCGTACGGCTTGATGATCACCATGCGCGGCTCGGGCACCGCGATGGACGCCATCTGCGGCAGCGGGGTCGGGCTGCCGTAGTAGTCGATGACGATCCGGGAGAACATGGCGGCGTTGGCGCGTCCGGTACGGATGCCGCCGAACTCCTCCTTGGCGTGCTCGATGGCACGCTCCATCTTCTCCTCCGCCTCGAGGAGGGTGTCGTCGATCACCGGTCTCCTCGCCTCCTTCTGTCGCTCGTCGTGTGTGGTGCGGGTGCTGCCGTGGCAGAGGGACCGCTGCCGGGCCGGCGGGCCGGTCAGGCGGTGATCAGGGTGCCGATCTTCTCGCCCCCGACGGCCCGGACGATGGTGTCGTCGCCCTGGGCGCCGAAGACCAGCATCGGCAGGCCGTTCTCCATGCAGAGGCTGAACGCGGCGGCGTCGGCCACCCGCAGGTTACGGCGCAGCACCTCGGAGAAGGTGATCGAGTCGAGCTTGCTCGCGGTCGGGTCGATCCGGGGGTCGGCGGTGTAGACCGCGTCCACGCCGTTCTTGCTCATCAGCACCACGTCCGCGCGGATCTCCAGCGCCCGCTGGGCGGCCACCGTGTCGGTGGAGAAGTACGGCATGCCGGCGCCCGCGCCGAAGATGACCACGCGGCCCTTCTCCAGGTGGCGGATCGCCCGCAGCGGGATGTACGGCTCGGCGACCTGGGCCATCGTGATCGCGCTCTGCACCCGGGTCTCGATGCCCTCCTTCTCCAGGAAGTCCTGGAGGGCCAGGCAGTTCATGACCGTGCCGAGCATGCCCATGTAGTCGGCGCGGGCGCGGTCCATGCCGCGCTTCTGCAGCTCGGCGCCGCGGAAGAAGTTGCCGCCGCCGACCACCACGGACACCTGAACGCCGCGGCGTACCACGGTGGCGATCTGGCGGGCGATGCCCTGCACGACGTCGGGGTCCACGCCGATCGCGCCGCCGCCGAAGACCTCACCGGAGAGCTTCAGCACCACCCGGCGGGACCGACCGGGCGGAGGGGCGGTCGGATCGTCCGCCGCCAGGCTCCGGTCACTCACAACCTGCGTCATCCGCCCCGCCCCTTCTCCCCGCGCATCGCGCGAGCGTCGCGTACGTGCCCCTGCCGACCCTATGCGACGAGGAGGCCGCGGTGCCTGTCGCGTACACCGGCGGCCTCCTCGTCGACGTTCTCCCCTGTGCCCGGGCCGGACGGCCCGGTGCGGCGGCTCAGGCCTGGCCGACCTCGAACCGCAGGAAGCGGGTCACCTCGATGCCGGCGTCGGCCAGCACCTGCTTGACGGTCTTCTTGTTGTCGGCGACCGACGCCTGCTCCAGCAGGACGAAGTCCTTGAAGAAGGCGTTGACCCGGCCCTCGACGATCTTCGGCAGCGCCGCCTCGGGCTTGTTCTCCTCGCGGGCGGTCTGCTCGGCGATGCGCCGCTCGGACTCGACGGTCTCGGCCGGCACCTCGTCACGGGTGAGGTACTTCGGCCGCATCGCGGCGATCTGCATGGCCACGGCGCGAGCGTCGGCGTCAGCGGCCTCGTCCGTCTTGCCGGCGAACTCGACCAGCACGCCGACCGCCGGGGGCAGGTCCTGGCTCTTGCGGTGCATGTAGACGGCGGTGGTGCCGTCCAGCTTGGCGAAGCGGTTGAGCACCAGCTTCTCGCCGATCTTGGCGGACTGCTCCTGGATCAGGTCGGCCACGCTCTTGCCGTCGATGCTGCTGGCGAGCAGCTCCTCGGCGTTGGTGGCGCCGCTGGCCACGCCGTGCTCGACGAGCTGCTGGGCCAGCGCGATGAAGGCGTCGTTCTTGGCGACGAAGTCGGTCTCGCAGTTGAGCTCGAGCAGCGCCTGGCCGGAGTGGGCGATCAGGCCGTTGGCGGCGGTGCGCCCGGCCCGCTTGCCGACGTCCTTGGCACCCTTGACGCGCAGGATCTCGACGGCCTTGTCGAAGTCGCCCTCGGCCTCGGTCAGCGCCTTCTTGGAGTCCATCATGCCGGCGCCGGTGAGGTCGCGGAGCTTCTTGACGTCCGCGGCGGTGAAGTTGGACATGACTCTCTCTTCGGTGTCAGTGAGGTGGTCTGGGGTGCTGGTTACCCGGTTCCGGGCCGGTTCTGCCCGGCGTACCCGTCGCGCCCCACCGCCGGGAACCCGGACGGTGGGGACGCGACGGCGAGATCACTCCGCGGAGGCGGTCGCCGGCTGCTCGGCGGCCGGCGCGGCCTGCTCGGCGGCGGCGGGCTGCTCGTCGGCCTTCTTCGGCTCCTCGAGCAGCTCGCGCTCCCACTCGGCCAGCGGCTCGTCGGCGGCGACCTGACCGGCCTCGGGCTTCTCGTCCGCGCCCCGGTTACGGCCGGAACGGGCGATCAGACCGTCGGCGACGGCGGCGGCGACGACCTTGGTCAGCAGCTCGGCCGAGCGGATGGCGTCGTCGTTGCCCGGGATCGGGAAGTCGACCTCGTCCGGGTCGCAGTTGGTGTCGAGCACCGCGATCACCGGGATGCCCAGCTTGCGGGCCTCGTCGACGGCGATGTGCTCCTTCTTGGTGTCGACGATCCACACCGCGGCCGGGAGCTTCTGCATGTCCCGCAGACCACCGAGGGTCTTGGTGAGCTTGATCTTCTCGCGGGAGAGCTGGAGCGTCTCCTTCTTGGTGTAACCGGCGGCGGTGCCGCTCAGGTCACCCAGGGCCTCCAGCTCCTTCATCCGCTGCAGCCGCTTGTACACGGTCTGGAAGTTGGTCAGCATGCCACCGAGCCAGCGGTGGTTCACGTACGGCTGGCCGACCCGGGTCGCCTGCTCGGCGATGGCTTCCTGGGCCTGCTTCTTGGTGCCGACGAACAGGATGCTGCCGCCACCGGCGACGGTGGTGCGGACGAACTCGTACGCCTTCTCGATGTAGTCGAGCGTCTGGCGCAGGTCGATGATGTAGATACCGTTGCGCTCGGTGAAGATGAAGCGCTTCATCTTCGGGTTCCAGCGCCGGGTCTGGTGCCCGAAGTGCACACCGCTTTCCAGCAGCTGACGCATGGTCACGACGGCCATGGTGGGTTACTCCTACGTTGTCCCTGGTTGTCCGTCCGGCCGGCGGCCAGACGCCTGGCGCCCGGTCGCCGGCCAGGGTGGGCCCGGTGATCAGACCGGGACCAGGGAGGCCGTCGCCCCACGGACAAAACCGTGGAGAGGGCACGCGAGGTCGACCGCACGAGGCGGTCGCCAGTCGACCAGTGTACGCGCCCTCTCCGCCGCCCGGCCCCCGGGTGCGGGAGGCCGGCTTGATCGATCCTTGATCGACACCGGTACGGCGAAGTGGCGGTGTCAACCTGTCGGTGATACCGCCACTTCGCGGTAGATGGGCGTTTCCCCGCTCAGCCCGCCGCGAGGGCGGCGGCGAGGAAGAGGACCAGCCCGACGGTCAGGTACGCCGTCGGCGGGCGCAGCCAGCCCCGGCTGCCGTCGGCGAGCGCCAGCCCGCCGGTACGCAGCCCGTACAGGCCGGTGCCGAAGATCGGCAGCCCGACCACCAGGAAGACGCCCACCACCACGTGCGACGTCGACACCGGATCACCGAACAGGCCGTGCAGCAACACCCGTACCGCCGGCACCTCCAGCACCAACACCATCACCGCCAGCAGCACCGCTAGCGCGGGGCGCCGGGTCCGGTAGACGCCGTCACCGGGCGGCGGTCCGTCCGGTCGGGGCATGAGTGCCGGCATCGGGCCGGTCGGCATCTCCAGCGGGTTCGGGGCCGCCGCCGGCTGGGCCGGGCCGCCCGGACGCTCGCCGATCCGCAGCGCGGTGGCCTCGCCGGGGTTCAGCCGCGCCGCGGCGACTGGGTCCACCCCGCCGTCGGCGCCAGGCGCCGGGTACCCACCGATCGGGCTGAGCCGGGGCTTGTCGACGCCGCCGGCAGCGCTGCGGGCGTCCACGCCGGGGCCGCCGGCCGGGTCGCTGCCGTGGGCGATGAGGCCGTACGGGTCCGCACCGGCCGAGGCGGCGCCGGTCAGGGGGGCGGCCCCGGGCGTACCGAGCGAACTCGACAGCGGGTTCCCGTGCGCGGCGGTGCCGAGCGCGTCGACGCCGCTGCGGGACACCGCGCCGAGCGGATCGGCCGACGACTCCCGCGCCGCGCGACGGCCGGCGCGGGACCCCGGCAGCTCACCGGAGACCTCCGGGTCGTCCGGTCGCTGCGAACGCCAGCCGCTCGTGTCGTCCACCAGCGGATCGGCGGCGGAGTACCGGCCCGGCTCGGCGTACCGGTTCTCACCGGCGCGCTGCTCGGGCGTGCGGTAGTCGTCGTCGCGGTAGCGGGCCTCGCCCGCCGCGCGCCAGTCCGACTCGTATCTGCGGTCGCCCCACCGCGAACCCTGCTCATCCTCGGAGTAGCTCCGTCGTCCGTCCACGACCGGCACGGTATGCGACCGGCTCCAGCCGCGCCATTCGGGTCACCCGAGGGTCGGCCCAGGTCAGCGCCGACATCACCGGGTCGCCGACAGGACACGTTCAGTAGCCGCGCCAGGTCGCTGCCGCCCGGCGCCCCAGCGACGCGGATCCGGGATACCTTACTCCCGCTCACCGCACGAGAACGGGGAACGACGATGATGGCACGAACCGCTGCGAGCCTGCTGCTAGCGGCCACGGCACTGATCCTGACCTCCGGGTGCGCGCCGGAACCCGCGCCGCCGCCGGGGTCCGCCACCACACCGGTGGGCGCGCCGTTGCCGGTCGTGCGCACACTCCGGACGCCGGACACGCTGCTCGGCCTCACCAAGAACATGGATCGCGTGGCCATCGAATCGGCCAAGCGGCACCTCGACACACTGAAGCGTGAGGTCGCCCCGGCCACGAGTGCCGCCGGCTGGGCGTACGGCGGGCACGGGCCGGACGCCGACATGGTGTTCGTCACGGGAGTGTCCGGCACGGTCATCGACCAGCAAGGGCTGGTCGAGCGCGCACTGAACCCGTACCGCGTCGGCGCCCGGGAACAGGTCGATGCAGGCCCGCTGGGCGGTACGGCCCGCTGCGGCCAGGGGCGGACCGAAATGGAGAGCTACCTCGTCGTCTGCGCCTGGGCCGACACCCAGACCCTGGGCATCGTCGCCTTCCTCTCGTCCCGCCCGATCGGCGACCGGACGGCGCAGTTCCTCGAAGTACGCGAGGCGATGACCGAGACCGCCGGATGAACGGCATGCAGTAGCACAGTGGACGGGTGATCGTGAGCCCGTCCACAGGCGGCACCTTGTCTACAGGACGGCCCCTCGCAGCGCCCCCGCTCGTGGCCGCCGGTCGCATCCTGGCCGGCATGACGAACCGGAACCGAGCCGTCGGCGCGTACGGCGAGCGGTGCGCGCTGCGGCACCTGATCGAGACGGGCCTGCGCCCGGTCGCCCGCAACTGGCGCTGCCCAGACGGCGAGATCGACATCATCGCCTGGGAGGGCCCGGTCCTCGCCGTCTGCGAGGTCAAGACCCGCCGTGGCGAGCAGTTCGGCTCCCCCGCCGAGGCGGTCGTACCGGCCAAGGCCCGCCGGTTGCGCGGCCTGGCCGCGCGCTGGCTCGCCGAGACCGGCACCACCGCGGACGAGGTCCGCTTCGACGTGCTCTCCGTCCGGCTCCCTGTCACTGGCCCCGCCCGCGTCGAGCACCTCCGCGGCGCGTTCTGACATGGGGTACGCGAAGGTGCTGAGCGTCGGCCTGGCCGGTGTCGCCGGGCATCTCGTCGAGGTCGAGGCCGACCTGGCTCCCGGGCTGCCCGCCGTGATCATCTCCGGCCTGCCGGACACCGCGCTGCACGAGGCGCGCGACCGGGTCCGCGCCGCGATCGTCAACTCCGGCCAGAAATGGCCCAACCGGCGCATCACGCTCAACCTGCTCCCCGCCACCCTGCCCAAGTACGGCTCGGCGTTCGACCTCGCGATCGCGCTCGCCGTCCTGGCCGGCTCGGGTGAGCTGCCACCGGTCGCCCTGGACGCCACTGTCGTGCTCGGCGAACTCGGCCTCGACGGCACCGTACGCCCCGTCCGCGGCACGCTGCCCATGGTCGCCGCCGCCGCCCGCGCCGGGCACACCCGCGTCGTCGTGCCCGCCGGCAACGCCGCCGAGGCGGCGGTCATCCCGGGCGTACGCGTGCACGCGGTCGACACCCTGCACCGGCTCGTCGCCCACGTCCGCGACGGGAGCCCGCTGCTCGCCCCGCCCGCCCACGTCCCCGCCGGCGGCCCGGCCGGGCCCGACCTGGTCGACGTGGCCGGGCAGCCGCTCGGGCGGCGCGCCCTGGAGATCGCCGCCGCCGGGGGCCATCACCTCGCGCTGCTCGGCCCGCCCGGCGCCGGCAAGACCATGCTCGCCGAGCGACTGCCGTCGATCCTGCCCGAGCTGGACGACGAGGCAGCACTGGAGGTCACCGGGCTGCACTCGATCGCCGGCCTACTGCCACCCGGCGGCGGGCTGCTGCGCCGGCCCCCGTTCCAGGCGCCGCACCACTCGGCCACGGTGCCCGCGCTCGTCGGAGGCGGCTCCGGGCTGGCCCGGCCCGGCGCGGTGTCGCTCGCTCATCGCGGGGTGCTGTTCCTGGACGAGGCCCCCGAGTTCGGCAAGGGCGCGCTGGAGGCGTTGCGGCAGCCGCTGGAGAGCGGCCGGGTGCGGGTGGCGCGTACCCGAGGCGCCACCGAGTACCCGGCCCGTACCCAACTGGTGCTGGCGGCCAATCCCTGCCCGTGTGCGAAACCCTCCGGTGACGTCGACTGCGAGTGCCCGCCGCTGGCCCGGCGGCGCTACCTGGGGCGGTTGTCGGGCCCGCTGCTCGACCGGGTCGACGTGCAGGTTCAGCTGACGGCGGTCCGCGCGGCGGAGCTGCTGAACACCAGCGCCGCGCCGGAGTCCTCGGCCACCGTCGCCGCCCGGGTCGTCGCCGCGCGGCACGCCGCCGCCGAGCGCTGGGCGGCCACCGGGCACCGGGTGAACGCCGACGTCCCCGGTCCGTACCTGCGCCGGCCGCCGTGGCACCTGCCCGCCCGGGTCACCACGGATCTGCGCCGCCGGCTCGACACCGGTTCGCTGTCCGCGCGCGGCTACGACCGCGTACTCCGTCTCGCCTGGACGATCGCGGACCTGGACGGGCGGGACCGGCCGGGCCACGACGACGTCGCGGAGGCCGTCCAGCTCCGGACCGGGGAGGTCGCGTGAGCGCCGACGACCGCCGGCTGGCGCGGGTCGCGCTCACCTGGCTCGCCGAGCCCGGCACCCGGTCGGTGTACGCGCTGGTCGAGCGGATCGGCCCGGTCGCCGCACTCGACCTGCTGCTGTCCGGCGAGGCGCCGGAACGGGCACTGCGGGCGGCAGTCGCGGCGCGCGGCGTCTCCGGTGACGCCCGGGCGGTCGCCGCGGCGGCGCTGGCCCACGGCGAACGGCTCGGCGCCCGGCTGGTCACCCCGGAAGACGACGAGTGGCCGGCCCAGGTCCGCGACCTGCGCCGGCTGGCGCTGTCCGGCGCCACCCGGCGGGTCGACGTGGAGACCGACCCTCCGCTCTGCTTCTGGGTACGCGGGGCGTGGCCGCTCGGTGAGGCGCTGGCGCGCTCGGTGGCGGTGGTCGGCGCCCGCGCGGCCACCCCCTACGGCGCGCACGTCGCCACCGAACTGGGCTACGGCCTCGCCGACCGGGAGTGGACGGTGGTGTCCGGTGGGGCGTTCGGCATCGACGCCGCCGCGCATCGCGGGGCGCTGACAGCGGGCGGACGGACCGTCGCCGTGCTCGCCTGCGGGGTGGACCGCCCGTACCCGATGGGCAACGCCGCCCTGTTCGACCGGATCGCCGAGACCGGCCTGCTGGTGAGCGAGTGGATTCCGGGCGCGGAGCCGCTGCGGCCGCGGTTCCTCATCCGCAACCGGGTGATCGCGGCGGCGACGAGCGGCACGGTCCTCGTCGAGGCCGCCGCACGCAGCGGCGCCACCCAGACGCTCAACCGGGCGCTCGGCCTGCACCGCCCGGCGATGGTGGTGCCCGGGCCGGTGACCTCCGCGATGTCCGTCGGCGGGCACGAGGTGCTGCGGGACCGGCCGGAGGCCCGGCTGGTCACCAGCGTCGCGCACGTGCTGGAGGAGGTGGGCCGGATCGGGTACGACCTGGCCCCGCCCGCCCGGGCACCCGAGCGCCCCCGGGACCGGCTCGACGAGGAGGCCACCCAGGTGCTGGAGGCGCTGCCGCGCCGCCGGACGCTCGACCTGGAGAGCGTCGCGGCGCGGGCGGGAGTGGACCTGCGTACCGCCATGCGCAAGCTGTCCATGCTGGAGGAACTGGCGATGGTGGTACGCCGCGACGGCGGTTACGCGCTCGCGCCGCCACCGGCCGACCGGACGTGAGCCCGTGTCAGTCGCCCTCGAACCGGATCTCGGCGTCGCGGCGGTCCGCGCATCGGCGGACGAGCCGGGCCAGCCGGAGGACGTGGTCGACCTCGGCCGGCGTCCGGGCCACCTCGGCCAGGCACCGCAGCTCGGCGAGCAGTTGCGGCATCCGCCCGGCCTCCACGGCCAGCTCGCCGAGCGGGTCGACGCGGTCCAGCATCGGGGTCCGGCCACCGCCGCGGACCCGCTTGAGCAGGTCGGGCAGCACGTCCTGCGGGTCCGCCACGGCCTCGATCGAGGCGTACGCGGGGCGGCGACGACCGGTGCCCGCCGATATCTGCCGGTAGAGGACGGCGTCCACTCCCACTCTCGGTCCTCCTCGAACCGGCGTCACCGTCACGGGAACGCGTTCGCCTGATCGCGGCCGGATCGACCTCCGTCGGGGCTGGCTCGGCCGCGCTGCCTGCCGGTCGCCGCACCGCACCGCACCGCACCGCACCGCAAGCGTGCCGCAGCACGAGTTTCCCCTGTCCAGACCCGCTTCTGCCACCCCGCTCAGCGCGTCGCCGCGTATCCGACGCCGGAAGGAGGCGGGCGACATGGCGGACGGCACATCCCACGGACGACGGCCGACCCGCCGCGAAGGCGGGCGCGACAGCCGGGCGGTACGGCGTAGCGGCGGCGGCACGGCGGCGGGCGGCGCTCCGGCCTTACGCTGGAGCGGTGATCGCTGTCTGCCTCCTCCGCCGCGACCGCGTGCGCCCGGACCGGGTGCCGCGGTGAGTCAGCGGCGGCGCGGCACGCGGGACGCGCACGCGGAACTGCCCGCCTCGATGCGCGAGGCGGTGGACGACTTCGCCGACCACCTGTCGCGGGCCCGCAACCGGTCCGTCCACACCGTCCGGGCGTACGTCACGGATCTGGTGTCGCTGCTGGACCACGCCGTCCGGATGGGCTGCGCCGAACTGCCGGAGCTGGACCTCGCCGTGGTGCGCAGCTGGCTGGCGAAGCAGCGGACCATGGGGGCGGCCCGGACGACGATGGCGCGGCGCGCCGCCGCGGCCCGGACGTTCAGCGCCTGGGCGCACCGGACCGGCCTGCTTGCCGACGACGTGGCGGCGCCGCTGGCCAGCCCCCGAGCGCGGCGGGAACTGCCCACCGTGCTGCGCGCGGACCAGGCCGCCGCCCTGATGGAGGCGACCCGTCCCGCCGACGTCCCGCAGGCCGGGGAACCGGCGGGCACGGAGGCGCCGGAGGCGGTGCTGCTGCGCGACCGGCTGCTGTTGGAGTTGCTCTACGGCACCGGGGTACGCATCAGCGAGGCGTGCGGCCTGGACGTCACCGACGTCGACCAGGACCGCCGGGTGGTACGCGTGCTCGGCAAGGGTGGGCGGGAGCGGTCGGTGCCCTACGGAGTGCCGGCTCAGCGGGCGCTCGACGCCTGGCTGCGCGAGGGCCGGCCCGCGCTGCTGAACGCGGGCTCGGGCCGGGCGCTGCTGCTCGGGGCTCGGGGTGGACGGCTCAACCCGACCACCGCGCGGCGGATCGTGTCGGGCTGGGCCGGTGCCGCCGGGGTGCCGCGCGTGACGCCGCACGGGCTGCGCCACTCGGCCGCGACGCACCTGCTCGAAGGCGGCGCGGACCTACGCGCCGTGCAGGAGCTGCTGGGGCACTCGTCGCTCGCCAGCACGCAGATCTACACGCACGTCTCGGTGGAGCGGCTCCGCGCCGTGTACCGGCAGGCGCACCCCCGCGCCTGACCGCCGAAGGCGCGCGGGCGGCGTCGGTGAGACGGTCAGCGGGCCGAATCCGGCCGGTGCATGATCCATCCCGGGCTAGGATCGACGGATGACGGTGCCGCAGCCACCCGAGCCGATTCCCGGGGCTCGGCTGCTCTTCTCCCTCGATCCCTCCGTCAGCCACCTCAACCACGGTGCGTTCGGCGCCGTACCGATCGCCGTGCAGCGCGCCCAGCAGCGCCTGCGCGACGAGATGGAGGCCAACCCGCTGCGGTTCTTCACGCAGGGCCTGGTCGACCGGATCGCCCACACCCGGCGGCACCTGGCCGCGTTCCTCGGCGCCGATCCGGACGGCACCACGCTCGTCGGCAACGTCACCGCCGGTGCGGCAGTGGTGTTGCAGTCGCTGGCGCTGCGTCCCGGCGACGAGATCGTGACCACCGACCACGGGTACGGGGCGGTGGCGCTGTCGGTCGCCCGGGAGTGCGCCCGCACCGGGGCGGTGTCCCGCACCCTGCCGGTGCCGCTGACCGCCACCGACGAGGAGGTGGTCGAGATCGTCCGCGACGGGCTGCGCCCCGGGCGTACCAAGCTGCTGATCATCGACCAGCTCACCTCGCCGACCGCCCGGCTGTTCCCCGCCGCGGCCCTCGTCGCGGTGGCCCGGGAGCAGGGCGTGCCGGTGCTGGTGGACGCCGCCCACGCACCGGGCATGCTGCCGGCCACAGTCGCGTCCGCCGGCGCCGACTTCTGGGTCGGCAACCTGCACAAGTGGGCGTACGCGCCGCGCGGCACCGCAGTGCTCGTGGTCGCGCCGCAGTGGCGGGAGAGGATCCAGCCGCTCGTCGTCTCCTGGGAGCAGGACAGCGGCTTCCCGATCCGGGTGGAGTGGCAGGCGACGCTCGACTACACCGGCTGGCTGGCCGCCCCGGTGGGCCTGTTCACGTTACGTAGCCTCGGCGTGGACCGGGTACGCGCGCACAACGCGGCGCTGGCCGCGTACGGGCAACGGGTCGTCGGGGACGCGCTCGGTGTGGCGCCGGAGCGGCTGCCGGAGCCCGGCGGACCGGCGGTCGCCATGCGGCTGGTGCCGCTGCCGCCCGGTGTCGCGTCGACGCTGGACGCGGCCCGGGAGTTTAGGAGCCGGATCGCCGACCGGCTCTCCGCCGAGGTCTCGATCGCCGGCTGGAACGGACGCGGCTATCTGCGGCTGTGCGGCCAGGTCTACAACACCCCCGACGAGTACGACCGGCTGGCCGTCCGGCTGCCCACGCTGCTCGCCCAGGGCTGAGCGACACCCGATCGCCCGTCGGCGGGGGCGGGGTGCAGCGGCAGCAACCGGACGCGACCGAGCCCGAGCAGGGCCAGCGGATCGAGGTACTCCGCGTCGCGTCGCAGTCCCCAGTGCAGGCAGGCCGCCTCGGTGCAGCCCGGATGCCCGGCGAGCAGATCGCCGACCGGCGTGCCGGCTTCGACCGGGGTGCCGGCGGTGAGGCGGGCACGGACCGGCTCGTAGGTGGTGCGCAGCCCGTCGGCATGGCCGACGGTGAGCACCGGCCGGCCGGCGACGGTGCCGGCGAACAGGACGATCCCGGCGCCGGCCGCCAGCACCGGGGCGCCGGGTGCGGCGGCGAGGTCGACGCCCCGGTGCCCGGACAGCCAGGGCTGCGGCGGCGGGTCGAACCGCCGCACCACCCGGGGCGCACCCGGCAGCGGCCACCGGAATCGCCCACCGGGTGCAACCTGAAGTCCCGCAGCCGAGCCGCCCGCCGCCGAAGCACCAGGAGCCGGGGCACCCGCTGATGCGGAAGCATCCCGCCCGCGCGCAGGTACGGCCGGAGGCGGCCCGGCCGCGAGCGAGTGGACCCCGACCCGGGACGACGACGGCGAGAGCCCGGCCGAGGACGACGGCACCACGGCCCGGGACGGCGTGAGGACGCCCGGCAGGCAGCCGACGAGGAACCACACCACCGCGTGAGAGATCGAGGAACGCACGCGAGCACCCTGCCGACCCCGGGCACCGTCCCGCGTGCCGCACGCGGCCGTCCTGTGGACGACGCACCGGCTGTGGACGAGCGCCGGAATCGGGGCCGATCTGCTACGGCCGGGACGCCTATGCTGGCCGGGTGACGAAGGACTGGTACGCCTGGCACAGCGACTACGACCAGCCCGAGTCCGCGCTGGCCCGGCGGCTCGCCGAGGTGCGGCAGCGTGTCGCCGACGCGCTCGACGCCGCGCCGCCCGGCCCGCTGCGCGCGCTGAGCCTGTGCGCGGGTCAGGGCCGCGACCTGATTCCGGTGCTGGCCACCCACCCCCGTGGCGGCGACGTGACCGCCCGCCTGGTCGAGCTGGACGCGCGTAACGTCGACCTGGCCCGCCGTGCCGCCGCCGACGCGGGGCTCACCGGCGTGGAGGTGGTGACCGGTGACGCCTCGCTGACCGATCGCTACGCCGATCTGGCCCCGGCGGATCTCGTGCTGGTCTGCGGCATCTTCGGCAACATCACCGACGACGACATCCGGGCCACGGTGCGGCACTGCGCCTCGCTCTGCGCCACCGGCTGCACGGTGCTGTGGACGCGGCACCGGCGCGAACCGGACCTGGTGCCGGCCATCTGCGAGTGGTTCGCCGAGGAGGGCTTCGACCCGGTCGCGGTGAACAGCCCGGCCGACGGTGTGTGCGTCGGCGCGCACCGATTCACCGGCACGCCCCGCCCGTTGGCGGCCGGGGAGCGGATGTTCGCGTTCGTGGGTTACGACGTGCTGGAGCGGACGGAGCAGCAATGACCACTGTGGACGATGCCAGCCGGCCCTCCCGGGTGGCCGGGCCGGACGAGGCGATCAGTGCCGAGGAGCTTCAGCTCGCCGCGCGCAACCACGGCATCCCGCTGGAGGCGCTGCGGTACGACGTGACCCCGGCGGGCCTGCACTACCTGCTCATCCACTACGACATCCCGGACGTCGACCCGGCTGCGTACGCGCTGAGCGTGTCCGGCGCCCTCGATCGTCCACTGCGGCTGGACCTGGCGGCGCTGCGCGACCGGCCCCGGGTGACCCACCGCGTGACGCTGGAGTGCGCGGGCAACGGCCGGGCGCTGCTGCGTCCCCGGCCGGTCAGCCAGCCCTGGCTGGTGGAGGCGGTGGGCAACGCCGAGTGGACCGGTACGCCGCTGGCCCCGCTGCTGCGCGAGGCCGGCCTGTCCGGCGACGCGGTGGACGTGGTGTTCACCGGCGCGGACCACGGGGTGGAGCGCGGCGTCGAGCAGGACTACCAGCGGGCGCTGCCGGTGGCCGACGCGCTGCGTGAGGAGGTGCTCCTGGCGTACGAGATGAACGGCGCTCCCCTGCTGCCGCAGCACGGCGCGCCGCTGCGCCTGATCGTGCCCGGCTGGTACGGCATGGCGCACGTGAAGTGGCTGCGGGACATCACCGTGACGACCGAGCCGTTCGACGGCTACCAGAACGCGGTGGCCTACCGGCTGCGGCGCGACGCCGACGACCCGGGCGTGCCGGTGACCCGGATCGAGCCGCGTGCGCTGGTGCGTCCGCCCGGGTTCCCGGATTTCATGTCCCGCGTCCGGGTGCTGCGGCCCGGGCCGTGCACTCTGGACGGCCGGGCCTGGTCCGGCCACGCGCCGGTGACCTCGGTCGAGGTGACGACGGACGGCGGCGGGACGTGGGCACCGGCGGTCCTGGACGAGCCGTCCGGGGGCGAGTGGGCGTGGCGCCGATGGTCGGTGACCTGGACGGCGACGCCGGGGCGGTACGTGCTGGGGGCCCGGGCGACCGACGCGTCGGGGCGCACCCAGCCGGTCGAGCAGCCGTGGAACCGGGGCGGGTTCGCGAACAACCTGGTGCAGTGGGTCGAGGTGGTCGTGCCGGCGCAGTGATCCGGCGCCGGGTCAGCTCCCGAACCCGGAATCTGCGGGAAGCGAGATGTCGGGCTTTTCGAGCTCTTCCACATTGACGTCCTTGAACGTCATAACTCGAACATTCTTGACGAACCGGGCAGGACGGTACATGTCCCACACCCAGGCGTCGTGCATCTCGACCTCGAAGTAGACCTCGCCGTCGGAGTTCCGCACGTGCAGGTCGACCTGGTTGGCCAGGTAGAAACGGCGCTCGGTCTCCACCACGTAGGAGAACTGACGGACGATGTCGCGGTACTCCCGGTAGAGCTGAAGCTCCATCTCGGTCTCGTACTTCTCGAGATCTTCCGCGCTCATCGCACTCCGCCTTCCATGACCACATCTTCCCCCACCGACGCCGGAGGTCGCGGCTGCTCGCCCAACGCCACGCCGACGGTACCCCCTGACGCGCCGCAGCGCCCCATCGGCTCGTCCGGGCGGCCGGCGAACGCGCCGGGCCCGAGACCCGGCAGCCCGGCCGCGGGCTCGGGCGGCACCGCGTCGGCGCCGTCGCCCGCCGGGCGGCGGGCGCGGGGAGGCCGGCCGTCCCGTCCGGAGACGGCGGCCACGTTCACGTACGAGAAGCGGTGTTCCCGGCAGGGCCCGAGCGCGCGCAGCGCTGCGCTGTGCTCGGCGGTGATGTAGCCCTTGTGCTCGGCGAAGCCGTAGCCGGGGAACCGCCCGTCCAGGTCCACCATGATCCGGTCCCGGGTGACCTTGGCCAGCACGCTCGCCGCCGCCATACACGCGGCCACCCGATCACCCTTCCAGACCGCCAGGCCTGGCACGTCCAGCCCGTCGACGCCGAAACCGTCGGTCAGCACGTACTCCGGGCGGGTGGTGAGCGAGGCGAGCGCCCGGCGCATCGCGGCGAGGTTGCACACATGCAGCCCCCGGGAGTCGACCTCCTCGGCGGGGACGACCACCACGGCGTACGCCAGGGCCCGTGCCACCACCTCGTCATGGACGCGCTCGCGGGCGGCGGGGGTGAGCAGCTTGGAGTCGGCCAGCTCGTCGATCTCGCCGCGCCGCCCCTCGGGCAGGATCGCGGCGGCGGCCACGAGCGGCCCGGCGCAGGCGCCCCGACCGGCCTCGTCGGCGCCCGCCACGTGCCGGAAGCCACGCCGTTGCAGGGCGCGTTCCAGCGCGTAGAGGCCGCCGTCGCGGCGGACCACTGTGCGCGGCGGGGTCAACATGCGCCGCCTCCCGCCAGCACGGCGCCGAGCCGGCCGGGCAGGTCCGGCGGGTAGTAGCGCTCGGCGGAGGCGGCCAGCTCGGCGACCGGCCACCAGCGGTGCCCGTGCACGCTCGCCCGCTCGACGTCGTCGAAGCCGGCCGTGTCGACCTCCCAGCCCGTCACCCGGACCAGGTAGAACTGCTGGTCCTGGCGGTACCAGACGCCGTCGAACGGGAACTCGACCGTGTCCGAGAAGACCGGCGCGCCCAGCTGCGCCGGGGCCAGCCGCAGGCCGGTCTCCTCGGCCAGCTCCCGGGCGGCGCCGTCGGCCGGGGACTCCCCCGGGTGCAGCCCGCCGCCGGGGGTGAACCAGTAGCGGTGCCCCGGCCGGGCAGGATCACTGCCCTCGAAGAGCAGCACCCGGTCGGACGCGTCGACCAGCAGCACCCGGGCCGCGCGACGAGGGGTGTAGACGGTCACCGCACCAGCCTGCCAGACGCCTGCGACGAACGGCCACGCCCTCCCGCCCTCGACGGCGGGCCGGCGTGGCGGGGCGTGGCGCGGGCGGGCTCAGGGATTGGGGATCCCGTCGAACTGATCGGGGACGCTGAGCAAGGTCGCGCGGCTGACCGGCCAGAAGACGGTGAAGGCCCGGCCGACGACCTCGCCCTCGGGGATGGTGGCGACGTTGATGTCCTCGCCCGACTGCTGCCAGTGCTCCAGCGAGTCGCCGGACGCCTCCCGGTGGTCACCCATGACCCACAGGCGCCCCTTCGGCACGGTGATGTCGAAGTCCTGGTCGGCGGGCTTGTTGCCGGGGAAGAGGAACGGCTCGTCGATCGGCTTGCCGTTGATGACCAGCCGGTCCTGCCCGCCGGTGCGGTCGCAGCAGACCACGTGATCGCCGCCGACGCCGATGATCCGCTTGATGAAGTCCTCACCGTCAGGGTCGCCGCTCCACTCGGTGGGCGCCTTGAACACGATCACCTCGCCCCGGTGCGGCGAGCGGAAGTCGTAGACCAGCTTGTTGACAAGCACCCGATCGTCGATCTTGAGGGTGTTCTCCATGGACTGCGACGGGATGAAGAAGGTCTGCAGCACGAAGGCACGCACCAGCACCGCGACCAGGATCGCCACGCCCAGGAGGATGGGCAGCTCCTTCCAGAAGGAGCTGCGGGGCTTCTCGGTCTGCTCGTCGATCACGGGAGGAGCCTACGTCCAAGGGTGCGGCGCGGTCGCCCCGAACCCGCCAGAACGGTGAGCGTCGCCGCGAGCGGAAGGATCACCACGACGCCGCCGACCGGGTCGGGATCCACCGGCCCCGCCGCGGGCGCGGCGTCCGACCGGGGCACGCTCGTGAACGTCTCGGGTACGGGCAGACTGGTCCACCGCTGCGACGGCCAGACGATCATGAAGGCGCGGCCGACCACGTTCTCGATCGGCACCGGCCCCTGACATCGGGCGTCCTGCGAGACCAGCCGGTGGTCACCCATCACGAAGATCTGCCCCGGTGGCACCACCACCTCGGTGAACTGCCGGGACCGGCACTCCTTCGGATTGGGCGGCAGCTCGACCGGGGAGTCCTCGAAGACGTACGCCTGCTCGTCCAGCGGCATCCCGTTGACGACCACCCGGCCGTCGTCGCAGCACCAGACCTTGTCGCCCGGCACCCCGATGACGCGCTTGATGAAGTCCTTCTCGCCGGGGCGGCTGACGCCCACCAGATCGCCGAGCGTCCGGCCGGCCCGCCCGGCGAAGTCGGCCGGCGGCGCGGGCGCCTCCTGGGCGACCCAGCGGTCGGTGCCCCGGAACACCACCACCTCACCGCGCACCGGGTCGCGGACGTCGTAGACGACCTTGTTGACGAGCACCCGGTCGCCGACGAGCAGCGTGTTCTCCATCGACCCGGAGGGGATGAAGAACGCCTGGAGCAGGAACGTGCGGATCAGCACGGCGAGGCAGAACGCCACGATCAGCAGCAGCGGCAACTCCTGCCAGAGCGGCATCTGGCGGCGACTGCGACGGGCCCGTCGGCGCCAGGGATCGACGGTGCCGTCCTCGTCAACCATGTGCACCATGCCACTCTCCGGTCCGCGGAAACGACACTACCGCCCGGGAGTCCCCTCGGAGACCCCACGGGCGGCAGTGGACCGTTTCGCACCGTCCGGCTGCGCCCGTACCGACCAGGGTAATGCGGTCTGGTAGATACGACATCCGCGCAGCTCGGGCGGCGTGGCGTACGGAATTCAGCTCGCCGGCTGCTTCTCCCGCAGCTCCTTGATCTTGGCCTTCTTGCCGCGCAGCTCACGCAGGTAGTAGAGCTTGGCGCGACGCACGTCACCGCGGGTCACGACCTCGATCCGGTCGATGCCCGGGCCGTTGAGCGGGTAGGTCCGCTCCACGCCGACACCGAAGCTGACCTTGCGGACCGAGAAGGTCTCGCGCAGACCGTCACCCTGGCGGCGGATGACGACGCCCTGGAAGATCTGGACCCGGGACCGGTTGCCCTCGACGACCCGCGCGTGCACCTTGACGGTGTCACCGGCACGGAAGTCGGGCAGGTCGGTACGCTTCGACTGGGCGTCAAGGGCGTCCAGGATGTTCATCGCTGCGTCCTCGTGAGGCTCACGGCGCATCGTCAGTCGATGCGCGAACGGGTGATTCTGACCCCCGGGTGGCGACCGGCGAGGCCGGCCCCGGTCGAGGGTCCTCGCAACCGCCCACGGCGTGGACGGATGCGGCAACCCCTCTACTTTGCCACATCCCCCGGTGGCGAGGAAAATCCGCCCCGGTCCAGCGCCGCCCGGTCCAGCGCCGCCCGGTCCCGCTCGCCGAGCGCCTCCGGGGCCAGCGCGGCGACCATGTCGGGACGCCGGGCCGCGGTCCGCAGCAGCGACTCGTCCCGCCGCCAGCGGTCGATCCGGGCGTGGTCGCCGGAACGGAGCACCTCGGGTACGTCCAGCCCGCGCCAGCTCGCCGGCTTCGTGTAGAGCGGGGCCTCCAGCAGCCCGTGCGCGTGCGACTCCTCGTCCAGCGACCCCGCGTTGCCGAGCACACCGGGCAGCAACCGGGTGACCGCCTCCAGGATCACCAGCACGGCCACCTCGCCGCCGAACAGCACGTAGTCACCGAGGGACACCTCGGTCACCGGCATCCGGGTCGCGGCGTGGTCCAGCACCCGCTGGTCGATGCCCTCGTACCGGCCGCAGGCGAACAGCAGATGCGACTCGGCGGCCAGCTCGTGCGCCAGGGCCTGGGTGAACGGGACGCCCGCGGGCGACGGCACGAGCAGCCGGGGCAGCGTGTGCCCGTCCGGGCTCAGCTCGCCCGGCGCCAACGCGTCCAGCGCCTCACCCCACGGCTCCGGGCGCATGACCATGCCCGGACCGCCGCCGTAGGGCGTGTCGTCGACGGTGCGGTGCACGTCGTGGGTCCAGGTCCGCAGATCGTGTACGGCCAGCCGCAGCGTGCCGTTCGCCCGGGCCTTGCCGATGAGCGACAGATCCAGCGGGGCGAAGTACTCGGGGAAGATCGACACGATGTCGACGCGCATGCGGTGGGCTCCAGCTAGAGGTCGAGCAGTCCGCCGGGCAGGTCGACGACGACGCGACCGCCGGCCAGATCCACCTCGGGCACGATCGCCTTGACGAACGGGACCAGCGCGGTACGCCCCTCGGGGCGCCGCAGCACCAGCATGTCCGACGCGGGCGCGTGGTCGATACGGGCGACCTCGCCCACGTGCTCGCCGTCGCGGGTGACCACGGCGAGCCCGACCAGCTGGTGGTCGTGGAACTCCTCCGGGTCCTCCGGCGGGGCGACGTCGGCGCTGTCCACGCCGAGCAGCGTGTTGCGCAACGCCTCGGCGACGTCACGGCCCAGCACGCCCTCGAAGGCGACCAGCAGGCGGCCCTGGTGCCAGCGGGCCGACTCGACGGTGAGTGCCGGCGGCACCCGCCAGGCGCCGGGCTCCGACGGGGTGACCCCCGGCTCGGTGGTCAACACCGAACCGGGGGCGAACCGTGCTTCGGGCTCGTCGGTACGCACCTCCACGGTGACCTCACCGCGGATGCCGTGCGGCTTACCGATCCGGCCGACGACGAGAAGCATCAGTACGAGTCGACGATGTCGACGCGTACCCCACGCCCGCCGATGGAGCCGATCACCTGGCGCAGCGCCTTGGCGGTCCGGCCGGACCGCCCGATCACCGTGCCGAGGTCCTCGGGGTGCACGCGGACTTCGAGGCGCTTGCCCCGACGGGAGTCGACCATGCGCACCCGGACGTCGTCCGGGTGGTCGACGATGCCCTTGACCAGGTGCTCCAGAGCGGGACGCAGCGGCATGTCAGGCCTGCTCGCCGGACTCGGCACCGGTCTGCTCCTCGGCCTTGGGGGCCTCGGCCTTCGGCTCCTCCGCCTTGGCGGCGGCCTTCTTGGCCGGCTTCGCCGGGGTGTCCGCCACGCCGGCGGCGGCCTTCGCCTCGGCCTCGTACGCCGCCTTGCGGTCGGCCCGCTCGGGGGCGACCTTCAGCGGCGGCGGGGCCGGCAGGCCCTTGAACTTCTGCCAGTCACCGGTCAGCTCCAGCAGGCGCTGCACGGCCTCGCTCGGCTGGGCGCCGACCGAGAGCCAGTACTGGACCCGCTCCGACTTGACCTCGATCACCGAAGGGTCTTCCTTCGGCTGGTACACACCGACGAACTCAATCGCGCGACCGTCACGCTTGGTGCGCGAGTCGGCGATGACGATGCGGTACTGCGGGTTGCGGATCTTGCCCATCCGCAGGAGCCGGATCTTTACGGCCACAGTTGTTTCGCTCCTGTTGCGATCTCACCGGCCCGTACGGGCGGTGTGGCGGGTGAGCGCCGACCGGCACAGTGGGGTTGGGCCGGAGACTGCTCGGTGAACTGGCGACGCGCCCGGGTTAGAGGGCGCCGGACGCGCGCCGGATACCAGCGCCCCATTCTGCCAGATCCAGCCCGGAACTCTCACACCGGTCCCGGGCACCACGCCCGGGGCGGGGCGGGCCGTGACGCAGGACACCGGTTCAGCGCACCGGCGGACGGTCCCATCCCGGCGGAAGTTCGTCCGGCGCGTCCCATTCGGCGGGCGGGGTGAAGTCGCACCAGGTGCCGTCGAACGGGAACTCCCCGGCCTCGGCGATCCGGATCACCCGCTCGCCCTCGGCGCGTACCGCCTTCTCGTCGGTCACCCAGTAGTGCTCTGGGAACGCCAGCCGCTCGGCGAACTCGTCCTCGTCCTTCCACTCCCAGCTCAGGTCCGGGTGGACCACGACGTCGAGGTCCTGGTCGACCATGTCGACCCCGGCCACCGCGCCGTCGTCCCAGCGGACGCCGGGCTCCTCCAGGTTCACGTACCAGTTCTGGAAGCGGCCCGCCGCGTCGCGGAACCACCAGACCGAGTGGGCCGCGCCGGCGGGCAGGAACTTCAGCACCGGCGGGCCGTTCCACCGCCCCCGCGCGAGCCGGTAGGACGACGTCACCCACTCCGCGAACGGCACGGCCCGCATGCCCAGGCCGGCGTCGTTCACCTCGTGCGCGACCGCCGCCTCCCGCGCCACCCAGAGCACCAGGCCGCGCTCGTCGTCGGAGACCACCCGGGCCGACCGGACCCAGCCGATCCGGCCGTTGCGCACGTTCCGGTGCATGATCAGCCGTCCCGGCTCGAACCGCACGCTCACCCCCGCCGTCGTGTTAACAAGGGCCCCCGCCTATGCAGAATGCGTTAAGAAGGGGCCCTTCCTTGCACCTCAGTACGCGCGGGCGAGGATCGCCACCAGGTCGGGCTCGTCCTCCGAGTCCGGCACCGAGCCGTCGGCGCGGACCAGGCAGCGGACCGTCACGCCCTGACCGTTCGCCTCGGCCTCGCCCTCGACGCCGACCGCCGACCACGGCACCCGCGCCCAGCCGTCGGCGGACGCCTCGATCGCCTCGGCCAGCGTCGACACCTCGACGGTGCGTGACCGGCGGAACTCCAGCGCCTGGTCGTGCAGCACCCGCTGGTCGGCATCCAGCGCGGCCAGGACCGCGCCGACCACGTCGGCGACGGGCGTCGGGGCCTTCGAGCCGTCCGTACGCCGGACCACCACGGCGTTGCCGGCGGCCAGGTCACGCGGGCCGACCTCGACGCGGACCGGGTAGCCGCGCAGCTCGGCGTCGACGGCGCGGCGGCCGAACGCGGTGTCGGTCCGGTCGTCCAGCGCCACCCGGACCCCGGCGTCGCGCAGCGCGTCGCACAGCTTGCCCGCCGCCTCGCTGACGCCCTCGCCGTCCTTGACGATCATCACGTACGCCTGGACCGGCGCCAGCTTCGGCGGCACCCGCAGCCCGTTGTCGTCGCCGTGACACATGATCAGGCCGCCGAGCATCCGGGTGGAGGTGCCCCAGGAGGTCGTCCAGGCGTGCTCCCGGCCGCCCTCGGCCGAGGAGTAGCTGATGTCGAACGCCTTGGCGAAGTTCTGGCCCAGCTCGTGGCTGGTGCCCAGCTGGAGCGCCTTGCCGTCGCCCATCATGCCCTCGCACGTGTACGTGGCGGTGGCACCGGCGAAGCGCTCCCGGGCGGTCTTCAGGCCGACCACCACCGGGATGCCGAGCACGTTGACCATCAGGTCCTCGTACGCCTCGTGCAGGATCCGCCGCGCGTAGGCGCGGGCGTCGTCACGGGTGGCGTGCGCGGTGTGCCCCTCCTGCCAGAGGAACTCGCTGGTGCGCAGGAAGATCCGGGGGCGCAGCTCCCACCGGACCACGTTGGCCCACTGGTTGAGCAGCAGCGGCAGGTCCCGGTACGAGTCGATCCACTTGGCCATGAACTCGCCGATGACCGTCTCGCTCGTGGGTCGCACCACCACCGGCTCGGCGAGCTGCTTGCCGCCACCGTGCGTGACCACCGCCAGCTCCGGCGAGAAGCCCTCGACGTGCTCGGCCTCCCGCTTGAGGTAGCTCTCCGGGATGAACAGCGGGAAGTACGCGTTCTCCGCGCCGGCCGCCTTGATCCGGGCGTCCATCTCGGCCTGCATCCGCTCCCAGATGGCGTAGCCGGCCGGTCGGATCACCATGGTCCCCCGGACCGGGCCGTTGTCGGCCAGCTTCGCCTTGGCGATCAGATCCTGGTACCAGCGGGGAAAGTCCTCCGCACGGGGAGTGAGCACGCGTGCCATGACCGCACATCCTATGCGTCCCGTGACGGGTCGGCGCAGCCGGGCGCGCCCGCACTACCATCTGCCGTCATGCTCACTCCCGGACCCGACCCGGCACCGGCGCCGGCCGCACTCGCCGCCCGCTGGGTGGCCTGGGTGGCCGCCCACCGGCAGCCGGTCAACCCGCTCAAGGACACCACCGGCCGGCACGGCGGGCGTCACCAGCCCGCCGACGTGTGGTTCCTCGCGGGCACGCTGGGCGGCCAGGTCAGCAGGCGTTGCGTGGTGCCGGCCGGCCGGCCGCTGTTCTTCCCGGCCTTCTGCTGGTGGCAGCCCGGCCGCCGGGACGACCCGGCCGAGCCGATGCCCCACGCCAGCGGGCACGCGGAACTGGACGGGGTCGCGGTGCCGGTGCGGGCGGCGGGCTCCCCCGCCTCGTTCCCGGTGCGGGGGTTCTTCAACAACGTCGTCACCGCGTGGCCGTGGCCGGTGCACGTCTCCTGCTGGGGCCTGTGGGGCCTGGTGCCGCCACCCGCGCCGGGGACGCACCACCTGGCCTTCGCCGGCCACGACGGCGGGCGGTTCTGGGTCGAGGCGGAGTACGAACTCGAGGTGCGCTGACCAGCGCCCGTAGACTTCGATCACCATGCCGAAGCCGAGGAACGTCACTCCGGTGCGCGAGTCGATCGTCGACGCCGCCCGTACGCTGACCGTCACGACCGGCTGGGCCGGGGTCCGGATGGGCGCCGTCGCGAACGCGGCCGGGGTGAGCCGGCAGACGGTCTACAACGAGTTCGGCACCAAGGCGGGCCTGGGCGAGGCGCTGGCCCGGCACGAGGTGGACCGGTTCGTCGGCGAGGTCCGGTCCGCGCTCGGCGAGCACGACTCCGACGTCCGCGCGGCCGCGTACGCGGCGATCCACCGCACGCTCGCCTCGGCCGCCGGGAACCCACTGGTCCGGGCGGTGCTGACCAGCACCAGGGGCGGCTCGGAGGAACTGCTGCCGTACCTGACCACCCGGTCCGAGCTGGTGCTCGCGGAGGCCGCGGCGGCGCTGCTGGAGTGGACCGGAGAGCGCCTGCCCGACGCCGATCCGGCGGCGCTGGCGTTCGCTGCGGACAGCGTCGTCCGCCTGGTGGTGAGCCACATCGTGCGGCCCGGAGGCCCGGTGGACGAGACCGCCGACCGGCTGGCCGACCTGGCGGTGCGCCTGTTCCTGATGGCGGCGACGACGCGCTAGGCCGACGGCCCGCCAGGCCGGCCGCGACGACGACGGCCGGTCAGCGGACGACCCGGCCGCGCAGCACGATCCGGCTGGGCGTCCGGACCACGCGCAGGTCGCGGCGCGGATCCTCGGGGTAGATCACCAGGTCGGCGAGGCCGCCCTCGACCAGCCCGGGGAAGCCGAGCCACTCCCGGGCCCGCCAGGAGGCGGCGGCGAGCACGTCCGTCGCGGACATGCCGGCCTGCTCGTGCAGCAGCAGCATCTCCTCGGCCGCCAGGCCGTGGTCGATGCCGCCGCCCGCGTCGGTGCCGACGTAGATCGGCACGCCCGCCTCGTGCGCGGCGCGCACCACCTCGGGGAAGCGGTCACGCAGGGCGAGCATGTGGTCGGCGTACCCGGGGAACTTGGACCGGGCCTGCTCGGCGATGTGCCCGAACGTCCGGATGTTGATCATCGTGGGGACCAGCGCGGTGCCCTGCCGGGCCATCAGGTCGATCAGGTCGAGGCTGAGCCCGGTGCCGTGCTCCACCGAGTCCACCCCGGCCCGCACCATGATCTCCACGGCCGACTCGGAGAACGTGTGCACCGCGGCGCGTACCCCGGCGGCGTGCGCGGCGGCGACCGCCGCGGCCATCGTGTCGGCGTCCCAGGCCGGCGCCAGGTCGCCCACTCCCCGGTCGATCCAGTCGCCGACCAGCTTCACCCAGCCGTTGCCGGCCGCGGCCTGCGCGGCCACCGTCGCGGCGACCTCCGCCGCGCCGACCTCCACGCCGATGTCGCGCAGGTAGCGCTTCGGCGGGGCGACGTGCCGGCCCGCGCGGGCCAGTCGCGGCAGGTCCGGCTCGTCCTCCAGTTCGGGGTACGGGTACGGCGAACCGGCGTCCCGGATCGCCAGCACGCCCGCGTCCCGGTCGATCCGGGCCAGCTCCCGGGCCTGGTCGAGCGAGGTGATCGGGCTGCCACCGCGGGCGATGCCGATGTGGCAGTGCGCATCGGTCAGGCCGGGCAGGACGAAGCCACCGTCGGCCACCGTCTCGGCGCCGGGCACCGGTTCGAAGGTGACCCGGTCACCGACCAGCCAGACGTCCCGGACCTCGTCGTCGGGAAGGAACACACCGCGCACGTGCAGAGCCATGTGCACAGTCCTACCCGATCAGTCCTCCTCGCCGGCGAGCAGGTCGTTGCGGCGCGCGGTCAGCGCCGGCAGATCGACCGAGACCTTCCAGGGCCGCTCGGTGACGAACACCCTCGGTGTGCGCCAGTTCCTGGTACTCGCGCGCGGCGCCGTCGAGCGTGTACTCGGTGAGTGTGACCCGCTCGCGCTGCGGGTCCACCAGCCAGTAGGAGCGGATCCCGGAGCGGGCGTAGACCTTCGTCTTGTCGTACCGGTCGCTGAAGTGCCACCCGGCGGGAACGACCTCCCCCGCGAGCAGAGCGTCCTCGACCGGGACGGGCGACCGCCCGGCGTGCTTGCGCCGGATCACCACGTCCGGACGCGGCTCGTTGTGGCGGCCGACCCGCATGGCAGGTCGACCGTCCACTCGTGCCGCTCGGGCAGGATCAGGGCCGCGGTCACTGACATCTCCTCCCAGGGGAGAACTGACCCTGGGTGATGCTCACCCCGCATGCCGTCACCGTCACGCTAGCGGGGGCCCTTGTCGCCGCCCTTGCCGAGCTTGTTGAAGTCGATCTTCGGGAGCTTGAACCCCGGCGGCAGGCCCTGCCCACCGGCCAGGTCACCCGGGTCCAGGCCCGGCGGGAGCTGCGGCATCCCGCCGGGGAAGCCGCCCGGCACACCGGCCCCGGTACGCGGCCGCCCGCCGCCCTTGGTGCCCTTGCGCTTGTTCTTCGGCGACTTGGTCGCCTTGCGCCGACCACCGCCGGGCAGGCCCATCATGCCGCCCATCTGCTTCATCATCTTCTGCGCGTCGGCGAAGCGGTTGAGCAGCTGGTTGACGTCCATGACGGTGACGCCGGAGCCGCCGGCGATCCGGGCCCGGCGGGAACCGTTGATGATCTTCGGGTTGGTGCGCTCGGCCGGGGTCATCGACCGGATGATCGCGGTGACCCGGTCGAAGTGCTTGTCGTCCAGCTCGGCGAGCTGGTCCTTCATCTGCCCCATGCCCGGCATCATGGCCAGCACGTTGGCGATCGGGCCCATCCGCCGGACCGCGATGAGCTGATCGAGGAAGTCCTCCAGCGTGAAGGTCTCCCCGCCCATCAGCTTGGCGGTCATCTTCTCCTTCTGATCGGTGTCGAAGGCCGCCTCGGCCTGCTCGATCAGAGTGAGGACGTCGCCCATGCCGAGGATCCGGCTGGCCATCCGGTCCGGGTGGAAGACGTCGAAGTCCTCCAGCTTCTCGCCGGTGGAGGCGAACAGGATCGGCTGGCCGGTCACCTCGCGGACGGAGAGCGCGGCACCGCCGCGGGCGTCGCCGTCGAGCTTGGACAGCACCACGCCGGTGATGCCCACGCCGTCGCGGAACGCCTCGGCGGTGCGCACCGCGTCCTGGCCGACCATCGCGTCGATGACGAAGATGACCTCGTCGGGCTGGACCGCGTCGCGGATGTTCGCGGCCTGCTGCATCATCTCGGTGTCGATACCGAGCCGGCCCGCGGTGTCGACGATGACGATGTCCCGGGCGGCGCGACGGGCGTGCTCGATCGAGTCGCGGGCCACCTGCACCGGGTCGCCGACGCCGTTGCCGGGCGCCGGGGCGTACACCTCGACGCCGGCCCGGCCACCGAGCACCTGGAGCTGCCCGACGGCGTTGGGACGCTGGAGGTCGGCGGCGACGAGCAGCGGCTGGTGGCCCTGGCTCTTGAGCCAGCGGGCCAGCTTGCCGGCGAGCGTCGTCTTGCCGGAACCCTGGAGGCCGGCCAGCATGATCACGGTCGGCGGGTGCTTGGCGAACTGGAGCCGCCGCCCCTCGCCGCCGAGGACGTTGATCAGCTCCTCGTTGACGATCTTGACGATCTGCTGCGCCGGGTTGAGCGCCTGGGAGACCTCGGCTCCGCGCGCCCGCTCCTTGACGTTCGCGATGAAGCCCTTGACCACCGGCAGGGCGACGTCGGCCTCCAGCAACGCCATCCGGATCTCGCGCGCGGTGGCGTCGATGTCGGCGTCGGTGAGCCGGCCCTTGCCGCGGAGCTTGGTGAAGATCCCGGACAGGCGGTCACTCAAGGTGTCAAACACGCGAACATCCCGTTTGTCGTTTTCGGCGGGCACATGCTGCCGGGCCGGTGGTCCAGCCCACCGTTAGGGTAGCCCGCCGCCCGCGCCCCCGCTCCGGCCCGCCGCCCACGCGCCCGCTCCGGGCGGGCGTAGCTGGTGGACGGGGCGCGTTAACAAGGTGCCCTTCCTCTACTGGAGGCGTTAACAGGGGGCCCTTCCTTACACGGCGGCGAGTGCAGCGGCCTCGATCCGGGCCCGCTCCTCATCCGACGGCCAGCCGCCGACCAGGTAGAACGCGTCCACCACATCGCCGCCCAGCGTCGAGATCCGGGCCGCCCGCACCTGGGCGCCCGCCTCGTCCAGCGCGCAGGTGACCCGGTACAGCAGTCCCGCCGCGTCGGCCGCCCGCAGCTCCAGCAGCACCGCGTCGGTGGCCGCCTCCCGGTGCCAGACCACCCGCGGCGCGGCACCCCGGCTGCGGGCGGCCAGGGCCCGGCCGCGCAGCCGCTGGGTGACCGAGACGTCGCCGCCGACGGCGCGGCGCAGGTCGGCGCTGAGCGCGATCGGGTCCGGGGCCAGCCCGTAACGCGGCTGCACCCGGCACTCGACCAGGGCCCGGCCGTCGACGGTGGCGGCGTCCGCGGAGATCACCTCCAGGCGGTGCAGCGCCAGGCAACCGGCGACGGTGGCCAGCAGCCCGCGCCGGTCGGCGGCGGCCACCGACACTCGGTCCTCCCCCAGGTGTACGACAGGCAGCGGCCCGGCCACGAGCGCCGGGTCCGGGGCCGGCGGGGCGGGTACCACGCCGGTGTCCAGCGTGGTGCGCACCCGGCTCACCAGCTCGGCGATCAGCCGGCCCTTCCAGCCGGACCAGGCGGCCGGGCCGGTGGCGGCGGCGTCGGCGCGCACCAGGGCGTGCAGCAGGTCCAGCGTGGTGGTGTCGCCGACCCGCTCGGCGACGCCCGCGACGGTTTTCGGGTCGGACAGGTCACGCCGGGTGGCCACGTCGGGCAGCAGCAGGTGCAGCCGGACCAGCGTCCCGATCAGCGCCGCCTCGGCCGGCGGCAGCCCGATCCGGGTGGCGACCGCCTCGGCCAGCGGCGCACCCACCGTCGAGTGGTCCCCGGAAAGCCCCTTGCCGATGTCGTGCAGGAACGCGCCGAGCAGCAGCAGGTCCGGCCGTTCCACGTCGCGGGTGTGCCGGCTCGCCTCGTACGCGGTCTGCACCAGGTGCCGGTCGAGCGTGAACCGGTGCACCGGGTTGTGCTGGGGCAGGCTGCGCATCCGGGTCCACTCGGGCAGCCAGCGGTCGATCAGCCCGTACCTGTCGCAGGTCTCCCAGGCGGGCACCAGGCCGGAACCGGCGCCGAGCAGGGTGATCAGCGCGTCGCGGGCGGCCGCCGGCCAGGGCGCGGGCAGCGGCGGGCAGTACGCGGCCAGCCACTCGCAGGTGGCCCGCGCGATCGGCAGCCGGGTGGTGGCGGCAGCGGCGGCCACCCGCAGCGACAGGCTCGGGTCGGGGCGGGCCCCGATGGCGGTGCGGGCGAGCACCAGTTCGCCGTCCTGCTCCACCACGTCCCGGGCGACCGGGCGGCGCAGCGGACGGCCGGGCGCGGCGCGGTGCCGGCCGGAGCGGAGCCGGTCGGCGGCCCGCCAGGCGTCGTCCAGGGCGTGGCTGACGGTGCGGGCGTCGCCTGCCACCAGCCGCAGCAGCGCGTCGCCGTCCTCGGCGCCGAGCAGGCGTGCCACGCCGTCGCGTTCCTGGGCGACCAGGCGGTCGACCCGGCGGCCCACCTGCTGGTGCAGCGCGTCGCGGGTGTCCAGCAGCCGCCGGTGGGCCGCGTGCACGGCCGGGCGGAGCGCGTCGGTGACCCCGGCGGTGGCGATGGCGCGCAGGATGCCCACGTCACGCAGCCCGCCGGCCGCCTCCTTGAGGTCGCCTTCGAGCAGGAAGGCCAGTTCGCCGTGCGCCTCCCAGCGGGCGGCGGTGATCTCGCGCAGGCCGGGGAGCTGGCGGATCGCGGTCCGCCGCCAGTGGTCGGTGGCGGTACGCGAGAGCTGGTCGGTGAGCGCCGGGTCACCCGCCACGTGCCGGGCGTCGAGCAGGCCGAGGGCGACCTTGACGTCGTCCTGGGCCACCGACAGCGCCTCGGCGACCGTGCGCACGGAGTGGTCCAGCCGTAGCCCGGCGTCCCAGATCGGATACCACAGCGACGCGGCCAGCTCGTCGATGCCGGGCACCCCGGCGTGCAGCAGCACCAGGTCGAGGTCGCCGTAGGGGGCGCACTGGCGGCGGCCCAGCCCGCCCACCGCGACGAGCGCGACCCCGTCCCGGTCCGGGAAGGCCCGGCGCAGCCAGGCGTCGAGCGCGCCGGCCCGCGCGGACCGGGCCGCCGCGCCGATCCCCGCGGGTACGCCGGCGACCTCGTTGACCACGGGCGCGCCGTCCCCGGTGGGGGCGGCAGCCGTGGTCAACGAGGTCACGTCGGCGGATCCGGCGATCAGAGGGCGTCGAGCCCGCGCTCGCCGGTACGCACCCGGACGACCTCCTCGACGCCGGTCACCCAGACCTTGCCGTCGCCGATCTTGCCGGTCCGGGCGGCGCCGACGATCGCGTCCACGACCTTGTCGACGTCCATCTCGTCGGTGAGCACCTCGACCCGGATCTTGGGCAGGAACTCGACCGTGTACTCGGCACCCCGGTAGACCTCGGTGTGCCCCTTCTGCCGGCCGTAGCCCTGGACCTCGCTGACGGTCAGCCCGGCCACGCCGAGGGCGTGCAGGGCCTCCTTCACCGCGTCCAGCTGGTACGGCTTGATGACCGCGGTCACCAGCTTCATGTCCAACCCCTCCATCCCAGGAACGTTAACCGGCGACCTTCTCGCTGACCGGCACGGACTCGTCGGACTCGGCGGCGGGCTCCGCGGCCGGCTTGCCGGCGCCGATCCCGGCCATCGCGAACGCGCCACCGCTGCTGCCCGTGGCGGGCGACAGGTCGTAGCCGCTCTCCGCGTGCTCGGCGATGTCGATGCCGTCGACCTCAGCCTCGGCGGAGACCCGGAAGCCGATCGTCTTGTCAATCACGAAGCCGAGGGCGTAGGCGACCACGAAGGAGTAGACGGTCACGATCAGCGCGCTCAGCGCCTGCTTGCCGAGCAGCGTCGCGTCGCCGCCGACGAGCAGGCCGTCGGTCTCCACGAGCGAGCTGACCGAGGCGGTGCCGAACAGGCCGATCCAGAGGCAGCCGATCCAGCCGCCGACGAAGTGCACGCCCACCACGTCGAGGGAGTCGTCGTAGCCGAGCCGGTACTTCAGGCCCACGGCGATAGCGCAGACCGCACCGGCGACCACACCCAGCAGCACCGCTGCGGCCGGGGTGACGAAGGCACAGGCCGGGGTGATCGCGACCAGGCCGGCGACGGCGCCGGACGAGGCGCCGACCAGGGTCGGCTTGCCGTCGCGCAGCCACTCCACCACGATCCAGCCGAGCAGCGCCGCGGCGGTCGCGACCTGGGTGTTGATGAACGCCAGCGCGGTGACCCCGTCGGCGGTCAGCTCGGAGCCGGCGTTGAAGCCGAACCAGCCGAACCACAGCAGCCCGGCACCGAGGGCGACCATCGGCACGTTGTGCGGCTTCATGCTCTCGCGCGGCCAGCCGACCCGCTTGCCGAGCACCAGCACCAGCGCGAGCGCCGCCGCACCGGCGTTGATGTGCACAGCGGTACCACCGGCGAAGTCCAGCGCGCCGATGTCGCCGCCGATCAGCCCGCCGCCCCAGACCATGTGGGCGACCGGGAAGTAGACCAGGGTGGCCCAGCCGAACGCGAACAGCAGCCAGCCGGCGAACTTCACCCGGTCGGACAGCGCGCCGCTGATCAGCGCCACGGTGATGATCGCGAACATCATCTGGAAGGCGATGAAGACGTAGATCGGGATGCCGGTCTCGCCCCACAGGTCGTTCTCGCCGACGAAGGTCTTGGTGCCCAGATACTGACCCAGGTCACCCCAGAACCTGCCGCCCTCGCCGAAGGCGACGGTGAAGCCGTAGAAAAGCCACAGGATGCTGACGAGCCCGATGGACGAGAAGCTCATCATCATCATGTTCAGAACGCCCTTGGACCGGTTCAGCCCGCCGTAGAAAAGCGCGAGACCCGGGGTCATGAGCAGCACGAGGGCAGTCGAGACAAGCAACCAGGCAGTGTTCCCGGTGTCGATCTCCACGCTGCCTCCTCTCGTTGTCGTGTTCCTCCCTCCGACTGAGACCTGGCAGCATCGCCCGTCAGCCGGTTGCGCGGAAGCTTTGCCGCCGGCTGTTTCCTTCAGCGACACCGCGCGATTTCCGACGCGTGACGGGTTGTTTCCGACGTGTGAAGAACGCCGATCTTGGTCAGCGCAGCGCGTACTCCAGCTGGTGCCGCTCGTAGTCGAGCAGCCGCAGGTCACGCATAGGGCGACGCAGGTGACCCTTGTGGACGATTCGGACGAACGCCGGCTCACCGGCGGCGGCCATCCGCCGGATGCCCTCGACGTGGTCGACGATGCGCTTGCGGATGGTCCGGATGAGCCGGTGCCGGTCGCGCGGGATCAGCCCGTACGCGTCGGCGAACAGCCGCAGCCGGCGCGGCCGGTCGGGGTGCTTCCAGCCGAGCGTGATCGAGTCCCGGTCGGAGAAGATCGGCACCCAGGTCCAGGCGGCGTACGCCACGTCGTAGATGCGGGCGCCGGGCGAGGCGAGGTCGAAGTCGATCAGCCCGAGCGTGCCGTCCGGCCGCCAGATCACGTTGTGCGGCGCGGCGTCGTGGTGGCAGATGACCTCGGTGTCCGGCGGGGGCGGGCCGAACGAGCGCCAGACCGCGCCGGGCGGCGGGGTGAAGCCGTACTGGGCGTCGTGGAACATCCGCAGCATGGTGGCCACCGTCACCAGGGCCTCGTCGGTGACCCAGTGCGGGGCCAGCGGGTACTCCCCGCACTCCCCCTCCAGGTACGACAGGACCTCCCGGTTGCGCTCGTCCATGCCGAGCGCCCGGGGCGCGCCGGTGAATCCGACGTACTCCAGGTGGCGCAGCAGCGCGTGCACGGAGGGCGTCCACGGGCCGGCGTTGCGCCGGACCGTGTCTCCCACACGGACCACGGTGCTCACGTTCCCGCCGTGCAGCGGGATCTCCTGCGAAGTCACGTACGGTCTCCCGAGGCGTGGCGACGGGTGGCTGGGGTCGCGCCACCCCGCGTAGGCGCGATCGTCAGTCGTCACGGGAGAGGCTACGCGTCCCGGGCGAGCGGCTCGGTGCCGAGCAACGCGTCGACGAACTGTGCCGGGTCGAACGGGGCCAGGTCGTCCTTGCCCTCGCCGAGGCCGACGAGCTTGACCGGGATGCCGAGCTTGCGCTGCACGGCGATCACGATGCCGCCCTTGGCCGTCCCGTCGAGCTTGGTCAGCACCACGCCCGTCACGTTCACCGCCTCGGTGAAGACCCGCGCCTGCTCCAGCCCGTTCTGGCCGGTGGTGGCGTCGAGGATCAGCAGCGTCTCCTCGATCGGGCCGTGCTTCTCCACCACCCGCTTGACCTTGCCCAGCTCGTCCATCAGGCCGATCTTGTTCTGCAGCCGGCCGGCGGTGTCGATGAGCACGGTGTCCACGCCGGTGTCGATGCCGCGCTTGACCGCGTCGAACGCGACGCTCGCCGGGTCGGCGGCCTCCGGCCCGCGGACCGTCTCGGCGCCCACCCGGCCGCCCCAGGTCTCCAGCTGGTCGGCGGCTGCGGCCCGGAACGTGTCGGCGGCGCCGAGCAGCACGCTGCGGCCGTCCGCGACGAGTACCCGGGCGACCTTGCCGCAGGTGGTGGTCTTGCCGGCGCCGTTGACGCCGACCACGAGCACCACCGCCGGGACGCCCTCCTTCGGGGTGGTGCGCAGCGAGCGGTCCAGGCCCGGGTCGAGCGCGTTGACCAGCTCGGCGGCGAGCAGCGCGCGCAGCTCGTCCCCGGTCCGGGTGCCGAGCACCCGGGTCCGCTCGCGCAGCCGGTCGACGATCTCCCGGGTGGCGTCGATGCCGACGTCGGCGGTGATCAGGCTGTCCTCGATCTCCTCCCAGGTGTCCTCGTCCAGCCGGTCGCGGCTGAGCAGGCCGAGCAGGCCCTTGCCGAAGACGTTCTGCGAGCGGGACAGCCGCGAGCGCAGCCGGACCAGCCGGCCGGCGGTGGGCTCCGGCACCTCGACCTGCGGCACCTCGACCGGAGGGGCCGGCGGCGCCTCGACCACCACACCTGTGGTGAGTTCCGCCTCCGGGGCCTCGACCGGCGGGCCGGCCAGGTCCTCCTCCGTCCGGGTGTCGACCTCCGTGCGCGGCAGCGGCGGCTGCGGACGCCGGCGCAGCCGGGGCACCACGAGACTCAGGCCGCCGATGATCAGCACGCCGAGCAGGGCGAGAGCGACGAGGAGGTATTCCGTCATGCCCGAAATCCTGTCAGATGCCGACGACCACGTCCCACTCACCGCCTCGGCACGCGAACAACCTGCGGGTACGCTCGCACCGGAAGGCGTACCGCAACCGCCGGCCGGGTAGGAAAGAGCCGTAAACGATCTTGTCGGAGGTGCGTCGTGCCCGGTTCCCGCCTGCTCATCGGCCCGCTGTTGCGCCGGGTCGTCGACACGCGGGCGACCGTCTGGGTGGAGACCAGCTCGCCCGCCGTGGTCACCGTCCGCACCGCCGACGGCGCCACCGGCAGCGCGCCCACCTTCTCCGCGTACGACCACCACTACGCGATCGTCGTGGTGACCGGGCTCACCCCGGACAGCCGTACGACGTACGAGGTGCTGATCGACGACGAGGTGGCGTGGCCGCTGCCCGACTCGTCGTTCCCGCCCAGCGTGATCCGGACCCGCGCGCTCGACGACACCGACCAGCCGGTGCGGCTGCTGTTCGGCTCGTGCCGGGAGACCACCCAGCACTCCACCGCCCGGAAACTGCCGCCGGACGCGCTGGACGCGTACGCCCGGCGGGTGATGGCCGCGCCCGGCGAGACCACCCTGCCCGACCTGCTGGTGCTGCTCGGCGACCAGGTGTACGCGGACGAGACCTCGCCGACCGTGCGGCGGCTGCTCAAGCGGCGCCGGAAGCGGCCCAAGGACGCACCGGCGACGCAGGTGGTGAGCTTCGACGAGTACACCAAGCTCTACCTGGAGTCGTGGCGCGACCCGGAGATCCGCTGGCTGCTCTCCACCGTGCCGAGCGTGATGATCTTCGACGACCACGAGGTGATCGACGACTGGAACACCTCGCAGTCGTGGCGCGCGGACATGCGCGAGCAGCCGTGGTGGGCCGAGCGGATCCGCAGCGGCCTCGCCTCCTACTGGGTCTACCAGCACCTGGGCAACCTCAGCCCGGACGAGATCGCCGCCGACCCGGTGTACGCCAAGGTGGTCGCCGCCGAGGACGCCACGAGCGTGCTGCACGAGTTCGGCGAGCGGGTCGACTCCGAGGCCGATCTGGCGCACGACACCGAGCGCTGGCGGGCCGTGCAGTACCAGTGGAGCTACGCGCTCGATCTCGGCCGCACCCGCCTGGTCATGCTGGACAACCGGTCGAGCCGGGTGCTTAAGCCGGGCAACCGGGCGATGCTGCCGCCGGGCGAGTGGTCGTGGTTCCTCGACCAGGCGCACGGCACGTACGACCACCTGGTGGTGGGCAGCTCGCTGCCGTGGCTGCTGCCGCCGGGCATCCACCACGTGGAGGCGTGGAACGAGCGCCTCGCGGACTCCGGCCGGCCCTGGGTGGCCCGGCTCTCCGAGCAGATCCGCCGGGCTCTGGACCTGGAGCACTGGGGGGCGTTCCGGCGCTCGTTCGAGGCGCTGGGCGAGCTGTTCGCGCGGCTGGGCAGCGGCACCGCGGCGCGTACCGGGGCGCGGGTGGGTGCCGGGCCGGCGTACGCGCGACCCGCGTCGATCAGCGTGCTCTCCGGTGACGTGCACCACTCGTACGTGGCCCGGGCCCGGTTCGCCGACCGCGACGTCCGCACACCCGTGCACCAGCTCACGTGTTCGCCGATCCACAACCAGGTGCCGGCCGCCATGCGCCCACTGATGACGCTGGGCTGGAATCCCGGCCCGGCCGGGGCGACCCGGGCGCTGGCGCGCTCGGCCGGCGTACGCCGCCCGCCGGTGCGGTGGCGGAAACTGGCCGGACCCTACTTCGGCAACGCGGTGGCCACGCTCACCCATCAGGGCCGCGGGGCCGCGGTGGTGATCGAGGGGACGACCCGAGAGGGTGAGCTGCGACCGGTGGCACGACAGAAACTCAGCGACGACGACTGAGTACCCTCTGAGCGTGGACGAGACGCTGCGCGCCGTGGAGCACGAGTTGACCGCGTTGCTGCGCCGTGGCCGGGCACTGTCCTGGGAGATCGCCCGCGAGGTCCACCCGAACCTGGAGCCCAACGCGTACGGCCTGCTGCTCTGGCTGCGTCGCTCGGGCTCGATCCGGCTCACCGACCTGGCCGCGAAGCTGGGCATCGGCAAGGGCACGCTCAGCCGCCAGATCGGCGGGCTGGAGGCGCTCGGCCTGGTCCGCCGCGACCCGGACCCGACTGATCGGCGGGCGGCCCAACTCAGCCTCACCGAGGAGGGCACCCGGCGGTTCGACGCGGCGCGGGCGGCCCGGCTCGGACAGATCCGGCGTTCGCTCGAAAGCTGGCCGCCAGAGGACGTCGCGGACCTCGCCCGGCTGATGCACCGCTTCAACGAGTCGTTCTGAGCTGCAAGGAAGGGCCCCTTGTTAACGCCTCGCGAGGTGAAGGGGCCCCCGCTTAACATCTGCGCCCATGACCTGGACCGTGCACCGGTGATTCCGCCACCGCGCCGCATGCATCGGCGGCGTCACGGCGCCGGAGCGTCAGTACGCCAGCGCGGCGCGCAGGTAACGGAGGTCGGCCGGGCCGCTCCAGCGGTGCGCGGACAGGCCCGCCACCCGGGCGCCGGCCACCGCCCGGTCCTCGTCGTCGACGAACAGCACCCGCCCCGGCGGCGTACCCAGCGCCGCACAGGCGGCCTGGAAGTACTCCTTCGCCGGCTTGTGCACCCCGATGGCCGAGGAGTTGACGATCACGTCCAGCTCCTCGGTCAGGCCCAGCGCGGCCAGGTCGGCGTCGAGCAGGTCGGTGGCGTTGGTGCCCAGCCCCACCCGGATGCCCGCCGCCCGCACCTCGCGGACGAACGCCAGCACGTCCGGGTCGACCTCGCCGCGGTAGCTCTGCCACTCCTGGACGGCCGCCCGCGCCCGATCCGCGCCGACCGCGGGGGTCAGCGCGTCGGCCACGCTCACCATCCACTGGGCGTGGCTGACCTGGCCGGTCAGCACCGGCTGGAGCAGGCCCCAGGACATCGCGATCTCACCGAGGACACCCTCGGTCAGCCCGTACTCCCGCTCGACACCGGCGGCCACCGCCGGATCCCATCGGCGCAGCACGCCGTCGAAATCCACCAGGAGCGCCGTGGCGCGTTCCCGACTCACTCGCTCGTCACCTGTTCCTCGTCGTCGGCCCGGTTGAGCCGCTGGCTGATCACCTGGGTCACACCGGCGCGCATGGTCACCCCGTAGAGCGCGTCGGCGATCTCCATGGTCCGCTTCTGGTGCGTGATCACGATGAGCTGGCTCTTCTCCCGCAACTGCGCCAGCAGCGTGATCAGGCGGCCCAGGTTCACGTCGTCGAGCGCCGCCTCCACCTCGTCCATGATGTAGAACGGGCTGGGCCGGGCGCGGAAGATCGCCACGAGCATCGCCACCGCGGTCAGCGACCGTTCCCCGCCGGAGAGCAGCGAGAGCCGCTTGATCTTCTTACCCGGCGGGCGGGCCTCGACCTCCACCCCGGTGGTGAGCAGGTCCTCCGGGTCGGTGAGCACCAGCCGGCCCTCGCCGCCGGGGAACAGCACCGTGAAGACCTGCTCGAACTCCCGGGCGGTGTCTTCGAACGCGCTGGCGAAGACCTCCAGGATCCGGTCGTCCACGTCCTTGACCACGGTGAGCAGGTCGCGCCGGGTGGCCTTGAGGTCCTCCAGCTGCTCGGAGAGGAACTTGTACCGCTCCTCCAGCGCCGCGAACTCCTCCAGCGCGAGCGGGTTCACCTTGCCCAGCAGGGCCAGTTCCCGCTCCGCCTTGGCCGCCCGCTTCTCCTGCACCGGGCGCTCGTAGCGGACCGGCTCCGGCACCGGCCGGCCGTCCTTCTCGGCGAGCGCCACGTCCGCGTCGGTGGGCGGGACCAGCCGGTCCGGGCCGTACTCGGCGACGAGCGTGGCCACGTCCAGCCCGAAGTCCTCGGCGGCCTTGGCCTCCAGCTGCTCGATGCGCATCCGCTGCTCGGCGCGGGCCACCTCGTCGCGGTGCACCTGGCTGGTGAGCCGTTCCAGCTCGGCGGCGAGGCGCTTGGCCGCGCCGCGTACCTCGGACAACTCGGCCTCGCGCGCGGCGCGCTCGCGGGCGACGGCGTCCCGGTGCTCCTCGGCCCGGGCGATGGAGACGGTGAGCCGGGTGAGCGCCTCGCGGGCGCCGCCGACCACGGCCCGGGCGATCTGCGCGCCGCGGGTGCGGGCCGCGCGCCGGGCCGCGGCGCGCTCCCGCGCCGCCCGTTCGGCGGTGGCCTGCCGGGCCAGCGAGTCGGCCCGCCCGGCGATCGAGGCCACCCGTTCCTCGGCGGTACGCACCGCGAGCCGGACCTCCATCTCGTTCTGCCGTGCCTGCGGCACCATGGCGGCGAGCTGGTCCCGCTCCTCGGTGGACGGTTCGGCGTCGATCGGGGTGGCCTCGGCCAGCCGCAGCCGTTCCTCCAGCTCGGCCAGCGCCGCGAGATCCCGTTCCCGGGCCGCCTCGGCGCGTGCCCGGGACTCGCCGAGCCGGTCGGTCTCCGCCTTCGCCGAGCGGGCGGCGGCGCCCAGTTCGGCGAGGCGGCGCGCGGCGGCGTTGCGGTGACTCTCCGCCTCCCGCTTGGCGGCGGCGGCGTGCTGCACGGCCTCCTTGGCGGCGGCCACCTCGGCGCGCGCCTCGGCAAGCTGTGCCCGCAGCTCGGCTGCGGTGCGTTCGGCGGTGGCCCGGTTGGCCCGCGCCTCCTCGACGGCGGCCTGCACCTCGATGAAGCTCGGTGCCTTGGCCGACCCGCCCGCCGCCGCGTACGCCCCGACCACGTCGCCGTCGGGGGTGACCGCGCGCAGCTCCGGATTCGCGGCGACGAGGGCGGACGCGGCGGCCAGGTCGTCGACGAGCGCCACGTCGCGCAGCGCCCGGTGCACGGCCGGGCGGATCGCGGGCGAGCACTCCACCAGGTCGGGGGCCCAGCGGGCGCCCTCGGGCAGCTTCGGGCGCAGCGCGTCGGCGGAGCCGTCCATGCCCGGTCCGGCAGGGCTGCCGACCAGCAACCCGGCCCGTCCGGCGTCGGAGATCTTGAGCAGCCGCATCGCCTCGACCGCCTCGTCCACACCGCTGACCGCCACCGCGTCGGCCAGGCCGCCGAGGGCGGCGGCGAGCGCCGCCTCGTCACCGGGGGCGACTGTCAGCAGCCCGGCGAGGCTGCCGAGCAGGCCGGGCACCTGGTCGGCGCGGGCCAGCAGCTCACCGGCGCCGTCCTTGCGGCGCAGGCCCATGGCGAGCGCCTCCTCGCGGGCCTTCCAGGTGGCGGCGTCCTTCTCCGCGGCGCGCTCACCGTCGGCCAGGCTGCGCACCGCCGCCTGGGCCCGCTCGTGCCCGGCCACCGCCTCGTCGTGCCGGGCGTCCAGGTCGGCGTTGTCCCGGTCCGCCTCGGTCGACTGCTCGGCGACCGCGTCCAGGTCGGCCTGTGCCTTCTCGGCCCGGCCCAGCGCGTCGGTGTGCGCGGCGGCGAGCCGTTCGATCTCCTCGCCCGCGCTGGTGGTCCGCGCCCGGGCGGAGTTGACCTGGCCGGTGAGGCGGGCCAGCCCCTCCCGCCGGTCGGCGATCGCCTTGGCGGCGGCGACCAGTTCCCGCTCGGCGGCGGCGAGCTGCCGTTCCAGCTCCTGCCGGTGCTCGACCGCCTCGGCCAGCCGGATCTGGTCCTCGGTGAGCGCCGCGCGCAGCTCCTCCTCCTGCTCGCGGACGCGCCGCGACTCCGCCTCCAACTGCTCGGGGTCGCGCCCGGGGCGTTCGTCGTCGCCGACGGCACTGAGGTGACGCAGCCGCTCCCGGGCCAGTTGCTCGATCGAGCGGAACCGCTCCTGAAGCGCGGATAGGCGGTACCAGGTGTCCTGCGCCGCCGCGAGCAGCGGGGCGTCCTCGGCCAGCGCCGCCTCCAGCTCGCCGAGGCGACCCTGCACCTCGCCGTGCTCGGCCTCGATCAGCTCGCGCCGCTCACGCAGCGCCGTCTCGTCGGCGATCTCCTTGTCCAGCGTGGTCCGCAGCGTGTGCAGGTCGTCGGCGAGCAGCCGGAGCCGGGCGTCGCGCAGGTTGGCCTGGATCCCGGCGGCACGGCGGGCCACCTCGGCCTGCCGGCCCAGCGGCTTGAGCTGGCGGCGCAGCTCGGCGGTCAGGTCGGTCAGGCGGTTGAGGTTCACCTGCATCGCGTCGAGCTTCCGCAGCGCCTTCTCCTTGCGCTTGCGGTGCTTGAGGACGCCCGCCGCCTCCTCGATGAAGGACCGCCGGTCCTCCGGCTTGGCGTGCAGCATGCCGTCGAGCCGGCCCTGGCCGACGATGATGTGCATCTCGCGGCCGATGCCCGAGTCGGACAGCAGCTCCTGGATGTCGAGCAGGCGGCAGGAGTCGCCGTTGATCTCGTACTCGCTCTCGCCGGAGCGGAACATCCGGCGGGTGATGGAGACCTCGGTGTACTCGATCGGCAGAGCGCCGTCGGTGTTGTCGATGGTGAGGGTGACCTCGGCCCGGCCCAGCGGCGCGCGTCCGGCGGTGCCGGCGAAGATGACGTCCTCCATCTTGCCGCCGCGCAGCGCCTTGGCGCCCTGCTCGCCGAGTACCCAGGCGATGGCGTCGACGACGTTGGACTTGCCGGAGCCGTTCGGGCCCACCACGCAGGTGATCCCGGGCTCCAGCTTCAGCGTCGTGGCGGAGGCGAAGGACTTGAAGCCCCTCACCGTCAGGCTCTTGAGATGCACCTTCTCGATCCTCGTCCGGTGGCCGCCGTACCGTCGCCGGCTGCGCGGACCTGGTGAACCCGCAGACTAACCCGGGACCGGGGCGCCGCCGCCATGCGACCCACCCGCCGCACCGGCTGTCCGCTTTCCACCCGGCCGTAGCGGGCGGAGCGGAAATACATGATCACAATTACCGGGCGCAATTCCGGCCGGTTCCGCAAGATCGAGAATTGCGGCGGCGGTACCGAAAAGGTCCGCACATGGCTGCGCGCCGGCACTTGAGTGTCGGCGCGCTTTTCGGTGTGGTGCGATTCAGTTTTCGGACAACTGGAGATCAGGTCAGCGCGGGCTCGGCCAGACGGAGGAGGTCATCGGCCTCCGCCGCTGCCGCCGCAAGCCGATCGTTGTCGGCGCGCAGACGCGTGATCTCGAACTCCAGTGCCTGAACCCTGGCACGCAGTCGGGTGACCTCGTCGAGCAGACGCCGGTCGGGCGCTGCACTTACGTGGCCGTAGAGGGCCTTCGCCATGCTGACTCCTTGATGTGCGCTGCCGGAAAGGCCGGCCAACGCGCGCCCATGATGTTCGCGGCTGCCATTCCCCCCTGCATAGGGGCATGACTGGGCGCGACTGGCGACACCTACATATTGAGCCGAAACCCCCTCCGTCGTCAAGTTGACCAAGGCCGTAGATCATCTCCACGTCGGCCGGTCCACTCGCCGGGGGGCTGCCACGAGGCGCGGACACGCTCTGTCCGGACACCTTTACTGTACGCCGGAAATGTGTGAACGACTCATCCTTGCCGCCGGCTTCGCCTTAACTCTTCCTTAGCCACGTTGCCGCAGCTCGGAGCGCGCCCGTAGCGTCACTCCGGCCCGCAACCGACCCGTGGAGGGGACAGGCGTGTACCGCTGGAACGACCCGATCGAACCGGAGGACGCCCGCCGACGTCCCGAGCCGCCGACCGACGGGGGTGGGGCGTGGCCCACCGACCGGCCCGGACCGCGGTCGTCGTACCCGTTCGGGGATTCCGCGCAGCAGTCACCCGCCGACCAGGCCGGCTACCACGACGCCGGCCACGGCCCGGCCGGATACGACGCCCAGCCGGGCTACCGCCCGGAGAGCGCGCCGCCCGCCTACGGACCGGCCGGCTCCCACCCGCCGCCCCACGACCGGTGGAACGCCCAGGAGCAGCCCACCGCCGCGTGGCACGGCCAGGAGCCCGCGTGGCAGGGCCAGGAGCCCGCGTGGCAGGGCCAGGAGCCCGCGTGGCAGGGCCAGGAGCCGCCGGCCGGCGGCTGGGAGCAGCCCGCCGCGACCTGGCAGCCGGCGACCGACACCCCGGCCGACGACCAGCGGCGCCCGAAGCGGCGCCTGTCCCGGCCGCTCGTGATCGGCGGGGCCGCCGCCGCGGCGACGCTCGTGGTGAGCCTCGGCGTGGGCGCCGTCCTGCTGCCCGGCGACGACCAGGGCACGAAGCGCACCTCCGCCGACGCGCCGGTGGCCGCCGCGCCGCAGGCTTCCGGCGGGACCGACGAGGCGCCCGCCGACGCGCTCGCGCCCGAGTCGGCGAGCCCGTCCGCCGTACCCACCACCGCCGCGCCGAGCCCGACGACGAAGGCCACCCCGAAACCGAACCGCAGCACCGCCCCGTCGCGGCAGCAGGAGCGCAGCAGCGCCCCGGGCGGCGGCACGGCGAGCGGCGGCTCCACCAGCACCAAGGCCACCGCCACGACCGGGCTCAGCGCCGAACTCCAGAAGGTCGTGACGATCGTCAACCAGGAGCGGGCGAAGGCCGGCTGCAAGGCGCTCACCGTCAACGCCAAGCTGAACCTGGCCGCCCAGCGGCACAGCCAGGACCAGGCCGACCACCGGAAGATGGACCACAAGGGCAGCGACGGCAGCCAGCCCTGGGACCGGGTCAAGGCCGCCGGCTACAGCTACCGCATGGTGGGCGAGAACGTGGCTTGGAACTACCAGACCCCGGCGGCGGTCATGGAGGGCTGGATGAACTCCGAAGGCCACCGGAAGAACATCCTCAACTGCTCGTACACCCAGATCGGGGTGGGCGTGGCGCGCAGCAACGGGCCGTACTGGACGCAGGTCTTCGCCACCCCGAGCTGACCGCGCGTCGCGATCGGCCCGGCGCTCGTTGACCGGTCGGGGGCGGCGTCGGGCCGCCCGCGTCCGGGGAGCTGTCGATGCGGATCCGGCCGGTGTGGGCCGTGCCGCGTGCCCGGCCGGCCCACGTCGGCGGACGTGGCCCGCGCCGGGGCGTGGCGCTCGCGCTAACCGCACTGCTGCTCGCCCCGGTGCCGGCCTGCCGCGGGCCGGTCACGCCGCCCGGCGCGCCCACGCCCTGGCCGGCGGCGCAGGCCGACCGCTGGCGGTGGCAGTGGCAGCTCACCACCCCAGTGGACGTGACTGTCGACGCCGACGTCTTCCTCCTCGACCCGGTGGCCACCACCTCGGCCGAGACCGCCGCGCTGCGCTCGCAGGGCCGCCGCCTGGTCTGCCACGTCCGGGCCGGCACGTACGCCGCTGGCGACCCGGACGCCACCCGCTTCCCCGCCGCCGTGCGCGGCGCGGCGGTGCCGGGGCGGCCGGGGAGCCGCTTCCTGGACGTACGGAGCTGGGACGCGCTCGCGCCGGTGCTGGCCGACCGGTTCCGGCTGTGCCGGGGCAAAGGCTTCGGCGCGGTGGCGCTCGCCGACGCGGACGGCTACCGGCACCGCTCCGGCTTCCCCCTCCACTTCGACGATCAGCTGCTGTTCAACCGCCGGCTGGCGGGGCTGGCCCGCAAGCTGGACCTCTCCCCCGGGCTGGTCGACGACGTGGCGCAGCTGGCCGCGCTGGCCCCCGACTTCGACTTCACGGTCAATCAGGAGTGCGTACGCCGCCGCGAGTGCGCGAAGCTGCTGCCGTTCGTCGACGCCGGCAAGCCGGTCTTCCACGTCGAGTACACAGGTGATCCGGCGGACTTCTGCGTCACCTCGGTCGGCTACGGCTTCGCCTCGATCCGCAAGGACCGGCAACTGGACGCGTGGCGGGAGCCGTGCACGCTGCCGTGACGCCGATGCCGAGCTGCCCTCTCCGGGGACCGTCCGGCGATGCACACCGGCGCAACCCCGAACCGGCTCGGGGTCATCCCCGGAGGGTGCCCCGGGGCCGTGGCTGGCACCGCGGGCAGCTGTAGGAGGACCGGTTCATGAACGCCTCGCGCCGGATCGGCGCACCGCAGCGCGGGCAGGGCTCCCCCTCCCGGCCGTACGCGTTCAGCGACCGGTCGAAGTAGCCGCTCTCGCCGTTGACGTTGACGTACAGCTCGTCGAAGCTGGTGCCGCCCTGCTTGATCGCCTCGCCGAGCACGTCCCGAACGTGCCCGAGCAGCCGCAGCGCGGCCGGACGGGTCAGCGCGTCGGCGGGGCGGGCGCCGTGCAGCTTCGCCCGCCACAACGCCTCGTCGGCGTAGATGTTGCCCACCCCGGAGATCAGCGTCTGGTCGAGCAGCGCGCGTTTGATCTCCGTGCGCTTGCGGCGCAGCGCCGCCACGAACACCTCGTCGGAGAACTCCGGGTCCATCGGGTCGCGGGCGATGTGGGCGATCTCGGCGGGCAGTTCCGCCCCGCCTTCGGAGACGGACAGCCCGCCGAAGGTTCGCTGGTCGACGAAGCGCAGCTCCGGTCCGTCGTCGGCGAACCGGAACCGGACCCGCAGGTGCAGTTCGTCGGCCGCGCCGACCGGCTGCAACAGCAGCTGACCGGACATGCCGAGGTGGCCGATCACCGCGTCGCCGCTGTCCAGCGGCAGCCAGAGGTACTTGCCCCGGCGCTGCACGCCGGTGATCGTCCGGTCGGCGAGCACGTCGGCGAAGTGCGCGCCACCGGGCGCGTGCCGGCGTACCGCCCTGGGGTGGCGTACCTCGACGGCGGCGATGCGCCGGCCGATCACCCACTGCGCGAGTCCCACCCGGACGGTCTCGACCTCGGGCAGCTCAGGCACGGCCGGCGCCCGCCTCGACGTCCGTCGCGTCGTCCCGGGCCTGCGACTCGTCCCGGGCCTGCGACTCGTCCCGGGCCGCCTGCGCCGCCGCCTGCGCCTCGGCCTGCTCGGTGAGCGTCCGCCAGGCCGACTCGGCCGCGCGCTGCTCGGCCTCCTTCTTGCTGCGCCCCTCCGCGCCGCCGTAGCGGTTGCCGGCCACCACCACCCAGGCGGTGAACGTCTTGAGGTGATCCGGCCCGGTGCCCTCGATCCGGTACTCGGGCACGCCGAGCCCGAGCGCGGCGGTCAGCTCCTGGAGACTGGTCTTCCAGTCCAGCGCCGCGCCCCGGCCCGCCGACTCGGCCATCAGCGGGTCGAACAGCCGGTGGATGACGATGGCGGCGGTGTCCAGGCCGTACTGGAGGTAGATCGCGCCCAGCAGTGCCTCCAGCGTGTCGGCCAGGATGCTCGCCTTGTCCCGCCCGCCGGTGGCCTCCTCACCCTTGCCGAGCAGCAGGTACGCGCCCAGCCCGTCCGGGCCGAGGCCACGCGCCACGTCGGCGAGCGCCCGCATGTTCACCACACTGGCGCGCAGCTTCGCCAGCTGCCCCTCGGGCAGGTCGGGGTGGTTGTGGAACAGCGCTGTGGTGATCACCACGCCGAGGACCGAGTCGCCCAGGAACTCCAGCCGCTCGTTAGTGGGCAGGCCGCCGTTCTCGTACGCGTACGAGCGGTGGGTCAGCGCGCGCTCCAGCAGTTCCGGGTCGAGCGACACCCCGAAGGCCGCCTCCAGATGGCCGACGGAAGCACGCCGCCGCTTGTCGTTGGTCATGGTGCTACCTCGGTGTCGTGTCGGTCAGGTGCGGGATCGGGCGGGATGTCGGCGAGCAGGGCGCGGACCGTCCCGGCGGCGTCGCGGCGCCACAGGTGAGCCGCGAGCGCGATACCGGAGGCCACATCCTCGGAACCGGCCGCGCCGTGGCACACCACCACGGTGCCGCCCACCCCGAGCAGGGCGGCGGCACGCGGGGCGCCTCCGCGTGACGGTGGGCCGCCGGCCATGGCGTACGCGCCCTCGATGGCCTTCAGCAGGACGTTTCCGGTGAAGCCGTCGGTCACCACGACGTCGGCGCGGGCGCCGAGCGAGATGTCGTACCCCTCGACCAGGCCGACGTAGCGGCCGTCGCAGGGCAGCGGCGCGGCGGCGAGCGCGGGCGCGGCGGCGCGGCGCAGCCGGTCGCCCTTGCCCGTCTCGTGGCCGACGGAGAGCAACCCGACGCGGGGTGCGGTGACGGCGTGGGCCACCGACGCGTAGGCGGCACCGAGGAGGGCGTGCCGGGCCAGCGTGGCCGGGCCGGGTTCGAGCGTGCCGCCGACGTCGAGCAGCACCACCGGCCCCTCGACGGCGGGCAGCGTGGCGGCGAGCGCCGGGCGGCGTATCCCGGTCCAGCGGCCGAGGCCGAGCGCGGCGGCGGTGACCGTGGCGCCGGTCGAGCCGGCGGAGACGACCGCGTCGGCCAGTCCGTCATGGACGGCCTGCACGGCGGTGCGTACCGTGCTCTCGCCGCGGGCGGCGGTGGGATGGTCGGCCATGCCGACGGCGGTCCGCACCGGGCGGACCGTGACCCGTGCGCGCTGGGCCGGGTCGAGCGCACCGATCAGCTCGTCGGCCACCTCGATCGGGCCGACGAGCATCAGGTGCAGGGCGGGATCCGTGCGTACCGCTCGCAGAGCGCCGTCAACCACGACGGCGGGAGCATCGTCCCCGCCGAGGAGGTCGACGGCGATCCGCGCGGTGCCCGGCTCCGACGGTCCGCCGGCCGTGAGCCGGGCGGCGGTGGCGGGAGCCGGGGCACCGGGCGAGAGCCTTGGTGCGCGCGTCACCCGACCGGTGGTCGGGGACGTCACTCGGCGGCCGGGTCAGACCTCGAGGACCTGACGGCCGTTGTAGGTGCCGCAGACGGAGCAGGCGGCGTGCGGCAGCTTGGCCGACTTGCACTGCGGGCAGGCCACGGTCGCCACCACCGTGGCCTTCCAGTTCGCCCGGCGGGCGCGGGTGTTGCTGCGCGACATCTTGCGCTTGGGGACGGCCACGGTTCTTACTCCTCTGTACGGGTCAGTTGCGTCAGGCTCGCCCAACGCGGGTCGACCTGCTGATGGCTGTGGTCGGCCGGCAGATCGTCCCAGTGCACCCCGCAGTCGGGGCACAGGCCTGGGCAGTCCTCCCGGCAGAGCGGGTTGGTCGGCAGCGCCAGCACCACCGCGTCCCGCAACGCCGGCTCCAGGTCGATCAGATCGCCCTGCATCCGGCCCACCTCGTCGGTGTCGGTCGTGTCGTCCGTGGTGCTGTTCTCGTACGCGTACAGCTCCTGGATCGTCACGGCCAACGAGTCGTCGATCTCGCGCAGGCAGCGCCCGCACTCGCCCTTGACGGGGCCGGTGACGGTCCCGGAGACGAGCACGCCCTCGGACACCGACTCCAACCTCAGGTCGAGGTCGAGGTCCGCGCCCTCCGGCACGCCGATCAACTCCACGCCGAGGTCCGCCGGTGCCGGCACGACCCGCTTGTGCGTACGCAACACGCCAGGTCGGCGCGGCAGTTCCCTCGTGTCGAGGACCAGCGGCGACCTGGGGTCGAGTGTGCTTGGCGAGTGTTTGGGCATAGTCAGACTCCGGCCGTTGAGAGGCCGACAAAGAAGGTTACCTGCCAGACGGGCGGACCGTCGAACCGGGGGTTCGCCTCCGGCTCGACGGCAGCCGGCTGTCGGCGACCGGCCCGTGCGCCGCTCAGAAGGGTAGCGGGCGGTCCGCCTCGTCCCCGGCGAAGGTGCCGATCTCACGCAGCGCGTGCATCTTGTCCCGGCCGCGCTCTATCGAGGCCAGCGCCCGGGTGAGGAACTGCTCGAAGTTCGCCAGCGCGGTGTCGACGTAGTCGTCCACCTCCTCGCGGAGGCGCTGCGCCTCGGCCCGCGCCTCGGCGATGATCCGCGCGCCCTCGTGCTCGGCCGAGACGGTGATCTCGTTGACCGAGACCAGGCGGGCGTGTTCCGCCTCACCCTCGCTGATGATCCGGTCGGCCTCGCGCTTGCCGGCCTCCATGATCTTGTCCCGCTCCTCCAGCAGCGCGGCGGCCCGGCGCAGGTCCGCGGGGAGCTCCGCGCGCAGCTCGTCGAGCGCGGCGATCATCTCGCCCCGGTCGACCATGCAGTTGTTGCGCGACATCGGGACGGAGCGGGCCTGCTCCACCATGGCGATCAGTTCGTCGATGCGATCGAGCGGGTCCACCGGTACCTCACTCCTGTCTTCGTCGGCCGCCCTCCATCATGCGGCCTGCACCGGTTCTCGGCGCTGCAGACATCATGTCGCGCCCGAGCCACATGCACCCCATCCGCCCCACCCGGCGCGTCGCCTCCCGGGACAGAGGTCAGGGGCGGAGGCGGGTGGAGAGCTGCGCCCGGACCAGGTCGGGGACGTGGGCGGAGATGTCTCCGCCCCACTTCGCCACGTCCTTGATCAGGCTGGAGGAGATGAACGAGTACAGCGGGTTGGTCGGCATGAACAACGTCTCCACGCCGGCCAGGCCGATGTTCATCTGGGCCATCTGCAGCTCGTAGTCGAAGTCGCTCACCGCACGCAGGCCCTTGATCAGCACACTCGCCCGCTGCGCGCGGCAGAAGTCGACAAGCAGGCCCTGGAACGACTCCACCCGGACGTTGTCGTACGAGGCGGTCACCTCGCGGAGCATGGCGATCCGCTCCTCGACGGTGAACAGACCCTGCTTCGACTGGTTGACCAGCACTCCGACGATCACCTCGTCGAACAGCCGGCTGGCCCGGCCGATGATGTCGAGGTGTCCGTTGGTGACCGGGTCGAACGAGCCCGGGCAAACCGCACGTCTCATGATCGGCGACCGTACCAAAGAGTGGTCTCGCCGTAACGTCTGCTGCGCTCCGGAGTGACACCTTCCACCCACGTGACCGCTCCGGTACGGCTGGACCGCTCGACGATCACGAGGGCGTCCGGGGCGAGCCAGCCGCCGTCGACCAGCGCCGCCAGCATCGCGGTGATCTCGTCGTCCGGCACCGCGTACGGCGGATCGGCGAACACCACGTCGTACGGCCCGTCGGTGGGCCCGGCCGCCAGCACGCCGGCGACCTTGCCGGTGACCAGGCGCGCGGCCGGCGCGGCCCGGAGCGCGGCGATGTTCTCCCGGATCACCCGGGCGGCCCGCGCGTCGGACTCGACGAGCAGCACGTGGGCCGCGCCCCGGGACAGCGCCTCCAGACCGACCGCGCCGGAACCGGCGTACAGGTCGGCGAAGCGCGCCCCGTCCAGGTCGACGTGGGAGTGCACGGCGCTGAACAGCGCCTCGCGGACCCGGTCCGAGGTGGGCCGCGTGCCCGCACCTGGTGGCGCGGCGATCCGCCGGCCGCCGAGCGTGCCGGCCACGATCCGGGTCACCGTCGCTCCCTGCGCATGCCCCGACGCTACGCGACGCCCGGCCCGGTCGGTCAGCGCCCACCGGCCGTCCACCGGACGTCTCAGCCCTTCTCCAGGTATTCGGCCCGTTCCTCGTCGACCAGCGCGGCGACCGACGCCGCCAGCGCCGGATGCCGGGCCAGATCCGGATCCTCCTCGACCAGTTCGATCGCCTCGGCCCGCGCGTCGCGGATCAGCTCGGTGTCGCGTCTCAGCGACAGCAGCCGCAGGTGTGAGCGCCGGCCGGACTGGGTCGCGCCCAGCACGTCGCCCTCCCGGCGCTGCTCCAGGTCGAGTTCGGCGAGCTTGAAGCCGTCGGTGGTGGAGGCGACCGCGTCCAGCCGCTCCCGCGCGGACGAGCCCTCGGCCGCCTCGGTGACCAGCAGGCAGAGGCCGGCGGCCGAGCCCCGGCCGACCCGGCCCCGCAACTGGTGGAGCTGGGAGACACCGAACCGGTCGGCGTCCAGCACGATCATCACCGTCGCGTTCGGCACGTTCACGCCGACCTCGACCACAGTGGTCGCGACCAGCACGTCCAGCTCGCCGTCGGCGAACGCGCGCATCACCGCGTCCTTCTCGTCGGCCGGCAGCCGCCCGTGCAGCACCCCTATCCGCAGCCCGTGCAGCGGCCCCTCGGCCAGCAGCGGGGCCACCTCCGTCACGGCCAGCGGCGGGCGGCGGCCGTTGTCGTCCTCCCGCGGCGCCTCCTCGTCCGACACCGGCCCTTCTCCGATCCGCGGGCACACCACGTACGCCTGGTGGCCCTTCGTGACCTCCTCGCGCAGCCGGCGCCAGGCCCGGTCGAGGAACGCCGGCTTCTCGGCGGCCGGGACCACGTGCGAGGCGATCGGCGAGCGGCCCTGCGGAAGCTGGGACAGCGTGGAGGTCTCCAGGTCGCCGTAGACGGTCATGGCCACCGTGCGCGGGATCGGGGTGGCCGTCATGACCAGCACGTGCGGCGGCTGCTCGGCCTTGGCGCGCAACGCGTCGCGCTGCTCCACACCGAAGCGGTGCTGCTCGTCCACCACCACCAGGCCGAGGTCGTGGAAGTCGACGCCCTCGTAGAGCAGGGCGTGCGTGCCGAGCACGATGCCGGCGCGGCCCTCGGCCACCTCGGCCAGCGCCCGGCGCCGGGCCGCCGCGCCCAGCGAGCCGGTGATCAGCTCCACCCGCGTGGCGTCGTCGGCGGCACCCAGCTCACCGGCCCGGCCGAGCGGGCCGAGCAGATCGAGGATGCCCCGGTGGTGCTGGGCGGCGAGCACCTCGGTCGGGGCCAGCAGCGCGGCCTGCCCACCGGCGTCGACCACCTGGAGCATGGCGCGCAACGCCACCACCGTCTTGCCGGAGCCCACCTCGCCCTGGAGCAGCCGGTGCATCGGGTGCGGCCGGGCCAGGTCGGCGGCGATCTCCCGCCCGACGACCTGCTGGCCGGAGGTCAGCTCGTACGGCAGCCGGGCGTCGAACGCGTCCAGCAGGCCGCCCGCCGCCGCGGGCCGGGCCAGCGCCGGCGACGCCGCCGCCCGGTGCTTGCGCTGCACCAGCGTGAGCTGCACGGCGAACGCCTCGTCCCACTTCAGCCGGCGGCGGGCCCGGTAGAGCGCCTCCTTGCTGGTCGGACGGTGGATCTCGCGCAGCGCGGTGCCGATGCCGGCCAGGTTGCGGGTGGCCCGCACGGTGGCCGGCAGCGGATCCTCGGGCGGGGTGAACGTGTCGAGCACGACGCGGACGCAGCGGGCGATCACCCACGTCGGCACCGCCGCCGCGGCCGGGTAGACCGGAATCAGCGCCCCGGCGAACTCCTCGACCTCCTCGTTGGCCGCCGCCTCGCCCTCGCCGCCCTCGCCGAGCAGGACGTACTCCGGGCCGTTGAGCTGGCGCTTGCCCCGGAACTCGGTCACCTTGCCGGCGAACAGCCCCCACCGGCCGGGCCGTAGCTCCCGTTCCCGCCACGCCTGGTTGCCGAAGAACGTGCAGGTGAGCACGCCGCCGGAGCCGTCGCCGACGGTGACCTCCAGCAGGTTGCCGCGCCGCTGGCGCATCGGGCGGACCGCGGTGCGCTGCACCTGGGCGAGCACTGTGACCTGCTCTCCCACGTCCAGCGAGCGGATGTCGGTGTGCTCGCCGCGCTCGTCGTACCGGCGCGGGAAGTGGTAGATCAGGTCGCCCGCGGTGTGCAGGTCCAGATGCCCGGCCAGCGCCTTCGCGGTGCGCTCGCCGACCAGCTTCTTCAGCGGCGTGTCCACGGTGGCCGCTTCTCCGGTCATTCGACCCCCACCAGGAGCGGATAGTGCGGCTGCCCGCCCTCGTACGCCTGCACCTCGACGAACGGCCAGGCCCCCTCGACGTACGCGCGGACCCGGTCGGCCAGCCCGGCCGGCGCGTCCGCGCCGCAGAGCAGCGTGACCAGCTCGCCACCACCGCCGAGCATCCGGTCGACCACGGCGGTGCAGGTGTCGACCAGATCCTGCCCGATCAGGTGCACCTCACCCTCGACCAGGGCCAGCACGTCACCCGGGCGGGCCGGACCGGCGACGGTGAGCGCCTCCCGGGCGGCGTGGCAGACCTCTGCGTACCGGCAGGCTCCGGCGGCCTCCGCCATCGCGATCACGTCGTCCTCGAAGCGCCGCTTCGGGTCGCGTACGGCCAGTGCCGCGAGCGCCTGCACCGGCGAACGGGTCGGCACCACGCTCACCTTGACGCCGAGGCCGTGCGCCTCCCTGGCCGCCGCGCTCGCCACCGACTGGGTGTTCGGGTCGTTGGGCAGCACCACCACCCGGGCTGCGCCGGTGGCCCGGATCGCGTCGAGCAGCTCGCCCGTGGACGGGTTGGCGGGCACCACCACTGCGCCCTCGGCGGCGAACAGCTCCGCGATGCCCGCGCCGGTGGCCACCACCACGGCGGCCCGCCCCTCGGGCAGCCGCGCCTGCGGCCCCGGCGCACCCTGGTCGGCGAAACGGGTCACGGTGATCCGGTGCGGGCGGCCGGCGACCACGCCCGCCTCGACCGCCGCCCCGATGTCGTTGACGTGCACGTGCACGTTCCAGGTGCCGGTGCCGTCCCCGACGACCGCCAGCGAGTCGCCCAGCGTGGACAGCTCGGCGCGCAGCCGGGCCACCGCCTCGTCGTCTGCGTCGAGCAGGTACTGCACCTCGTAGGCGTACACGTCGGAGCCGCTCTCCCGCACGGCGGTGACCGGCGCGCGGCGGGCGGGCGGCGCGGGCGCCGGCTGCGCCGGGCTCTCCCCGGTGACCACCTCGACCAGCGCGTCCAGCAGCAGGCACAGGCCGCGCCCGCCGGCGTCGACGACGCCCGCGCGGGCCAGCTCCGGCAACTGCTCGGGGGTACGCGCCAGCGCGTGCGCCGCCGCCTCGGCCGCGGCCCGGGCCACGGCCCGCAGGTCGTCGCTGTCCGTCCGGCGGGCCGCGTGCGCCGCGGCGGCGACCACGCTCAGCAGCGTGCCCTCGACCGGCCGGGCGACGGCGGCGTACGCGGCGGCGCTGGCGTCGGCCAGCGCGTCGGCGAGCTGCCGGCCGCGCACCGCGGGCACGGCGGCGAGTGTGTCGGCGAGACCGCGCAGGATCTGCGAGAGGATCACGCCGGAGTTGCCGCGTGCTCCGAGCAGCGCGCCCCGGGCCATCAACCGCAGCGCGTGCCCGTGCGGGGTGTGCCCGTCGTCGGGGAGGGTGCCGAGGTCCATCGCCAGGGCCTGCTGGGCCGAGGTGAACGTGAGCACCAGGTTGGTGCCGGTGTCGCCGTCGGGCACCGGATAGACGTTCAGCTCGTCGATCTCGCCCTGGTGGGCCCGGAGGGCGGTCAGCCCGCTCGCGCACCAGCGGCGCACCGCTGCGGCGTCGAGGGTCTCCAGCACGTCGGGAAGCCTACTGGCGTACACCGACACGCGCCGGGGTCGTCCGCCGCGTGTCCGCCCCGGCCGACGTACCGGCCGGCCCGCCGGTACGCTGGGTGCGCTCGCGAAAGGGCCGGTTGGGCGTACCGACTGTCATCGGGTAACCTGACCAGGTTGCCCGGGCAGCGCCTGGCGGCGACCTCATGAACGTTTCAATCCCAGGAGTATCCCGTGGCTAGCGTGTGCGACGTCTGTGGCAAGGGGCCGGGCTTCGGCCACAACGTGTCCCACTCGCACCGGCGGACCAACCGCCGCTGGAACCCGAACATCCAGTCGGTGCGTACCCCGGCCGGTGGTGGCACCACCAAGAAGTTGCAGGTCTGCACCTCGTGCATCAAGGCCGGCAAGGTCACCCGCGCCTGACGCGGTAGCGCCACCGGAACATCGTCGGTCGCCGGCGGATCCCTTCGGGGTCCGCCGGCTTCTGTCGTGCCCGGCTTCTGTCGTCCCGGGCGACCCGCCGCGCGCACCGGCTGGTATCGGCCGACCCGCCCCGCACCCCTGACCGACCGTACGGCAACCGCCGCGTTCCAGCCGGTAAGGGTGCTGCTGAGCCGGCCGTCCGGTTCCGGCGCGAGCCGCGGGGAGGGTGACCGGTGGACCTCGACCTGGGTCGCGAGCAACTGGTGGTGGCGGGCGCGTCGTTCGGCTCGCTGAGCTGGTTCGACCAGGAGCTGCCGCCCGACGGCGTGGTGCTGGTCGAGGAGCCGGACGTGATCGCCCGCCGCGACCTGGCCCGGTTCGCCGAGCGGCTGCCGATGATCGGGCGGCTCGTCGCGGCCGAGTACCAGACCGGCTTCGACCCGGATGCCCTGCTCGCCCGCGAGCCCGGCCTCGCCGACGCGCGGCTGGTCCTGCCCGGCCTGGAGTACGCGGTCGGTGCCACCGCCCGGCTCGCCGAGCGCCTCGGCCCTGCTGCACAGCGAATGGATCCTCGCCGACGGCGTGCCGACGCTGGTGGAGTGCCGACGCTGGTGGAGTGCGCGGCCCGGATGCCCGGCGACATGATCACCGCGCTCATCTCGATCGCCTACGGGCGGGACGTCATCGAGGCGTACCTGCGGATCCTGCGCGGCGAACGGCCGGCGCTGCCGGCGCGGGCGACCGGCGCGGCGGCGATCGAGTTCCTGATCGCGCCGCCCGGCCGGGTCACCGCCGTGGACGGCAGGCGCGACGCGCTGCGCGTGCCGGGCGTGCTCGACGTGCAGGTGGAGACGAAGGTCGGTCAGACCGTGCCGGAGCTGCTCTCCTCGGCGCACCGCAGCGGGCATCTGATGGCCTGGGGCGCCACCCCGGACGAGGCCACGGACGCCGCGCGCCGCGCCGCACGCGCGATCCGCATCTCGGTCGGCTAGAGCGTACGGCCGTACGACAGGCAGCCCGGGGCGTCCTTGTAGAAGCCGAAGTTCGGGATCCGCTCGTAGCCCGCCGAGGTGTACAGGGCGATCGCCTCGGGCTGCCTGTCGCCGCACTCCAGCACGATCTGCTTGCGGCCGTGGTCGCGGGCGGACCGCTCGACCGCGGCGAGCACCGAACGGGCCACGCCCCGGCCCCGGACCGCCGGGTCGGTGTACATCCGCTTCAGTTCGGCCGTGTCGCCGTCCCCGCCGTGGCTGCGCCAGCCGCCGCAGCCCACCGGCCGCCCGTCCAGGTAGGCGACGAGGAACACACCGTCCGGCGGGGTGAACTCGGCCGCGTCGACAGGGGTCTCGTCGCCGCTGCCGCCGTACCGGGCGCCGAGGTCGGCCAGCGCCGCCCGGATCAGCGCCTGCGACTCGGGCGCGTCGAAGCGCCGCTCCCGGATCTCGATCTCGCTCACCGTGTCAGGTTACGACCGGCTCGGGGCCCGGCCCGGCCCGGCGGCCGGGGTTCGGACGCAGATCACTCCGCTCTCCTGCTGTGCCTGCTACTCCGCTCTGCGGAAGTGGTCCCAGCCGCGCGGGCCGCTGTAGGCGGCGCCGTCGACGGTGACCCCGGCGCCGGCGGCCACCCGCCCCACCGGCTGCCAGCCGTCCGGCAGCGCGGCGTCCGCCGGGAACGTCGCGGCCAGCGCGTGGTCCTCGCCGCCGCCCAGGATCCAGGTGTACGGGTCGACGCCGAGCGCCTGCGCCGCGTCCCGCATCTGCCGGGGCACCTCGAACGCGTCCCGGCTCAGGTCGACCGCCACCCCGCTGGCGGTCGCCACGTGCCCCAGGTCGGCCAGCAGCCCGTCCGACACGTCGATCATGGCGGTGGCTCCGGCAGCGGCGGCAGCGGGTCCGGCGGCGTACGGCACCTCGGGGCGGCGGAACGCCTCGACCAGCAGCCGCGGCGTGCGGAACCCCCGGGACAGCACGGTGTAGCCCGCCGCCGACCAGCCGGTACGCCCGGCCAGCGCCACCACGTCTCCGGGGCGGGCCCCGGAGCGGAGCACCGGGGCGCGGCCGGCCAGGTCGCCGAGCGCCGTCACCGCGATGGTGAGCGTCGGGCTGCCGGACATGTCCCCACCCACCACGCTCGCGCCGACGAGCGCCGCCTCCGCGCCCAGCCCGTCGGCCAGTTCCTCGGCCCAGGCCGGGTCCAGCTCGGCCGGCATGCAGAGCGCGACGAGCAGCGCGGTCGGGGTGGCGCCCATGGCCGCGATGTCGGCGAGGTTCGCCGCCGCCGCCCGGTGCCCCACGTCCCGTGCCGACGACCAGTCCCGGCGGAAGTGCCGCCCCTCCACCAGCACGTCGGTCGAGGCGACCACCCGCCGGTCCGGCGCCGCCACCACCGCACCGTCGTCGCCGGGGCCGAGCAGGCAGCTCTGCCCCTGTGCCAGCCGGGCGGTCACCCGGTCGATCAGGCCGAACTCGCCGACATCAGTGACAGTCATTCCGTCCCCTCGCTCCGCTGCGTCGTTCCGCACGTCCCACCCCTGTCCGCACCGGCGTGTGCTCGCTCACCGCGTCCGACCGGCGACCGATAGGGATCACGGCCGCTCAGTACGGTAGTTTCACCCTTCGGGTCGCCCGGAGGCGACGGACGGAGGTCGAGTCGTGGTACAGGCGTACATCCTCATCCAGACCGAGGTCGGCCGGGCGCGTGACGTGGCCGGTCAGATCGCGGACCTGGCCGGCGTGGTACGGGTCGACGCCGTCACCGGGCCGTACGACGTGGTAGTGCTCACCGAGGCGAACACCGTCGACGAGCTCGGCAAACTCATCGTCAGCAAGGTGCAGATGGTGCCCGGCATCACCCGCACCCTCACGTGTTCGGTGGTGCGGCTGTAAGTGGACGAGAAGGACACCTCCCCGCGCCGGGACGGCGCCAGCCGCCGTGCCGCGCTCTGGGCGACGCTCGTCGCGGTGCCGGTGACCGTGGCGGTCGCCGGGTTCACGTTCGCCAAGCTGGCCCCGGAGTCTCCGGAGGCCGAGCCGAGCGCGTCGGCGAGTCCCCGGGCGCAGTCCAGCGCGCCGGTCGAGATGCCCGCCCCCGCGCTGGCCGAGCGCCCGACGGTGCTCTGCCGTGCCCTGATGTCGCAGCTTCCGGACAACGTGCGTGAGCTGCCGCAGCGCCCGGTCACCGCGGGCCCGGAGCAGAACGCCGCGTACGGCGAACCGGCGCTGACTGTGGCCTGCGGCGGCAATCCGGCGGAGTTCCCGCCCACCGACGAGGTGTGGAAGGTCAACCAGGTCTGCTGGCACGCGGCCGAGGAGGCCGACGCCACGGTGCTGACCACCGTCGATCGGGAGACCCCGATCCGGGTCCGGGTGCCGAAGGCGTACGAGCCGCCGCTGCAGTGGGTGACCTCGATCTCCGACACGATCGTCAGCTCGGTGCCCTCGGCGAAGCAGGCCCCTTCGGGCTGCTCCGCCTGACGTCGGCCCCGGTCGGGGGCCGACGTGGCGGTGCCGGCGGTCAGCGGCCGGCGCGGCGGTGCAGGGCGGTCCGGATCAGGCGGTTGACCAGCTTCGGGTACTCCAGCCCGCTGGCCGACCACATCCGCGGGAACATCGACGTCGGGGTGAAGCCCGGCATCGTGTTGATCTCGTTGAGGTACACGTCCATCTGCGGGGTCACGAAGAAGTCGACCCGGGCCAGGCCGGAGCAGTCGAGCGCGGTGAACGCCCGGGCGGCGTAGTCGCGCACCTGCCGGGCCACCGGTTCGGGCAGGTCGGCCGGCACGTCGTACTCGCAGACCTCGTCGGCGAAGAGGTACTTGGCCTCGAAGTCGTACCAGTCGCGGTCGCCGATCATCCGCACCTCGGCGAGCACCGAGGCCTCGGGCGCGCCACCGGCCTCGCCCTCCAGCACCCCGCACTCGATCTCGCGGCCGACCACGGCGCCCTCGACGAGCACCTTGCTGTCGATCTCGCGGGCGGTGACGAGCGCGGCGTCCAGGTCCGCCCAGTCGTCGACCTTGGTGATGCCGAACGACGAGCCGGCCCGGGACGGCTTGACGAAGACGGGCAGCCCGAGGCGCTCCTTGTCCTCCTCGCTGAGCGACATCCCGGCGCGCAGCACCGCGTACGGGCCGACCGGGATGCCCTCGACGGCGCAGAGCTTCTTGGTGAACTCCTTGTCCATGGCTGCGGCGGAGGCGAAGACGTTCGCGCCGACGTAGGGGATGTCGGCCATCTCCAGCATGCCCTGGATCGTGCCGTCCTCGCCGTACGCGCCGTGCAGCACCGGGAAGACCACGTCCACGTCGGCCAGCGCGACCGGCCCCTGGGCCGGGTCGAGCACCATCAGGCCACCGGCGGCGGGGTCGGCGCGCAGCACGAGTTCGGCGCCGGAGCCGGCGGTGATCTCGGGCAGCTTGCGGTCGGAGATGGCGAGGCGGCTCGGGTCGCCGCTGGCGAGCACCCACTGGCCCTGCCGGGTGATGCCGACCGGGACCACCTCGAACTCGTCCGGGTCGAGGGCGGCCAGCACGCTGCCGGCGCTCACGCAGGAGATGCCGTGCTCGGGGCTGCGCCCGCCGAAGACGATCGCCACACGGGTCTTGCCTGGGGTGGTCATGGTCACCTCATCGTTCGCGACTGCGGCTGGCCGTGCTCGCCGGTGGCGCTCACCCGACTGACCTTACTGTGCGTTGCCGCAAGCGGTGGTCGATACCCGGGGAGACGCGGAGTCGCGTGGCAAACGGTCAAGGTTACATCTACGGGGAGTAACGGAATGGCGTGTCTCAGAGGGCCGGGTGCCGGGGCCGGCGGCCGACCGCGATGACCTTCACCCGCTGCCGGCCGGCCCGCACCATGCCCAGCGCCGTGAAGGCACCGGCGATCCGGTCGGCGGCCTCCCGGCTGCTCGTGCCCACCACCTGGCGGCGGCGTTCCGGGCTGGTCCGTTCGTCACGCCGGGTGCCGTCCGGCGGACGCACATCGGTCAGGACCACGAGGAACCTGGTCACCGCGGAACCCCTCCCCGTCTCGTGGACCGGCAGGGGCACGCGGCGGTCGGATCGTGGGGGAGTGAAGAATCCGACCACCGCGCGCCCCATCCCCTCCGGTCGCTCACCACCACCGTCGCCACGACAACCGGCGGTGAGGACGCCGTCACACATTGACAGGTTCACCGGCGTGAATGCAACTCTCATCGACTTTCTCTCATGCCCATTTTCCCGCGGGATGTGCGACCATCGATGCATGGCGCCGAAGACCGCCCGGGCCCGACGGCTCGGCATCGCCCTGCGGACCCACCGGGAGGCCGCCGGCCTCACCCTGGAGGCCGCGGCCGACGAGATCAACAGCACCCGGAGCACGCTGTCCCGCTACGAGAACGCGCAGACGCTCGTCAGTCCCGCCACCGTGCGCGCACTGCTGACCAGCTACGGCGTGGACCCGGCCGACATCGCCGCGGCGGTGCAACTCGCGAAGGACGCCCGCAAGCCGGGCTGGTGGGTGTCCTACTCGTACCTGCTGGACCAGCGCACCATCGACTTCATCGCGCTGGAGGCCGAGGCCACCGGCATCGCGAACTTCGAACCGTCGGTGGTGCCCGGTCTGCTCCAGACCGCCGACTACATCCGCGGAGTGATGCGCGGCGGCCCGCACACGCTCACCGACGAGCAGGTGGAGCAGCGGGTCCAGCTACGGCTGGACCGACAGCTTCGGCTCTCCGGCGCCGAGCCGCCGATCCTCGACGCCATCATCGACGAGGGCGCGCTGCTGCGCCCGGTCGGTGACCGTTCGGTCATGTCCGGCCAGCTCCAGCACCTGCTGAAGGTGGCCGAGCTGCCGAACGTCACGGTGCAGGTGATCCCGCTGGCCGCCGGCTACCACCGGGGCACCCGGGGATCGCTGCACATCCTGGAGTTCGCCGACCCGGAGGACCCGATCATCGCTTCGGTGGAGACCGTCGCCGGGCAGATGGTCCTCGACCGACCGGGTGACCTGCGTACCTGCGCCAAGATCATGGAGCACCTGCGGACCGTGGCCCTGAGCCCGGCGGCCAGTCGGGACCAGCTCCTCCGCCTGCTGAACGAGAGGTGATCAGATGAACGGCACGAACCGCACGAACCCCGCACCGGCCCGCTGGCGCAAGAGCAGCCACAGCGGTGACGAGGGCGCATGCGTGGAGATGGCGCCGCTGCCCGGCGCGGTGGCGGTCCGCGACTCGAAGGACCCGGCCGGCCCGGTGCTGGTGTTCCCCCCGCACGCCTGGGCGGCGTTCACCACGGCACCGCCGCGCCCCTGAGCGGCCCGACCGGCGCCCGCTGAACGGCCCGACCGCGTCAGCCGAGCGGGGCGGCGGCAGCGGTGACGGTGGCGCGTACCGCCTCCAGCGCCGCGATGGCCACCCCCCGCGCCCCGGCCATGTCCCGGTCCGGCACCAGCGCGAAGGTGGCCACCGCCCGCTGCTCCTCCCGCAGCACCGTGTGCTCGGCGACGGCGGCGAGGAACCAGTCCCGGAACTCCGGTGCCGCCTCCACCACGCCCCCGCCGACGAAGTACGCGTGCGGATCGGTGAAGTTGGCCGCGATGGTGAACAACCGGCCCAGCGCCTTGGCCTGCTGGGTGAACACCAGGCGGGCCAGCGGGTCACCGCGTTCGCCGTAGCCGCGCAGCAGCTTCGCCGCCCGGTCCGGCTCCTCCGCCGCGAGCGGGTGCTCCGGATGCCGCGCCAGCCAGTACGGCAGCAGGTTGCGCCGGATCGCGGTGAGCGACGCGACGCTCTCCGCGTCCCCGGTGAAGCCACAGGCGCAGACCGGCGCCGCCTGGTCCGGCTCGACCAGGCCGTCCAGCGGGATGTGCACGTGCCCGAACTCGCCCGCCATGCCGGCCGCCCCGCCGACCACCCGGCCGGACTCCACCACGCCCCCGCCGAGCCCGGTGCCGACGATCGCGGACACCGACGATCGGGCCATCGCCTCGGCACCGAAGTGCACGTGGTGGGCATAGAGCGCGGCGGCGTTGCCGTCGTTGGCGTACACGACGGGCAGGCCCAGCCGCCGCTCCAGCGCGGTGCGCACGTCGAAGCCCCGCCAGGCGGGCTGGGAGAAGTTCGTCGAACCGCGGGACGAGATCACACCGGTGGCGCTGGCCGGGCCGGGCGTGTCCAGCCCGACCGCACGGACCAGGTCACGCGGCACGCCGGTGTGGGCCAGGACGCCGTCGAACGCCCGCGCGAGCGCCCCCACCGCCGCCTCCGGCCCGGCACCGACCTCGCTCGGGATCTCCAGCAGCCCGTCCACCAGGAACCGGCCGTCGACTGTGAGCACTGTGGCGTTGTCGCTCGTGCCCCCGTTGTCCAGCCCCACCACCACCGGCACACCTGCGCTGCCCACCGCCACCGCCTCCCGCCGCGCCTGACCCGAGGCTAGTTCCCGCCCGGCCCACCCGCCACGCCCCCGCGCGGACTCCCCCGCCGTGGTCAGCCGGGACGGCGAGCGGTGACCGCTGTCGCCGCCCGCTCCTCGTCGCGGACCACCACCGGCTCCAGCCCGGCCGCGGTGAACACGCCGCACAGCTCGGGGGCCTGCGCGGCGCTCGACTCGACCACGACGTGCCCGCCCGGGGCGAGCCACTCGGCCGCGCCGGCGGCGACCCGGCGCAACACGGCCAGGCCGTCGGTGCCGCCGTCCAGCGCCACCGGCGCCTCGTACAGGCGCGCCTCGGCCGGCAGCGAGGCCACCGCGGCGCTCGGCACGTACGGCGCGTTCGCCACCACCAGGTCCAGTTTCCCGCGCCGGCCCGCCGGCAGCGCGTCGAACAGGTCGCCCTGGTAGACCGGGACGCCGAGCGGTTCGAGGTTGCGCCGGGCGCAGGCCACGGCCACCGGGTCGATGTCGGCGGCGGCCAACCAGCCGGGTGCCAGCCGCTCGTGCAGCACCACGGCGGCGGCGCCGGAGCCACAGCACAGGTCGAGCACCGCCGGGGCCGGCCCGGCCAGCGCCGTCGCCGCGTCGACGAGCAGCGCGGTCCGGCCGCGCGGCACGAAGACCCCCGGGTGTACGGCGATCCGCCGGTCGCAGAACTCGGCCCAGCCGAGCAGGTGCTCCAGCGGCAGCCCTGCGACGCGACTGTCGACCAGGCGGGTCAGCGACTGCGTCGACTCGGCGGCGGCGATCAGCAGGTCCGCCTCGTCCTCGGCGAAGACGCAACCGGCGGCGCGCAGCCGCCGGACGAGGGCCGGACGGTCGGGGGTGAAGACGGTGGATGCCATGGCAGGCCTTTCGGGAAGCGCTCGTCGGCGCCCCCGGCGTCGCCTCAGCCCTGAAGCGACGCGGACTCGGAGGGAGCGCCGGTCCTCTGCTTGTGGATCGGACTCACCTCCTCGGGTCGCGGCCGCACGGGCCGTGGCTGCCCGTCACCCTAGCCGAGCGGCCGGCACGCCGTCAGCCCGCCGTGTCGAGCGCCGCCGCCACATCGGCGAGCAGGTCGGCGGTGTCCTCGATGCCGCAGGAGAACCGCACGAAACCCGGCGTCGTGGCGTCGCCCCACTGGGCCCGCCGGTCGGCTGTGGTGTGCAGCCCGCCGAACGAGGTGGCGGCGGCCACCAGCCGGGAGGCGCCGAGGAACCGGGCCACCCGGCGCTCGTCGCCCAGGTCGAACGAGAGCACGCCCGGCACGCGCCGCATCTGGGCCGACGCCACCGGATACGCCGGGTCGTCCGGCCGTCCGGGCCAGCGCAGCCCGGTGACGTCCGGGCGGCCCGCGAGCAGTTCGGCCAGCGCCCGCGCGTTGGCGGTCTGCCGGGCCAGCCGCAGGTCGAGCGTGGCCAGCGACCGGTGGGCCAGCCAGCAGTCGAACGCGCCGGGCACCCCGCCGGTGGCGTTGCGCCAGGTGGTCGCCGCGTCCCGCAGCCCGGCGTCCCGGGTGGCCAGGTAGCCCAGCAGCAGGTCCGAGTGGCCGGTCAGCGCCTTGGTGCCGGAGGCGACCACCACGTCCGCGCCGAGGTCCAGCGGGCGCTGCCCGAGCGGCGTGGCGGTGGTGTTGTCCACCGCGACGAGCGCACCGGCGGCGTGCGCGGCGGCGGCCACCGCCGCGACGTCGGCGACGTCCAGGCCGGGGTTCGCCGGGGTCTCCAGCAGCACCATCCGCACGCCCTCGAACGACGGGTACGGACCGGCCGTCGGCACGAGCGCCACGCGCACGCCGAGCTGCTCCAGCGTGTCCGAGGCGAACGAGCGTACCGAGTAGTAGCCGTCGGCGGGCAGCAGCACCGTGTCGCCGGGGCGCAGCACGGTCAGCAGCAGCCCGGTGATGGCCGCCTGGCCGCTGGCGAAGACCCGGCAGTCGCCGCCCTCCAGCTCACCGATCGCCGTCTCCAGCAGCCGCCGGGTGGGGTTGTCGGGCCGTCCGTACCCGTTGACCGCCGCCGACGGGCCGCGCTCGGGGTCCAGGTGGTACGGCGCGGCGAAGACCGGGCCGGGCAGCAACGGCTGCCCGGGTACCGCGTCCGGCAGGCCGGCGTGCACGCTGCGCGTGCCGTCACCCCAGTGCTCGGTCATCCCCGCTCCGCTCACTCGTACGACTCGGGCTTGGCGGTGCGGCTCATCAGCGCGTCCACCGCCAGGCGCGGGTCCATCCCCTCGTGGCAGATCCGCTCGATCTGCTCGGTGATCGGCATCTCCACGCCGTGCGCCCGGGCCAGGTCGCGGATGGCCAGGCAGCTCTTGACGCCCTCGGCGGTCTGCCGGGTGGCCGCCTGGGCCTGCTCCAGCGTCTCGCCGCGGCCCAGGTGCTCGCCGAAGGTGCGGTTGCGGGCCATCGGCGACGAACAGGAGGCTACCAGGTCACCCATGCCGGCCAGCCCGGCGAAGGTGATCGGGTCGGCGCCGAGCGCCACGCCCAGCCGGGCGGTCTCGGCCAGGCCGCGGGTCATCAACATGGCCCGGGTGTTGTCGCCGAAACCCATCGCGGTGGCGATGCCGTACGCCAGCGCGATCACGTTCTTCACCGCGCCGCCCAGCTCGCAGCCGATCACGTCGTCGTTCGTGTACGGGCGGAAGTACGGCGTCCGGATGGACGCCTGCACCAGCGCGGTCCGCCGGCTGTCGGTGCCCGCGACCACTGTGGCGGCCGGCTGCTCGGCGGCGATCTCCGGGGCCAGGTTGGGCCCGGAGACGACCACCACCCGGTCGGCGGGCACCCCGGCGGTCTCCGTGATCACCTGGCTCATCCGCTTCGTGGTGCCCAACTCGATGCCCTTCATCAGCGACACCAGCGTGGCGTCCGGAGCCAGGTACGGCGTCCAGTCGGCGAGGTTGCCGCGCAGCGTCTGCGAGGGCACCGACAGCACCACCACATCGGCCCCCTCGATCGCCTCGGCGGCGTCACCGGTGGCGGTCACCCGCTCGGGCAGGCGCACGCCCGGCAGGTACTCCGGGTTGTGCCGCCCGGTCCGGATCGCCTCGGCCACGGCGGCCCGGCGGGCCAGGACCGTCACGTCCCGCCCGGCGTCGGCGAGGATCTTGGCGAACGCGGTCCCCCAGGAACCGGCGCCCAGCACGGCGACGTGCCCGCTCATTCGGTGGCCTCCCGGGCGCCGGTACGGGCGGGCCGCTGCCAGAGCGGCGGTGGTGTGCCGCCGCGGATCTCCGCGACCAGATCCCGGATGCGCAGCATGATGGTGTCCGTCATCTCCTCCAGGATCGGCCGGGTCGGCGTGGCGCCGGCCCAGCGGCTCAGGTCCACCGGCGGCCCGGCGACGACAGTCACCGGGGTGCGCGGGCGCAGCCCGAACCGGGCCGTACGCGGATCGAACATCCGTTCCGGGCCGACCATGGCGATCGGGATCACCGGGGCGCCGGTCGCCAGCGCCAGCCGGGCCGCGCCGGTCTTGCCCTTCATCGGCCACAGGTCGGGCTCCCGGGTGGTGGTGCCCTCCGGGTAGATCACCACCGCGCCCCTCTCGGCCAGCGCGGCGACCAGCTTGTCGAGGGACTTGACCGCCTCGACGGTGCCCCGCTCGACCGGGATCTGCCGGCACCGGTGCAGGATCCAGCCGACCACCGGCACCCGGAACACGCTGGCCTTGCCGAGGAAGCGCGGCCAGCGCCCGGCGTCGTAGATGTAGTGCGCGACCACGAGCGGGTCGGCGTGCGAGATGTGGTTCGGCACGAGGATCACGCCGCCGTCGTGGCGCAGGTGCTCCATGCCCCGCCAGGTGCGCCGGGTCCAGACGATCATCAGCGGCTTCACCAGCACCACGGCGAGCCGTCGCCAGAACCCCAGCCTGCGCCGTGCCACAGTGCCTCCTCGATCCGCCCTCGCGCCCCGGCACAGAATCATGCCTGTTCGGCCCCGCTGCGGCCAGTGCGGGTGCCGGGGCCCTCGCTGGCAGGATGGTCGGCGTGTCTGAGGCCCGCTGGACCGTGGTCATGCCGGTGAAGCGCCTTCCGGCGGCGAAGAGCCGTCTGCGGGGCGCGTTGCCCGGCGTACCCCACGAGGAGCTGGCGCTGGCCCTGGCGGCCGACACCCTGCGCGCGGTGCGGGCGTGCCCGGCGGTCGCCGGGGTGCTCGTGGTCACCGACGACCCGCGCGTGGCAGCGGCGGCCGGCGCGGCGGGCGCCCGCGTCGTCGGCGACCCCGGCGGCGGGCTGAACGCGGCGTTCCGGCACGGCGCGGCCGTCGCCGGTCCGCGTGCCGCGGTGGTGGGCCTGACCGCCGACCTGCCGGCGCTGCGACCGGCCGAGCTGGCCGCCGCGCTGCGGGCCACCCGGGGGGTACGCGGGTTCGTGGCTGATGCCCCGGGTGGAGGCACGGTGCTGCTCGCCGCGCCGGCCGGTGCGCCGCTGGCGCCGCGGTTCGGGCCCGGCTCGGCCGCGGCGCACGCGGCGGGCGGGGCGCTGCCGCTCGCCGGTGAGTGGCCCAGCCTGCGCCGGGACGTGGACACCCCGGCGGACCTGGCCGGCGCCGCCGGGCTGGGTGTGGGGCCGCGTACCGCCGCGCTGCTGGCGCGGGTCGGCGGGGCGGTCCGGTACGGTGCTGGCATGCAGGGGACGGTGGCGACCTACGACGCGTCGACCCGCAGCGGCGTGCTGCTGCTCGACGACGGCACCGAACTGGCGTTCCCGGCCCGCGCGTTCGACGCCTCCGGGCTACGGTTGCTCCGATTGGGGCAGCGTGTCCGGATCGAGCGGGACGCCGACGGCGAGGTGGTCCGGGTGACCTTGCCGACGATGGCGTGAATAACCTGGCCCGAGTTCATTTTCCGTTCACCCTTATCGGGGAATCATGAGGTGGTGAGCACCCCTCGCGAGCACCCCGAAGTCCCGCCGCCGATCATCGACCCCGGCACCCCCCGCAACGGCCGCCGCACCCGCGGCCCGGACGGGCGGTTCCGTCAGACCCGGCCGCCGGAGGAGCGCCTCGGCGCCGATCCCGACACGGCCGGATCAACCGGACTGGACGAGCCGCTCGATCCGGTGGAGGGCCCCGGCCCGGCCGACGAGGCCCCTGCGGACGCGGGCCCGCCGTCCGCGCCGCCGCTGCCGGAGGACCGCTTCCTCAACCGGGAGCTGTCCTGGCTCGACTTCAACGCCCGGGTGCTGGCGCTCGCCGAGGATCCGCGCGTCCCGCTGCTGGAACGGGCGAAGTTCCTGGCGATCTTCGCCAGCAACCTGGACGAGTTCTACATGGTCCGGGTCGCCGGGCTGAAGCGGCGGCTCTCCGCCGGGCTGCCGGTACGCGGCGGTGACCGGCTGCCACTGCGCACCCAGCTCGACCTGATCACCGGCAAGGCGGCCGGGCTGGTCGCCCGGCACGCCGCCTGCCTGGTCGACGACGTGCTGCCGAAGCTCGCCGCCGAGGACATCCGCATACTGCGCTGGAGCGACCTGGACGACGCCGAGCGCGAGCGGCTGCGCACCTGGTTCCGGGAGCACATCTTCCCGGTGCTCACCCCGCTGGCGGTCGACCCGGCGCACCCGTTCCCGTACATCTCCGGCCGGTCGCTGAACCTGGCCGTCTCGGTACGCGACCCGGACGGCGGCTCGGAGCTGTTCGCCCGGGTGAAGGTGCCGAACAACGTGCCCCGGTTCGTCCGGGTGCACCACGACCAGCCGGGCGTGCGGTTCCTGCCGGTCGAGGACCTCATCTCGGTGCATCTCGGCCAGTTGTTCTCCGGCATGCAGGTGGTCGAGTGCCACCTGTTCCGGGTGACCCGCAACGCCGAGGTGGAGGTGGACGAGGACCGCGACGAGGACCTGCTCCAGGCGCTGGAGCGGGAACTGGCCCGGCGCCGGTTCGGCCCGCCGGTACGCCTGGAGGTCGCCGCGTCCATCTCCGACCACATGCTGGAGCTGCTGGTCCGCGAGCTGGACATGGACGGCCACGACGTGCTGCGGGTACGCGGGCTGCTCGACCTGTCCGCGCTCTGGCAGGTCTACGGCGAGGCCGACCGGCCCGACCTGAAGGACCCGCCGTTCGTGCCGGCCACCCATCCGCGGCTGGCCGAGGGTGAGGTGCCGCGCAGCGTCTTCGCCACGCTGCGCGACGGCGACGTGCTGGTGCACCACCCGTACCACTCGTTCGCGACCAGCGTGCAACGCTTCGTCGAGCAGGCCGCCGCCGACCCGAACGTGCTCGCCATCAAGCAGACGCTCTACCGCACCAGCGGCGACTCCCCGATCGTGGACGCGCTCGTCGACGCGGCCGCCGCCGGCAAGCAGGTGGTGGTGCTGGTCGAGCTGAAGGCACGGTTCGACGAGGTGGCGAACATCGGCTGGGCCCGCACGCTGGAACGGGCCGGCTGCCACGTGGTCTACGGCCTGGTGGGGCTCAAGACGCACTGCAAGACCGCGCTGGTGGTGCGCCAGGAGGGCAACCAGATCCGCCGGTACTGCCACATCGGCACCGGCAACTACCACCCGAAGACGGCCCGGCTCTACGAGGACTTCGGCATGCTCACCGCCGACCCGGAGATCGGCGCCGACCTGACCGACCTGTTCAACGTGCTCACCGGCTACAGCCGGCAGACCGCGTTCCGGCGGCTGCTGGTGGCGCCGCAGGGCATCCGCAGCGGCCTGATCGAACGCATCGACCGGGAGATCGAGCACGTCCGGCTGGGCATGCCGGGGCTCGTGCAGTTCAAGGTGAACTCCCTGGTCGACGAGGAGATCACCGACGCGCTCTACCGGGCGTCGCGAGCCGGTGTGCACGTGGACCTGCTGATCCGGGGCATGTGCACGCTGCGGCCGGGCGTGCCGGGGCTGTCGGAGAACATCCGGGTCCGCTCGATCCTCGGCCGGTTCCTGGAACACTCCCGGATCTTCCGGTTCGGCAACAACGGCGACGCCGAGTTCTGGATGGGTTCGGCCGACCTGATGCACCGAAACCTGGACCGCCGGGTGGAGGCGCTGGTGCAGGTGAGCGACCCGGTGGCCCGGGCCGAGCTGGACCACGTCCTCACCGCCGCGTTCGATCCCGACGTGGACGCGTTCGAGCTGGCCGCGGACGGCACCTGGCACCGGCGTACCGGGGACGGCGACGTGCCGCTCGCCCACCTCCAGGATCTGTTGCTGCGCCGGGTCGGCGGCCGGGCGGACTGACCGGGCCGTGGCGCGTGCCGGGCGGGCATACGGTGAGCGGGTGAGCGACGACGAGCCGGTGCGGATCCGGGCCGCCGGGGGCGTGGTGTGGCGCCCGGGTCCGGCCGGCGTCGAGGTCTGCCTGGTGCACCGCCCCCGCTACGGCGACTGGTCGCTGCCGAAGGGCAAGCTGGACCGCGGCGAGCATCCGCTCGTGGCTGCCGTCCGCGAGGTGGCCGAGGAGACCGGCGTACGCGGCGTGCCGCAGGTACGCCTGCCCACCGTCCGTTACCGCAGCGAGGGTCTCGCCAAGGCGGTCGACTACTGGTCCATGCGGGCGGCCGGCACCGGCGGTTTCCAGCCCGGCACCGAGGTCGACGACGTGGGCTGGTTCCCGGTCGACGACGCGGTACGCCGGGTCAGCTACCCGCACGACGCCGAGGTGATCGCCGCGTTCGCGGCGCTGCCGCCGGTCACCGCGACGGCGCTGCTGGTCCGGCACGCGCACGCCGGCAAGCGCGGCACCTTCACCGGCCCGGACCACGGCCGCCCGCTGGACGAGCAGGGGTGGGCGCAGGCGCGGGCGCTGGTCCCGCTGGTGGCGCTGGTCCGCCCGGCCCGCCTGTTCTCCGCCTCGGCCCGGCGCTGCGTGCAGACGCTCGATCCGGCGGCGGCCCGGCTGGACCTGCCGATCGAGGTCTGCGGCGACTTCGACGAGCCGGCACCGGGCCAGCAGGTCGAGGAGTGCACGCTCGCCGCCGCGGCCCGGCTGACCGCGCTGGCGCAGGCCGTCGAGTCGGTCGCGGTGTGCAGCCAGGGCAAGGTGATCCCGGGCGCGCTGGAACGGCTCACCGGCCGCGTGGACGAGGACTTCACCACCGCGAAGGGCGGCGGCTGGCTGCTGCCGTTCGCCGGTGACCGGCTGTTCGCCGCCGATCGTCTGTGAGGCGGTTCAGGGCAGCGTGACGGTGAGCGTCACCGGGAGGTGGTCGCTGGCCTCGGTGCGCGGTGCGCGTACCTCGCCCGCGGTCAGGCCCGGCGAGACGAGGACGTGGTCGATCTGGCTACGCGGGTCGTCGGCCGGGCTGGTCCGCAGTGGCCGGGCCGCCGCCAGCGCGTCCACCAGGCCCGTGCGGGTGAACTCGGCGAACGCCGGGTCGTCCGGCTCGGTGTTCAGGTCGCCGCCGAGCACAAGTGGACGGCCGTTCGCGTACCGGCGGGCGAACGCGGCCACCTCGCCCGCCTGCTCGACCGGATCCCGGCCGGGCGGCGGTTGCAGGTGCGTGGCCACCACCGCCAGTTCCCGGCCGCCGAGGTCGAGCGTGACGCCGAGGGCCTGCGCCCCGGTCGGCGCGCCGTGCGCGGTCAGCCGCCGGGTCTGCCCGGAGCGCATCGGGAAGCGGCTGAGCACCGCGTCGCCCCACACCGGGTCGGCGGCGGGCGCGAAGACGTACGGCATCCCCAGCCGCCCGGCCAGCAGCGCCAGCGTGTCGTGCCCGCCGTTGAGCCACCAGCCCCGGTCGACCTCGCTCAGCAGCACCACGTCCGCGCCGCGCAGCTCCCGGGCCACCGCGTCCAGGTCCAGCCGGCCGTCCAGGCCGAACCCCATCCGGATGTTGTACGCCGCCACCCGTACCGCAGCCGTCGCGGTCGTGGCCCGGGCGGTCGTGGCCGGCACGTGCAGCACGGCGGCGAGCCCGGCCAGCGCGGTCAGGCCCGCCAGGGCCGCGACCCGGGCGGTTGCGGGCAGCACCGGCCCCGGTGACGCCCCGCCGGACGGCGTCGGGCCGGGGGCCGGCGCGGGCCGGAGAGGCGCGGTAGCCGCCACCAGAGCCACCAGGACGGCCGTGGCGACCGGAGCCCAGCCGTTGGGGTATCCCAGGTCGTAGGCGGCGTAGTAGGCGACCGTGGCCACCGCGAACACCAGCATCCCGAGCGCCGCCGCCCGGCCGCGCCGCGCCCCTGCCCGCCCGCCGTCGGTGTCTCGTTCGTCGGTGGCGGCGGCCCGGCCGTCCCCGGCCGCCGTGTCGGTGAGCGCCAGGCAGCCGCCGAGGCCGACGGCGGTGAGCAGGTACGCCGACACGAGACGCCCGGTCACGAACAGCACCGACCCGGCGAGCAGCGCCGACGGCCACAGCAGCCGGGCCGGGCGCACCGGTGCCCGGAACAACGCCGCCGTGAGGAAGAGCAGCACCGCGAGCGCGCCCGGCAACGATCCGCCGGCCGGGCGGGCGAGGCCGGGGAAGTCGGGCGATCCGGTGCCGGCGGCGGCGCTCCAGACCGCCGGGGCGAGCGCCACCTGACCGGCGAGCAGCAGCGCCGGCCCGCACAGCAACCAGGTCCGGCGGCCCGGGACGGACGCGGGCGATCCGGCCTCGCCCGCGACCGGGGCGCCCGTCCGGTCCCGCCGTGCCGCCACCGAGGCGGCCAGGAACGCCAGCACCAGCAGGACGCTCAGGCCCCAGGCGAGCACGCCGCCGCGCCACACCAGGTCCTCGGTGCCGAGCAGGGCGTGCCCGGCCGCGTTCCCGGCCAGGCCGAGCGCCAGCCCGGCGACCGGCCGGGGCACCGAGGCGGCGACGGCGGCGAGCCAGATCAGGCCGGCGAGCAGCCCGGCGCAGGCCGACCAGAGCTGGGCCGGGCCGCCGGGTTGCGCGGTGAGCGCCAGCCGGGCCGCCGCCAGCACACCGGCGGCGACGAGTCCGACCGGGGCGGCGCCGATGCGGCGTACGAGCGTGGGCGCGGCGAGCGCGAGCAGGAACCAGCCGAGCGCGAACGCGCCGAGCAACTCGGCGGGTGTCTCGGCGGCCCGGCCGAACAGGGTGATGACCGACGGCAGCCAGATCCGCAGCACGTCCAGCAGGACCGCGACACCGAGCGCGAGCGTGAGGGTGGAGAGGTGACGGTGCCGCACGGGCGCCTCTTCTCGTGACCGACGGGGTTTTCGGCACGGCGATTCTGCGCGGCGCGACGACGGGCGGTCAACGCGTACCCGTGCGAAAGGGCGCCCACCGCGAACGGTGGGCGCCCTTTCGTGGGCCGTCCGGTCAGCGCCGGGTGGCGGCCTTCTTGGCCGGCGCCTTCTTCGCGGGCGCCTTCTTCGCCGCCGTGGTCTTCTTCGCCGCGGTGGACTTCGCCGCGGTCGTCTTCTTGGCGGTGGTGGTCTTCTTCGCCGCGGCGGACTTCGCCGCGGTCGTCTTCTTCGCCGCCGTGGTCTTGGTCGCGGCGGCCTTCTTCGCCGGCGCGGCCTTCTTGGTCGCGGTGGTCTTGGTGGCCTTCGCCGCCGTGGTCTTCTTGGCGGCGGCGGTGGTCCGGCCGCCGGTGGCCTTGGCGGCCCCGGTGGTCTTCTTCGCGGCGGCGGTGTCCTTGGGCACCTTGCCGCTGGCCACCATCTCCTTGAAGCCCGCGCCCGCCCGGAACGTCGGGACGGAGGTCTTCTTGACCTTCACCGCCTCGCCGGTCCGCGGATTGCGCGCTGTTCGGGCTCCCCGGACGCGCTTCTCGAACGCTCCGAAACCGGTGATCGCCACCTTCTCGCCCTTGGTGACCGCCGCCTGGACCTCAGCGAGAACCGCGTCGAGCGCGGCCGTCGCCGTCTTCCGGTCCCCCAGGCGAACGGCGAGCGCCTCGATGAGCTCGGCCTTGTTCACGACTTCCTCCCGATTGTGCAACTGACTCGACGCGAGCCATTCTGCGCGCACGGTATGCCCTGTGCTGCCTGGACACAAACATTCGGTGGAAAAAACCCCTTGTGTCGCAACGGATTCGCCCCCACCGGGTGCATCCGGTAGGGGCGAATGGCGCGGGAGATCAGGCGATCGAGGGCAGGAACGCCGGCCGGCCGGCCTCGTACGCGCCGATCTCGGCCTCGTGCCGGAGGGTGAGTCCAATGTCGTCCAAGCCCTCCATCAGCCGCCAGCGACTGTGGTCGTCCAGCGGGAACGCCCAGGTGGCGTCACCGGCGTGGACCTGCCGGGCGGCGAGGTCGACGGTGATCGGCGTGGCCGGCTCGGATTCCACGAGGTCCCACAGTTCTTCCACGGCTCCCAATTCCAGCTCGACCGGAAGGAGACCTTCCTTGAGCGCGTTGCCGCGGAAGATGTCGCCGAAGCGGGGCGAGATGACGGCCCGGAAGCCCCAGTCCCGCAGCGCCCAGACGGCGTGCTCCCGGGAGGATCCGGTGCCGAACTCGGGGCCGGCGATCAGAATCGACGCACCCGAATGGGCTGGATCGTTGAGGACGAATGACGGGTCCTCCCGCCACGCGTTGAACAGACCGTCCGCGAACCCGGTCCGGGTCACCCGCTTGAGGTACACGGCGGGGATGATCTGGTCGGTGTCCACATTGGATCGACGCAGCGGCACGGCCGTACCGGTGTGGGTGGTGAACTTGTCCATCTGTCGGCTGCCCTTCTACAGGTCGGCGGGGGCGGCCAGCCGGCCGACCACGGCGGTGGCGGCGGCGACCGGCGGGGACACCAGGTGGGTACGACCGCCCCGGCCCTGGCGGCCCTCGAAGTTGCGGTTGGAGGTCGAGGCGGAGCGCTCGCCGGGCTTCAGCGTGTCCGGGTTCATGCCCAGGCACATGGAGCAGCCGGCGAAGCGCCACTCGGCGCCCGCGTCGGTGAAGACCCTGTCCAGCCCTTCGATCTCGGCCGCCTCGCGGACCGCGGCGGAGCCGGGGACCACGAGCATGCGTACGCCGTCGGCGACCCGCCGCCCGCGCAGCACCTCGGCGGCGGCCCGCAGGTCCTCCAGCCGGCCGTTCGTGCACGAGCCGACGAACACCACGTCCACGGCGAGGTCGCGCAGCGGAGTGCCCGGGGTGAGGTCCATGTACTCCAGCGCCCGGCGGGCGGCGACCCGCTCCGGCTCGGTGACGAACTCCTCCGGGTCCGGCACGGCGGCGCCCAGCGGCACGCCCTGCCCGGGGTTGGTGCCCCAGGTGACGAACGGCGTGATCCGGCTCGCGTCCAGCGTGACCTCGGTGTCGAAGGTCGCGCCCTCGTCGGTGGGCAGCGTCCGCCAGTACTCCAGCGCCGCGTCCCAGTCGTCGCCCTGGGGCGCGTTGGGCCGCCCCTTCAGGTACGCGAACGTGGTCTCGTCCGGCGCGATCATGCCGGCCTTGGCGCCCCACTCGATGGACATGTTCGCGATCGTCATCCGCCCCTCCATCGAGAGGTCGCGGATCGCCTCGCCCCGGTACTCGACGATGTGACCGCGCCCGCCGCCGGTGCCGACCTGCGCGATGAGCGCGAGCACCAGGTCCTTGGCGGTGACGCCGGGCGCCAGCTCGCCGACGACGTTCACCGCCATGGTCTTCGGGCGGGACTGCGGCAATGTCTGCGTGGCCAGCACGTGCTCGACCTCACTGGTGCCGATGCCGAACGCCAGCGCCCCGAACGCGCCGTGGGTGGCGGTGTGCGAGTCCCCGCACACGATCGTCATGCCGGGCTGGGTGAGGCCGAGTTGCGGGCCGATGACGTGCACGATGCCCTGGTTCTCGTCGCCCAGCGGGTGCAGGCGGACACCGAACTCGGCGCAGTTGCGACGCAGCGTCTCGATCTGGGTGCGGGAGGTGGGGTCCGCGATCGTGAGCAGGTCGCCGCGCCGGGAACGGAAGGCCGGGTCGTCGTACCCGGTCGGGGTGTTGTGGTCCTCGGTCGCGATCGTCAGGTCGGTACGGCGCACCCCGCGCCCGGCCAGGCGCAGCCCGTCGAACGCCTGCGGGCTGGTCACCTCGTGCAGCAGGTGCAGGTCGATGAAGAGCAGGTCGGGCTCGCCGTCGGCGGAGCGGACCACGTGTGCGTCCCAGACCTTCTCGGCCAGGGTCCTCGGTCGAGTGACTCCCACCATCTGGACATCCTAAATTCTGGGAGGTAAATTTCGGCTTGTGGGACACAGTATGAGCGGTGTCGGCGTTCTCGACAAGGCGGTGGTCATCCTGGCCGCCTGTGTCGACGGCGCCAGCCTGGCCGAACTCGTTGAACGCACCAAGCTGCCCCGGGCCACCGCGCACCGGCTGGCACAGGCGCTGGAGATCCACCGGATGCTCGTCCGGGACACCCAGGGGCGCTGGCGCCCGGGTCCACGCCTGGGCGAGCTCGCAAACGCGGCCCCGGACGTGCTCCTGACCGCCGCCGAGCCGCTGCTCGCCGCGCTACGGGACGCCACCGGCGAAAGCGCCCAGCTCTACCTGCGCCGCGCCGACGAGCGTATCTGCGTGGCCGCCGCCGAGCGCGCCAGCGGCCTGCGGGACACCGTCCCGGTCGGCTCGGTGCTGCCGATGACCGCCGGCTCGGCGGCGCAGATCCTGCTCGCCTGGGAGCCGCCGGAGGCGGTCATGCCGCTGCTCCCCCGCTCCAAGTTCACCGGCCGCACGCTGGCCGAGGTACGGCGGCGCGGCTGGGCGCAGAGCGTCGCCGAGCGGGAGGCGGGTGTGGCGAGCGTCTCGGCGCCGATCCGCGACCGGACCGGGCGGGTGATCGCCGCGATCAGCATCTCCGGCCCGATCGAGCGCCTCGGCCGCCGCCCCGGCGAACGCCACGCCATGGCAGTCGTCCGAGCCGGCCAGCGCCTCTCCGGCCTCTGACCGCCCCCTCTCGCGTCCGGCGAGGCGGGGATGCGGAACGGCCCGCCTCGCGGGACGCGAGACGGGCCGTTCGTGGATGTAGCCCCGACCGGATTCGAACCGGCGCTACCGCCTTGAGAGGGCGGCGTCCTGGGCCGCTAGACGACGGGGCCAGGCACTTTTCCTGCTTCACCACCCTGCCGGGCGGCGTGGCAGTAGTCTAGCGGCATCCCGTCCGGCGCCACCGAGGGGGTCACCCCCTGCGCACGTGGGCGGGACAGCAGAAAGCCCGCCCCGGGAAACGGGACGGGCTGTCGGTGCTGTAGCCCCGACCGGATTCGAACCGGCGCTACCGCCTTGAGAGGGCGGCGTCCTGGGCCGCTAGACGACGGGGCCAGAACCTTCGTTGCACTCCGCCAGCGTGAGCTGCCGGATTCCAGCGTCCGAGGGTTCTCGCGAACCCGCGGCTGCGCTGGGGTACCAGGACTCGAACCTAGACTAACTGAACCAGAATCAGTCGGGCTGCCAATTACCCCATACCCCATTGGCCCCTTGCGGCGCCGGGAATGAACTTTACCCTCCCGGTGCCGGCAGGCCAAATCCAACCCCTCGAAACCCACCTGACCAGCGGAAACGAGGCATCGGAGCGGATCAGGCGACAGGGACCACCGGGTTGCTCAGCTCCCCGATCCCCTGGATCCGCACGGTGACCGTATCCCCCTCGGTGAGCGGACTAACCCCCGCCGGCGTGCCGGTCAGGACCACGTCGCCGGGCAGCAGCGTCATCACGTGCGAGATGTACGACACCAGACCGGGCACGTCGAAGACCATGTCCTTGGTCCGGCCGAGCTGGCGCACCTCCATCTCCTCCGGGTCGCGGCCGACCTCACACCGGATCTCCAGGTCACTGACGTCGAGCCCGGTGGTGATCCACGGCCCGATCGGGCAGAACGAGTCGAAGCCCTTGGCGCGGGTCCACTGCCCGTCGGAGCGCTGAAGGTCCCGCGCGGTGACGTCGTTGGCGCAGGTGTAGCCGAAGATGGCCCGCTCGGCGGCGGCCCGGTCGGCCCGGCGGGCGCCCGGGGCGCCGATCACCACGGCGAGTTCCGCCTCGTGCTCGACCTGCCTGGAGAAGATCGGCAGCCGGATGGCGTCGCGCGGGCCGATCACCGAGGTGGACGGCTTGAGGAAGAGCAGCGGCTCCTTCGGCACCTCGCTGCCGTGCTCGGCGGCGTGCTCGGCGTAGTTACGGCCGACACAGACCACCTTGCTGGGCAGGATCGGCGACAGCAGCCGGACGTCGGAGAGCGCCCAGCGGGCACCGGAGAACTGGATCTGCCCGAACGGGTGGCCCTCGATCTCGGCGATGGTCAGGCCCTGCGGCCCGGCCTCCGGCTCGCCCTCGACGGCTCCGAACGACATTCCCTTGGCATGAGCGAAACGAGCGATACGCACCCGGCCAATCTATCCCCGCCCGCGGGCCGCCCGGCGGACACCGGCCCGGCCGCGCGCCGCCCCTCGCCGGCGGGCGGCGGCACCGGACCGGCAGGAGCCGCCCAGGGTACGCGTGATCGCGCCGGCCGGGGCGGGAATCGCGGCTTCGTACCCGCCCGGCGGGCCCCGGCCCATAGCTTCGGGTCCGGAGGTTCGTTGGTATGCCTGCATCGAGACGACACCAGAGGGCCCTGGCAGTGTTCGTGAACTGCCTCGGCGTCATCGCCGCCGTACCGGCGCTGTCCCCGGCGGCACCCCGCGCGGAAGCCGTACCCGCCCGTCCGGCCCCGCCACCGGCGGTCGTCCCCGGCGCCGCGGCCACCCCGATCCCGACCGGCGTGCCGGCGGTGCCCCCGGCGGTGCCGACCACCGGCCCGGCCCCGGTCCGGCCGTCGATGCCCCCGGTCAGCGTGGCCGTGGGCGCGTCGGGCACACCGGCGCCGGGCTACCGGATCGAGGTCCGCAACGCCGGCTCGGCACCCGTCGACACGATGGTCCGGCAGGAGCTGCCGAACGGGTCGCGGGCCACCACGGTGACCGGCGGTGGCCGGACCAGCCGGCCGGCCGGGACGAGCGCCGGGGAGGTGACCTGGCGGCTGCGGCTGCCTGCGAAGAGCACCACCACGCTGCACACCGCGTTGTCGATCCCCGGGCCGGGCCGCTCGGTGACCGCGCCGACCTGCGTCTACGGCTCGGACGGCACCCGCCCGTACGACTGCGCCACGGCGACCTGGGTGGGCGCCGCGACGGCCCCGGCGGCACAGGTCACCGCCGCCCCGGCCTGGCGGCGGCCGCCGGTGCTGCTCGCCGCGTTCACGGCGCTGCTCGTGGTCACCGCCGGTGTGGTGTGGTGGGCGGTGTGGCGCCGCCGCCGGCGCACCGCCGCGACGCCCACCGGTACGCCCGGAGGCGGCGCCATGCACGCCGGTGCCCCCGGAGGCGGCGTGCCCGGCCTCGGCACGCCGGGCGGAGCCGGGCCCGGCCAGGGCGGCCCTGGCAACGGCACGCCGGGCCGGAACGGGCCGGCTGAACGCGGCACCGTCTATCCGCGTACGGCCGTGCCGTCGCCCGCGAGCCGCCGTCGCCGGCCGCCGGTCTGGCTCGTGGTCGGCGTGGCGGCGGCGGTGCTCGCCGGTGTGGTGGGCGCGGCGGCCTGGTCGGCCACGCAGCGGGTGGCCGCGATGGACACCACCAAGCAGCCGACGAGCGGCGCGTGGGTGGGCAGCAGCGTCACCGGCGCGCTGGGCCAACCGCTGCGCGAGACCGCGTTCGAGTTCACCGTCTACCGGGTGAGCTGCGACGCGGAAGTCCTGCCACCGGCGCCCGGCGGCGGCCGGCCGTGCCTGGCCACGGTCGGGGTGCGCAACCTCACCAACGAGGACCAGACCTGGCACGGGCAGTTGCAGCGGGCGTACCTGCCCAGCGGCAACTGGGTCGCCGCCGACGAGGACGCGACCCGGGTGGCGAACCTGGGCCGGGACGTCTTCTCCCAGCCGGTGGCCGCCGGGCGGCGGGTGCTGCTGCCGCTGGTGTTCACCATGCGCGGCGACGAGCCGCCGAAACTGCTGGAGCTGCGCAGCGGCGTCTTCTCGGCGGGCGTTCGGGTGGACGTGGCGTGATCCGGGCGAGGGCGGCGGTCGTACCCTGGGGTGTGTGACCGCCGCCCTCGCTCCCGCGCTCGACCTGGCCGACTGGCAGGCGCGCCGGCAGTCCCACGAGGCGCGGGTGGACGCCTGGCTGACGCCGCACCTGGCCCGCCGTCGCACCGGGGTGAAGCACCCGGTGGAGGACTTCCTGTTCACCTACTACTCGCACCGCCCGGCGCAGCTGCGCCGCTGGCACCCGGGTGCGGGCGTGGTGCTGCGCGACGCCGATCCGGGCGATTTCGGCCCGGACTACACCACGAGCGCCGCCGGGCTCGCCCTCGACACCGATCGGGTACGCGCGCGGCGCGCCGAGTCGATCGCCTGGATCCGTACGCTGCTCGCGGCGACCGCCGGACGTCCGGCGCAGTTCGGCTGTTTCGGCATGCACGAGTGGGCGATGGTCTACCGGCAGACGCAGGAGCAGGTACGGCACAACGCCTGGCCGCTGCGGCTGAGCCCGGCGGCGACGGCGGCGGTGGTCGAGGAGCGCGGCGTGCGGTGCAGCCATTTCGACGCGTTCCGGTTCTTCACCGCGCCGGCCCGGCCGCTCAACGTGCTCCAGCCGACCCGGGAGGGCCAGCACGCGCTGGAGCAGCCGGGCTGCCTGCACGCCAACATGGATCTCTACAAGTGGGCGTACAAGCTGTCGCCGCTGGTGCCGTCGGAGCTGGTGGCGGACTGCTTCGCGCTCGCCCGGGAGATCCGGGCGCTGGACATGCGGGCCAGCCCGTACGACCTGGCGGAGCTGGGCTACCCGCCGGTGCCTGTGGAGACGCCGGAGGGCCGGGCCGAGTACGCCGCCGCCCAGCGCGGGTTCGCCGAGCGGGCCGCCGGGTTGCGCGCCCGGCTGCTGGCGGCGCTGGACCGGGCCGCGCCGGCCGGCCGCCGCTGAGCGCGGAACCCGCTTCGGCTCAGCCCTCCGGGTGCCCCCGGTGCCGGTTCCACTCCGGGGCGAGGATCGACATGACCGTGGCGTCCACCCAGTCGTCGCCGTCACGCAGCACCTGGCGCAGCGTCCCCTCCGCGACGAAGCCCACCTTCTCGTAGGCGCGCCGGGCACGCGGGTTGAACGCGAACACCTCCAGGCCGATACGGTGCAGGCCGAGCTGCTCGAAGCCGTACCCGGCGATCAGCCGGACCGCCTCGGTGCCGAGGCCGCGGTCGCGCCCGCCGGGGCCGATCAGGGTGCGGAAGTTGCAGCTCGCGTTGGCCCGGTCCCACTCGTTGAGGACCACCTCGCCGACGCAGGCGCCGCTTGCCCGGTCCACCACCGCGAGGTCGAGCCGGTCGTCCTGGCTGTTGCGGGTGCCGTACCAGGCCCGCAGGCGGGACGGCTCGAACGTCTCGCCAGCCGGGCTGCCGGTCAGCCGGGCCACCTCCGGGTCGGCCAGGATCTCGGCCAGCGCCGGCAGGTCGTCGTCGTGGAACGGGCGCAGCACCACCCGCTCGCCGGTCAGCGTGGGCTTGACGGAGAAGTCGATCACGACGGGGAATTCTCCGGTCGGCGCGCTCGGCTGCTCAACGGGTTTTCGGTCAGTCGCCGTCCACCCGGCGGTCGCGTTTGCGCTGGGACTGACGCTTCTTCTCGGCCAGGCGACGCTCCTTGGCGCCACGGGACGGGCGGGTCGCCCGGCGCGCCTTCGGCGGCGGGGCGACGGCCTCGCGCAGCAGCGCGGCCATCCGCTCGCGGGCCGCCTCCCGGTTGGCCAGCTGGGCGCGGTGCTCGCTGGCGGTGACCGTCAGCACGCCGCCGACCAGGCGGCCGGCGAGCCGGGCCAGCGCCCGTTCCCGCAGCGTCTCCGGCACGCTCGGCGAGCCGCCCAGGTCGAAGCTCAGCTCCACCCGGGAGTCGGTGGTGTTGACTCCCTGCCCGCCCGGCCCCGACGAGCGGGAGAACCGCTCCCGCAGCTCGCCGGCGGGCACCACGAGCCGATCGGTGACCCGCAGTCCGTCGTCCACTCCCCGAGGCTAGCGCCCGGCGCGGTGACTCGGGGTGGGGGTGACGCCCGGGGTGGGATCGGCTCGTTCCTCGTCGCCGCCGGACGCCGCGTAGGCGGCCGCGCCGACGAGCAGCAGGGCGATTACCGCGAGCTTGACGGCCACGCCCCGGATCGCGAGCCAGGCGTTGCGCCGGGCGCCGGGGACGCTGGTCCGGATGGTCTGGTAGTCCGTCCAGCCGCGCTTCGCACGTGCGTAGGACGCGCCGACACCGGCGCCGATGATCAGGCCCACCACGAGGAGGGCCGCGACGACAGCTTGCTCCACCTCCGCCAGTATTCATACTCAGCGTAATATTTCTATGCCCCGATGATCCCACGCCGGATATCCGACACTTCGCACCGATCTTGCGGCTCCTGTGCAGGTCAGCGCCGGATGGGCCGGGCGCGGGCGACCGCGCCCGGCGGCTCAGCCGCCCTTGCCGATGATGGTGTCGGCGCTCTGCTGGACCTGGTCGATCGGGATGGCGAAGCCGATGCCGATCGAGCCGTTGCCGTCGATGGTGGCGATCGCGGTGTTCACGCCGACGACCTCACCGCGCGCGTTCACCAGCGGACCACCGGAGTTGCCCGGGTTGATGGAGGCGTCGGTCTGCACCGCCGTGTGCCGGCCGTTGCCGATCCGCACCTGCCGGTTGAGCGCGCTGACGATGCCCGCGGTGACCGTCCCGGCGAGCCCGAGCGGCGACCCGACCGCGAGCACCGGCTCCCCCACCCTCGTGGAGTTCGCCTTTGCGAGCGGCAACGGCGGCAACCCGGCCGACGCGGGCACCTTCAGCACGGCGAGGTCGCGGGCCGGCTCCCGGCCCACCACCTCGGCCGGGAACCGCCGCCCGTCCGAGGTCTCCACCATGACCGCGCCGGAACCGCCCCGGGCCAGGATGTGGTCGTTCGTGACGATGTGCTGCTCGTTGTCGATGGCGAATCCGGAGCCGGACGCGGACGCGCCGGAGCGGCCCCCGACCAGCACCGAGACCACCCCGGGCACCGTCTTGCCGGCGGCGGTGACCAGCTCGGCCGGCACCGGCGCGGCGGACGCCGCCGCCGGTCCCGGCGCGCCCCGGTCGGCCGCCCAGGTGCCGGCCGCCGCGCCGGAGACGGTGGAGAGCGCCACCACCGCCGCCACGCTCAGCAGCCGGTGCCGCAGGTTCCGCCGCCCGGCCTCCGGCCCACCGCCGGGTACGTCCCGGTGACCGCGCCCGTCCGGGTCCAGTTCCGGCGAGACGAACCACGGTCCGCGTGGCTCGCCGAGTCCGGTCTGCACTGCCATTCCTGGCTCCTCACGTGTCGTGCGGTAGTGGTGTGCGGATCAGGGCAGCCGGGAGAACCACCGCAGCGAGCCGGCCGCGGCGCCCATCGCCAGGACCAGCCCGAGGCCGATGAAGCGGGCCGACACGTCCTGCCGCTCGGTGCGGTAGCCGACCGAGGTGCCGATGTCCTCGTAGACGTCCTTCAGCTCGGCGGTGGTGGACGCCTCGTGGAAGCCGCCGCCGGTCTGGTCGGCGACCGCTCGCAGCGTCTGGCCGTCCACCGGCACCTGGATCGCCCGGCCGCCCCGGTCGACCGAGCCGCCGGGTGTGCCGAACGAGATGGTGTGCACCGGCACCTTCGCGGCGACCGCCTGGTCGGCGGCCTCCATCGGGTCCATGCCGGAGGTGTTCGCGCCGTCGGACAGGATGATGATCCGGGCCGGCGGCGGATCCTTGGCGGCGGTGGCGTCCAGGCTCTTGACCGCGCCCAGCGAGGTGCTGATCGCCTCGCCGATGGCGGTGCCCTGCACGCCGGTGATGCCCTCGGCCAGCCGCCCGATGCCGTCGTGCAGCGCCTCCCGGTCGGTGCTCGGCGGCACGAGCACGGCCGCGCTGCCGGCGAACGCGACGAGGCCGACGTTGAACTCGTCCGGCAGCCCGTCGGCGAACCGCCGGCCCGCCTCCTTGGCCGCGGTCAGCCGGTCCGGGTCCACGTCACCGGCGAGCATCGAGGTGGAGACGTCCACCGCGACCATCACGGTGGCCCGCTCCCGGGGCACCCGCACCTCCGCCTCGGGCCGGGCGAAGCCGACCACGAGCAACGCCAGCATGGCGAGGAACAGGCCCGCCGGGACGTGCCGCCGCCAGGCCGGTCGGCGCGGGGCGACGCGGTCGAGCAGGCGCAGGTTGGTGAAACGCACCGTGTACCGGCTCTGCCGCCGTTGCAGCACCAGATAGCCGGCGACCAGCGCGGCGACGGCGAGCAGCAGCCAGAGGCGGGCGGGTGACTGCCAGGTCATGCGACACCTCCGCGGGTCGCGGCCGGCACGGTGGCCAGCCGGCGCTGCTCGTGCACGTACCGGACGACGTCCGCGCACCAGTCCCGGTCGGTACGCAGCGCCAGGTGGGTCGCGCCGGCCCGGCGCAGCGTGCGGCGTACCTGGTCGCGCTGCTCGGCGGCGGCGCGCGCGTACCGCTCACGCAGGCCCGGGTCGCCGGTCCACACCTCGCGGTGCCGGCCGCTCTCCGGGTCGACGAGCGTGACCAGGCCGACGTCCGGCAGGTCCAGCTCGCGCGGGTCGGTCACCTCGACCGCGAGCACCTGGTGCCGTACCGCGAGGCGGCGCAGCGCGGCGGCCCACGGCGGCGGCGCGGCGTCCGGGTCGTCGGGCAGCTCGTCGAGGAAGTCGGAGACGATCACCACGAGCCCGCGCCGGGTGGCGACGCGCTGAAGCCCGTCCAGCCCGTCGGCCAGGCCGGACGCCGCGTCCCGCCGGTCCGCGCCGGCCACGCCCGCGCCGCCGGGGTCCGGCAGTTCTCCGGTACGCGGGGCGCCGAGCAGCGCGCGGAGCAGCCCGAGCAGATGGGTACGCCCGCTGCGGGCCGGGAACCGGCGCAGCCCGTCCGGGGTGAGCACCTGGGCGCCGAGCCGGTTGCCGACTCCGGCGGTGAGGAAGCCGACAGCCGCCACGGCGGCCACCGCCAGTTCACGTTTGTCCAGCGTGGACGTGCCGTACTCCATGCTGGGGCTGGCGTCGACGAGCAGCCAGGTGGTGAGTTCCCGGTCGGCGTCGACCTCGCGGACGTGCGGGACTGTGGTCCGGGCGGTGACCGCCCAGTCCATCCGGCGTACCTCGTCCTCGCCGGGGCGGTACTCGCGGCTGCCGGCCGCCTCGCTGCCGGGACCGGGCAGCAGGCCGCGGTACCGGCCGTGCAGCAGGCCGTCGAGCCGCCGGGTCACCGTCAGCTCCAACCGGCGCAGCCGCTGGTCCGGGGCGAGATCGGCGAGCCCGGGTCCGGCTGCGCCGGTCATGCCGCCGCCAGGTCGTTCACCGTCTCCGTCGGCCCGTTCACCAGCCGGGGTGGCGGCACCGCCTCGATCACGCGGCGCACCACGTCCTCGCCGGAGATCCCGTCGGCGATCGCGTCGAAGGAGAGCACGAGCCGGTGGGCCAGCACGTCCACCGCCAGTTCCCGGATGTCCTCGGGGAGCACGTAGTCCCGGCCGTGGATGAGCGCCCGGGCGCGGGCGGCGGCCACCAGGCCGAGCGTGGCCCGGGGGCTGGCGCCGTACGCCAGCAGGGGCGTGACGTCGGGCAGGCCGAAGCGCTCCGGGTCGCGGGTGGCGAGGATGAGGCGGACCACGTACTCGGCGAGCGCGTGGTGGACGAACACGTCGCTGGCGCGGCGCTGTAGTTCACGCAGCCGGCTCGGGTCGAGCACGGTGCGCGCGGCGGGGCGCTCGGTGCTCATCCGGTAGAGGATGGCCAGTTCGTCGGCGTCGCTCGGGTAGTCGACCACGACCTTCATCAGGAAGCGGTCGCGCTGCGCCTCGGGGAGCTGGTAGACGCCCTCGGACTCGATCGGGTTCTGGGTGGCCAGGACGAGGAACGGGTCCGGTACCGGCCAGCTCCGGCCGGCGATGGAGACCTGCCGCTCGGCCATCGCCTCGAGCAGCGCCGACTGCACCTTGGCCGGAGCCCGGTTGATCTCGTCGGCGAGCACCAGGTTCGCCATGATCGGCCCCAGCTCCACGTCGAACCGCTCGGTGGAGGCGCGGTAGATGCGGGTGCCGACGATGTCGGAGGGGACCAGGTCGGGGGTGAATTGGATCCGGGAGAACGTGCCACCGACCACTGTGGCCAGCGTCTGCGCCGCCAGCGTCTTGGCGACCCCCGGTACGCCCTCCAGCAGGCAGTGCCCGTCGGCGACCAGGGCGGTGAGCAGGCGGTCGACGAGCCGATCCTGCCCGACGATCACGCGTTTGACCTCGACGAGGGTCTGTTCCAGCTCGACGCCGCTCGCGTCGGCGTCGACCGGGCTGAGCACGCTGGCCGGGGTGTCCGAGATGTCCGTCACGGTGCTTGCTTCCCGTGCCGGAGCGGCGACAAACGTCGGATTATCGGTCCCTGGGCGGTGGTCGGCGGGCCGGACCGGCAGCTTCTCCCCAGCCGGGGCCGAACGGCACGAACTGGCGCGGCACCGGCCGGATCGGCACGGAACACGACACCGGCCCCCGCCTGCGCGGGGGCCGGTGCGGGGCCGGACGGGTCAGTTGGCGACCAGGATGTGGAACGGCCGGTCCGAGGCGCCGCCGGTGGAGTTGCGGGTCTGCACGAAGACCGCGTTCGGGGTCAGCGTGCGAGGCGCGACCGACACCTCGCCGCCCGGCGGCACGTTCGCCGGGTCGTTCGTGCCGATGGTCGCCACGTACGCCTTCGCGGACACGTTGTAGTCGAACAGCACCTGGTACTGCCCGGCGGTCACGCCCGGGCCGGGGGTGAACCGGAACGAGGAGACCACGTTGCCGGAGTGCTGCAGCAGCGTCCCGTTGGCCGCGACGACCGCCCAGGCGACCTGGCCGGGGGCCGGTGGCGCCAGGGTGGCCCGCATGGCGGTGCGGGCGGACTGCCGCTCGGCGGCGGTCACCGGCGGCTGCGCCGAGGAGTGCCGGGGGCCGGGCTGCGGCCTCGCCTCCGCCTGGGCGGCAGCGGCGATCCCGCCGCCGGCCAGGGTGAGCGACAGCGCGGCGAGCGCCACCACCGTCGCCTTCCGCTTGAAGAATGTGGCCATGAATCTCTCCCTTGGTAGACCGTGGCGATACGGCGACTGCGCGTGTCACGTTGCGGATCATCGGGCATCCGCCGGGAACGCACCGCCTGTGAGCTGGCCTTACTACAGAGAGTCGCGACTTCTCAACCAGGTGGAACCTAGCACCGGAAAATGCAGGCGGTCAATAGCGTCATTGGGTGTCCGACGGACCCGGAAAAGGTGCCAGAAATTGTGAGAAACAATTCACGAAACCATTTCGGAGAGGCGTCGCGCCACCCCTCGGCCGGGCATCCTGACCATCATGATCACCATGACCCGGGCGGGCACCCGGGGCGGTCGCCCGGCCACCGTCGCGTGCTGGCTCGCCGTCGCGCCGGTGGCCGCGTGGGCGCCTGTGCGCCTGACCGGACAGCAACGCGGTCCGCTGGTGCCGGCGATCGCGTTCACGCCGTACGTCGCCGCCGTGGCCCCGGTGGTGGCGGTGGCGCGACCACCGCGCACTGCTGGCCGAGCTGCGCCTGCCCGCCGGATGAGTCAGGCCGCGCTCGCGCCCGGCACCCGGGCCCGGTCCAGGCCGTAGGTGAGCGCGTCGACCAGGGCGTGCCAGCTCGCCTCGACCACGTTCGGGTGCACGCCCACAGTGGTCCAGTCGCGGCCGGCGCCGGCGGTCTCCACGAGCACGCGTGTGATCGCGCCGGTGCCGTGGCTGCCCTCCAGGATGCGCACCTTGTAGTCGGCCAGCTCGAAGTCGCGCAGCTCCGGGTAGTGCCGGGCCAGGCCCACCCGCAGCGCCTCGTCCAGCGCGTTGACCGGGCCGTTGCCCTCGGCGGTGGCGATCACCCGCTCGCCGCGTACCCGGATCTTCACAGTCGCCTCGGAGACCACGGCGCCGTCCTCGCGGTGCTCGACGATCACCCGGTACGACTCCAGCGTGAACGGCCGGGCCGGCGCGGCATCCGGCAGCTCGGAGCGGACCAGCAGCTCGAACGAGGCGTCGGCGGCCTCGAACGACCAGCCGTCGGCCTCCAGCTCCTTCACCCGCCCGGTCACCCGGGACAGGGCGTCCGGATGGCCGGCCAGGTCCAGACCGAGCTCGCGGCTCTTGAGCTCGATGCTGGCCCGGCCGGCCATCTCGGTCACCAGGATCCGCATGTCGTTGCCCACCACTGCGGGTTCCACGTGGTTGTAGAGCAACGGGTCGACCTTGATCGCGCTCGCGTGCAGCCCCGCCTTGTGAGCGAAGGCGGCGGCCCCGACGTATGCCTGGTGGGTGTCGGGGGCGATGTTGGCGATCTCGGAGATGGCGTGCGAGACCCGCACCATCTGTTCCAGGCAGCCGTCCGGTAGGACGGGCATGCCCAGCTTGAGCTGGAGGTTGGCGACGATCGCGAAGATGTCGGCGTTGCCGGGGCGCTCGCCGTACCCGTTGGCGGTGCCCTGCACGTGCCGGACGCCCGCCTCGACGGCGGCGATCGTGTTGGCGACCGCGCAGGCCGTGTCGTTCTGCGCGTGCATGCCGAGCCGGTCCGGCGCGATCCCGGTCCGTGCCACCAGGTCCTCGATCACGGCGGTGACCTGGGAGGGCAGCATGCCGCCGTTGGTGTCGCAGAGCACGAAGCGTTCGGCACCGGCGGCCAGCGCGGTCTCCGCGACGGCGGAGGTGTAGCCGCTGTCGAAGCGGAACCCGTCGAAGCAGTGCTCGCCGTCGACGAAGACGCGCCGGCCCTGCGCCACCAGGTACGACACGGTGTCGCGGATCATGGCGAGGTTCTCCTCGGCGGTGGTGCGCAGCGCCCGCTCCACGTGCCGCAGGTCCGCCTTGGCGACCAGGGCCACGGCCGGGGTCTGCGCGTCGAGCAGGCCACGCACCTGCGGGTCGTCCTCGACCGCGAGGCCGGCCTTGCGGGTGGCCCCGAAGGCGACCAGGATCGCGTGCCGCAGCTCCAGCTCGGTGCGGGCGCGGCGGAAGAACTCGGTGTCCTTCGGCACCGCACCCGGCCAGCCCCCCTCGATGAAGCCGACTCCCAGGTCGTCCAGCAGGCGGGCCACCGCCAGCTTGTCGACCACCGAGTACGTGAGCCCTTCGCGCTGCGCGCCGTCGCGCAGCGTCGTGTCGTACACCTGGAACGTCATCGGAGTCCTCTTCTCGTGCCCTGGGGGAGCAAACAAAAAGACCCCCCGCGGATGCGGGAGGTCTGCGCGCTCGGCGGGGGAAGGGCCGGCGCGCTAGCTGCTAATGATCAGGACGAAGCTGGTCACGACCCGTACTCTGCCACCTCGCCCCCGGATCTGGGAGGCGAAATCCATATTCCGGGACGACGACCGGCACGGTGATCGTCTTCACACCCGGGCACGCCCGCCGCGAGCACGAACGGGGCTGCGGAAGAATCTTGAACAGATCCATTTACTGGCCCGGCGGTGCTGCCGGGTCACGCTCAAGGAGGACCCGTGCTCACTGTCGGTGACCACTTCCCCGAGTACGAACTCACCGCCTGCGTGTCGCTCGACGCCGACAGGGCGTTCGAGACGATCAACCACAAGTCCCACGAGGGCCAGTGGCGCGTCGTGTTCTTCTGGCCGAAGGACTTCACCTTCGTCTGCCCGACCGAGATCGCCGAGTTCGGCCGCCTCAACGGCGAGTTCGCCGACCGCGACGCCCAGGTGCTCGGCGTCTCCGTCGACAACGAGTTCGTCCACTACGCCTGGCGCAAGGACCACCCGGACCTACGCGAGCTGCCCTTCCCGATGCTCAGCGACATCAAGCGTGAGCTGACCGCCGCCTGCGGCGTTCTGGGCGAGGACGGCGTCGCACAGCGGGCCACCTTCATCGTGGACCCCAACAACGAGATCCAGTTCGTCATGGTGACCGCCGGTTCGGTCGGCCGCAACGTCTCCGAGGTGCTGCGGGTGCTCGACGCGCTCCAGACCGACGAGCTGTGCCCGTGCAACTGGAACTCCGGCGGGGCGACGCTCGACGCCAGAGCGCTCCTCGCCGGCGCCGGGGCCTGACGTGGGCCTGGACGCGATCAAGGCGGGCCTGCCCGACTACGCCAAGGACATCCGGCTCAACCTCGGCTCCACCATCACCACCTCGACGCTGAAGCCGGACCAGGCATGGGGCACCGCCCTGGCCTGCGCGGTGGCGGCCCGCAACCCGGTGGTGCTGCGGGAGATCGCCGCCGAGGCGGCCGGTCACCTCACGCCCGAGGCGGTCGAGGCAGCGAAGGGCGCGGCTGCGGTCATGGCGATGAACAACGTCTACTACCGGGCCAAGCACCTGATCGGCGACGAGCAGTACGCGTCGCTGCCGGCCCGGCTGCGGATGCAGATCATCGCCCGCCCCGGCGTGGAGAAGACCGACTTCGAGCTGTGGTGCCTCGCCGTCTCGGCGATCACCGGCTGCGGCGTCTGCCTGGAGTCCCACGAGAAGACGCTGCGCGCCGCCGGGTCCAGCCGTGAGCAGGTGCACGAGGGGCTGCGGATCGCCGCCGTCGTCCACGCCGCCGCGGTGACCCTGGACGCGGAGGCCGCACTGGCCTGATCCACCGGCCCGCGCGCGCCCGACCGGCACCGCGCGGGCCGACGACCCGAGGGGCCGGCGTCACCACCGTGGCGCCGGCCCTCCGGCGTCGGCGGGTCGCCCCTCGCCGGGTTGACGCCCGGACATGGTGGGTAATCCTCCCGACTGACGACGGCGCCGCGACGGCCGCGGCCCTGGAGGACGGGAGGCCGCACATGGACGGACTGGACCCGCGCGCCACGCACGGCGGCACCGAGCCGATCCTCGACGACGGCCGGGGCACGGTCGCCGGCGGCGCCCCCGGAGGCGCCTTCGACCCGTGGCGCTACCGGGACGAGGCCGGCGTCGCGAGCGCCGACCTGACCGGCTACAAGGTAGAGGCCACCGACGGCGCCATCGGCAAGATCGACCGGGCGAGCCACGAGGTGGACGACAGCTACCTGGTCGTGGACACCGGGCCGTGGATCTTCGGCAAGAAGGTGATGCTCCCGGCCGGGACCGTGAACCACGTCGACCACGACGCCCGCACCGTGCACGTCGACCGGGAGAAGGACCAGATCAAGGCCGCCCCGGAGTACGACGAGTCCAGCCACGCCGACCCGGGTTACCGGGACCGGCTCGGCGGCTACTACGGCGAGAAGCACTCGGCGCTGCCGCCGGACGTACCGCCGCGCAGCTGACACCTCGGCGACGGCCGGCGGGGACGTGCGAACGCCCCGCCGGCCGTTACCGTGTCAGCTGTGGACGCCCCGGAGAGCCCCTTCCCCGCCCTGTTCAACTTCCGCGACGTCGGCGGGTACACCGCTCGCGACGGGCGCACCGTCCGCCGCGGCCGGCTCTACCGCTCCGACTCGCTGCACCGCATCGCCGACACCGACCGGGCGGCGTTCACCGCGCTCGGCATCCGTACCGTCATCGACCTGCGCCGACCGTCCGAGGTGGAACGCGACGGGCGGGTGCCCGACTACGACGGCCTGGCCTACCGGCACATCCACCCCGAGCACGCCGACTGGGGCGCGAACCGGTTCGACTCCTCGAGCGTCAGCCTGGCCCGTTACCTGGCCGACCGCTACGCCGACCTGGCGCGTACCGGCACCGCAGGGCTCGCCGAGGCGGTCGGGCTGATCGCGGACAGCGCCAACGCCCCGGTGGTGGTGCACTGCGTCGCCGGCAAGGACCGCACCGGCATCGTCTGCGCGCTCACGCTGACGGTGCTCGGGGTGCCCGACGAGGACGTGGTCGCCGACTACGCGCTCAGCACCGCCGCGTCGCAGCGCTTCGCCGCCTGGGTACGCGCCACGCTGCCGGACGCGGAGGAACCGCCGCCGCCGTTCCTGGAGTCGCCGGCCGAGGCGATGGAGCTGTTCCTCGCCGAGCTGCGCACCGGCTACGGCTCGATCGAGGGCTACCTGACCCACGCCGGCGTCACCGAAACGCAGCTGGAGTCCCTCCGCACCCACCTCCTGGACTGATCAGCACCGCACCGCACCGCCCCGCCCCGCCCCGCCCTGGCGGTGATCAAGGAGTTTGTGTCCTCGTCCGCTTCGGAACCGGACGCGAACTCCTTGATCACCGCGGGAGGGCGTCAGTGGACCCGGGTCACCCAGCCATGGGGGTCTTCGGCGCGACCGCGCTGGATGTCGACGAGCTTCTGCCGCAACGCCATCGTGGCCTGCCCCGGCTCACCGCCACCGATGGAGAACTCGCCGTCGGGGAAGCGCACGCCGCCGATCGGGGTGATCACCGCTGCGGTGCCGCAGGCGAACACCTCGCGCAGCCGCCCGCTCGCCGCGTCGGCCCGCCAGTCGTCGAAGCTGACCGGCGCCTCCCGCACCTCGTGCCCGGCCTCGGCCGCGAGGGTGAGGATCGCGTCGCGGGTGATGCCCGGCAGGATCGTGCCGCCCAGCGGCGGGGTGACGATGCTGCCGTCGTCGTAGACGAAGAAGACGTTCATGCCGCCCAGCTCGTCGACGTACTTCCGCTGCACCGCGTCCAGGAACACCACCTGGTCGCAGCCGGCCTCGATCGCCTCGGCCTGGGCCGCCAGCGAGGCGGCGTAGTTGCCGCCGCACTTCGCCGCGCCGGTGCCGCCGGGCGCGGCCCGGGTGTAGTCCGGCGAGACCCACACCGTCACCGGCTTCACGCCGCCGGCGAAGTACGCCCCGGCGGGCGAGGCGATCACGCAGTAGAGGTATTCGTTGGCCGGGCGGACCCCGAGGAAGACCTCGCTGGCGAACATGAACGGACGCAGGTAGAGGCTGGCGTCCTCGTCCTCGGGGATCCACGCCTGGTCGATCTCGACCAGCCGGCGAAGCGACTCCACGAACGTCTCCCCCGGCAGCTCCGGCATGGCCAGCCGGCGGGCCGACGCGTTGAACCGGGCCGCGTTCGCCTCCGGGCGGAACATCGTCACCGCGTCACCGGTGCGGTACGCCTTCAGCCCTTCGAAGATCTCCTGCGCGTAGTGCAGCACCGCGGCGGCCGGGTCCATCGGGATCGGCGCCCGCGCCTCCAGGCGGGCGTCGTACCAGCCCTTGCCCTCGGCGTAGCGGATGGTGACCATGTGGTCGGTGAAGACCCGGCCGAAGCCCGGGTTCGCCAGCAGGGCGGCCCGGTCGGCGGCGGTTACCGGCGCGGGATTCGGACGGATCTCGAAATCGAGCTTGTCACCACCGCTCATCGCGCTGACCTCCCTGCGGGTTCACGGCATGCGGGACCGCACGCCGACGTCACTGGTGCCAGAAACTTACCCCGAACGGTCGTTCAGCGGATAGCTCCGCCCCCGGCGGATGCGACGCGCCGGACGGTCGGGGAGGCCCGGTGACGGATCTGGCGGCCCGGTACCGGGCCGCCAGGAGGTCGGCCCGGTCAGGCTACGGCGTACCCGGCGAGCCGGTCGCCGACCTTCTCGGTGCGCACCGACGCCCCCGGCGTACGCCCGGCCAGCTCGGTGCCGACCGCGGCCGTGACCCGGGCGGCGGCGTCGGCGTGGCCGAGCTGGTCCAGCAGCAACGCGGCGGACAGCACGGCGGCGACCGGGTCGGCGACGCCCTGGCCGGCGATGTCCGGCGCCGAACCGTGCACCGGCTCGAACATCGACGGGTAGCGCCCCTCGGGGTTGATGCAGCCGCTGGCCGCCAGCCCGATGCCACCGGTCACGGCGGCGGCGATGTCGGTGAGGATGTCGCCGAACAGGTTGTCGGTGACCACCACGTCGTACCGGGACGGGTTGGTCACCAGGAACATCGCCGCGGCGTCGACGTGCTGGTATTCGGTGGTCACGTCCGGGTGCTCGGCGGCCACCGCGGCGAAGGCGCGCGCCCAGAGCGACCCGGCGTGGGTGAGCACGTTCGTCTTGTGCACGAGCGTGACCTTGCGCCGCTCCCGGCGGCCGGCCCGGGCGAACGCGTCGCGGATCACCCGCTCGACGCCGTGCCGGGTGTTCAGGCTCTCCTCGGTGGCCACCTCGGCCGGGGTGTCCCGGTGCAGCGCGCCGCCGGCGCCCGCGTACAGCCCCTCGGTGCCCTCGCGGACCACCACGAGGTCGACCTCGCCGGGCTTGACCGCGGCGAGCGGACCGGCCACGCCGGGCCAGAGGCGGGACGGGCGCAGGTTGACGTACTGGTCGAAGGCGAACCGGAGCTTGAGCAGCAGACCGCGCTCCAGCACCCCCGGCGGCACGGTCGGGTCGCCCACCGCGCCGAGCAGGATGGCGTCGTGACCGGCCAGCTCGTCGAGGACGGAGCCGGGCAGCACCTCGCCGGTGCGGTGGTAGCGCGCCGCACCCAGGTCGTACTCGGTGACCTCGATCCCGGGCACCACCGCGTCGAGGACCTTGCGGGCCTGCGCGACCACCTCGGGTCCGATGCCGTCACCGGCCACCACCGCGATGTGTGCCACCTGAGGCTCCTCGTCTCGTCGTTAGGCGCAACCGTACGTCGCCGTCCCGCCCCCCGGTACGAATCTTCCATCATCCGGGATACCGGATCACAGGAGGCTCCCAGCCGACATTCATGGTGTGGTCATCTCCTTTGCTTAGGGTCGAGTTCGCGGGCCGACGGGGGCCCGGGATCCGGCACCGCCGCGACGCAGCGGCGGCCACCGAGGGGGCACGTGTCATGCGGATCGAGCACCGGCGGGCCCACTGGGCTGACGAACAGCCACGGACCCGATGGGTCGACCAGTCCGCGTTCCTCCCGGCCCGGCCGGACCTGCACCTGGGCGCCACGAACCACCGCGTCGAACGGTACGGCGCCTCGGCGTCCGGCCGGATCAGCGTCCGGCACACGGTCGCCACCTCGACCGCCGACTACACCGTGCTGCTCAACGCGCCGGAGTGGTTCGGCCACCGCGCGGTCAGCGAGGCGCTGCGCGACGCCGTCGCCGAGCTGCGCGCCGTCGACCTCACCTACGGCCCGAACCGGCCGGACAGCCTCGTCTCCCGGCTGCGCCGCGACGAGATCAGCCCCGACTCGTACCCCCCGCTGGCCGACCTGATCGACCTCTGCGCCGCGATGCGGGCGGCCACCGACGGCTGGTTCGACGCCTGGGCGGTGCCCGGCGGGTTCGACCCGGGCGGCCTGCTCGGCGGCTGGGCGGTCGAGCGGGCCGCGGCGCGGTTGCGCGCCGCGGGCATCCACGACTACGCCGTGCTCAGCGGCGCCGACCTGACGGTACGCGGACACGCGGCGCACGGCGGGCCGTGGCGCGTCGCTGTGCACCACCCCACCGACACCCGCCGGACACCTGTGGTGCTGGAGATGACGACGGGCGCGGTCGGCACGTCGGGCGTCACCGGCCGGCGCGGCCACGTCATCGACCCGCACACCGGCGAGCCGACCGACCGCCTCGTGGCCGCCACCGTGCTCGGTCCGAACCTCGCCGTCGCCGACGCCTACGCCACCGCCCTGTACGCCGCCGGACCGGCCGGGCTGGCCTGGTTCCGCCACGACGCGGACTACCGCCCACTGTTCGCGCACCACCGGCGCTGAGCCGCCCCCTGTTCGCGCACCACCGGCGCTGAGCCGCCCACTGTTCGCGCACCACCGGCGCTGAGCCGCCGCCTGTCGCGGAGCGCGATCGGCCCCCACGGTCTCGGCAACGACCGTGAGGGCCGGTCAGCGACGAGTGCGCGTGGCTCGCGCAATCGAGGGGTGCGGGCCGAGGGGCCGTGTGCCCGACCGCGCCACCCGAAGACGGGCCGGGGATCGGCTCAGCGGAAACCGCATCGGTACGCTAGCGAATCGACGCAACTCGACGCAAGAGTCTCCACAGCGGACGCCGGGTGAACGATGTCGGCAATCAGCGGTGAACGCCCGGTGGGGCAGAGGTGACGGGCCGGGCGCGAGATGGCACGCTGTCCGCCGTGAGTTTCGATCTGAGCGTGTGGGCCCTGCCGGACGGGGCGACACCGGAGCAGGTGCGGGCGGCGGTGCAACAGTGCCGCGACGGCCGGCACGGCGAGCAGCACCCCGACCCGCGACTCGTCGCCTTCTACCGGGCGATCACGGCGACCTACCCGGACCGCCCGGCCCGGCCCGGTACGCCGTGGGAGGTGGCACCGCTGCACACGGCCGCCGACCACATCGAGATGAAGCTGCATCCGACCTGCCCGGACCAGGTCCTGCTGGACATCGAGCGGCTGGCCGGCGAGCACGACCTGATGCTCTTCGACGGCAGCTCGGTCTACCCGCCACCGGCCCGCGTCCGCTCCTGACCCACCAGGGACGGCGAAGGGCCCGGCCGAATTCGGCCGGGCCCCGATGTGTCCTGTCCGGACTACACGTCGCGCAGGTCGGCCGCGCTGGCCGCGACCGCGCCGATCGAGTCGGCGGCGGAAGTGAGCAGGTCGGCGCCGAGCGCCTGGTCGACGGTGAGCGTCATCAGCGTCTCGCCCCCGGCCTCGCGGCGGGCCACCTGCATGGCGGCGATGTTGACGCCGGCCTCGCCGAGCAGCGTGCCGACGGTGCCGACCACGCCGGGCCGGTCGGCGTAGCGCAGGAAGAGCAGGATGCCCTCCGCGCCGATCTCCACGTCGAAACCGTCCACCTCGGTCAGCTTGAACACGTCGCGGGTGCCGGTGTGCGCCACGGTGCCGGAGACGCGGACGGTACGGCCGTCCGGCAGCGCCCCGCGCACCGTCACCAGGTTCGGGTGGTCGACGGTCTCGCCCGGCGTGGCGAGCGTGACCTCGACGCCCCGCTCGGCGGCCAGGTGCGGCGCGTTGACGTAGGTGACCTGCTCCTCGACCACGGAGCTGAACAGTCCCTTGGTCGCGGCGAGCTTGAGCACCGACACGTCGTGGGCGGCGATCTCGCCGCGCACCTCGACGGTGACGCTGGCGGCCACCCCGCCGGCCAAGGCGGTGAACGCCCGGCCCAGCCGCTCGGCCAGCGGCAGCAGCGGACGGACGTCCTCGGCGACCACGCCGCCGGCCTGCACGTTCACCGCGTCCGGGACGAACTCGCCCTGGAGCGCCAGCTTGACGCTCTTGGCCACCGCGAGACCGGCCTTGTCCTGCGCCTCGTTGGTGGAGGCGCCCAGGTGCGGGGTGGCCACCACGTTGTCGAAGGCGAACAGCGGCGAGGAGGTGCACGGCTCCTTGGTGTACACGTCGACGCCGGCACCGGCGACCCGGCCCTCCGCGATCGCGTCGGCGAGCGCCTGCTCGTCGACCAGGCCGCCGCGGGCGGCGTTGACGATCCGCACGCCCGGCTTGACGATCGCCAGCTCCTTCTCGCCGATCAGGCCGACCGTCTCCGGCGTCTTCGGCAGGTGGATCGAGATGAAGTCGCTCTCCCGCAGCAGCTCCTCCAGCCCGACCAGGCGGACGCCGAGCTGGGCGGCACGGGCCGGCTGGATGTACGGGTCGTACGCGATCAGCCGGGTGCCGAACGCGGCGATACGGGACGCGAAGAGCACGCCGATGCGGCCGAGGCCGACCACGCCCACGGTCTTGCCCTGGATCTCCACGCCGGTGTACTTGGACCGCTTCCACTCGCCGGCCTTGAGCGCGGCGCTGGCGCTGGCGGTGTTGCGGGCCACCGCGAGCAGCAGCGCGACGGCCTGCTCGGCGGCGGACACGATGTTCGAGGTGGGCGCGTTGACGACCATGACGCCCCGGGCGGTGGCGGCCGGCACCTCGACGTTGTCCAGACCGACGCCGGCCCGGGCGACCACCTTCAGCCGCGGCGCGGCGGCGATCGCCTCGGCGTCGATCTGGGTGGCGCTGCGTACGATCACCGCGTCGGCCTCGGAGAGTGCGGAGAGCAGAGCGGGGCGGTCGGTGCCGTCCACGTGGCGCACGTCGAAGTCGTGCGCGAGCACCTCGATGGCGGCGGGGGCGAGTTCTTCGGCGATCAGTACGACAGGATTCATCGGTCCTCGTAGACGCTCGGTAATGGTTCGGCCTGGGACGCCGGGGCGCCGCGCTGCGCCCTGCGCCGATCCGTGCCACGGCCGTCGGGTGCGCTCGGGCACCACACCAAGGATGGTAGGGGGCGGCCCGCCCGGCGTGTCCCGGACTGCGGGGTGAGGGCCCTCACACAGGCCCGTCGCACGCCCGACATCCCCCGTTCACCGGGGTCGGCGCGGGACGAGGCGTTACTCACCGCATCCCAGCACGTGAACGGACGGCGGCCCGCGGCCCGACGCCGGGGAGAGCGTCGGATCGCGGGCCGCACGGGGAAGAACTCAGGCGGTCTCGGTGATCGGCCGGTCGACCCAGCTCATCATGGCCCGCAGCTTCTGCCCGGTCTCCTCGATCGGGTGCGCCGCGCCCTCGGCCCGCCACTTGGCGAAGTTCGGCCGGCCGGCCTCGTCCTCGGCCACCCACTCGCGGGCGAACTCGCCGGACTGGATCTCGCCGAGGATCTTGCGCATCTCGTCCTTGACCCGGGAGTCGATGACGCGCGGGCCGCGGGACAGGTCGCCGTACTCGGCGGTGTCGGAGATGCTGTAGCGCATCCGGGCGATGCCGCCCTCGTACATCAGGTCGACGATCAGCTTCAGCTCGTGCAGGCACTCGAAGTAGGCCACCTCGGGCGCGTAGCCGGCCTCGGTGAGCACCTCGAAACCGGTCTGCACCAGCGCCGCCGCGCCACCGCACAGCACCGCCTGCTCACCGAACAGGTCGGTCTCGGTCTCCTCGGTGAACGTGGTCCGGATCGCGCCGGCCCGGGTGCCGCCGATCGCCTTGGCGTACGCCAGGGCCAGGCCGAACGCGTTGCCGCTGGCGTCCTGCTCGACGGCGACCAGGCAGGGCACGCCCTTGCCGTCGACGTACTGGCGGCGGACCAGGTGACCGGGGCCCTTCGGGGCGACCATCGCCACGTCCACGTCGGCCGGGGGCTTGATCAGGCCGTACCGGATGTTGAAGCCGTGACCGAAGAACAGCGCCTTGCCCGCGGCCAGGTTCGGCGCGATGGCCTCGGCGTAGAGGCCACGCTGGGCGGTGTCCGGCGCCAGGATCATGATCACGTCGCCCTCGGCCGCCGCCTCGGCGGGCGTGAGCACCCGCAGGCCCTGCTCCTCGGCCTTCGGCCGGCTCTTCGACCCGGCGGGCAGGCCGATCACCACGTCGACGCCGGAGTCGCGCAGCGACAGCGCGTGCGCGTGGCCCTGGCTGCCGTACCCGATCACGGCGACCGTGCGGCCCTGGATCAGGCCCAGGTCGGCGTCGTCGTCGTAGAACACCTCAACGCTCATTGACTTCCCTTTCGTACGGCGGTGCCCGTCGGCCCGTCGAAAACTTGTGGGTACGGATCAGGCGGCGCGCAGCGCCGGGCCGGCGGTGATGGCCCGGGAACCCCGCCCGATCGCCACGGTGCCGGACTGGACCATCTCCTTGATGCCGAACGGCTCCAGGTCGCGCAGCAGCGCGTCGAGCTTGTCCGGGGTGCCGGTGGCCTCGATGGTCAGCGTGTCCGGCGCGACGTCGACCACCCGGGCGCGGAACAGGCCGACCGTCTCCAGCACCTGGGCGCGGGCCGTGCGGTCCGCGCGGACCTTGACCAGCAGCAGCTCGCGCGCCACCGACACCTGCGGGTCCAGCTCCACGATCTTGAGTACGTTGACCAGCTTGTTGAGCTGCTTGGTCACCTGCTCCAGCGGTGAGGACTCGGCGTTGACCACGATGGTGATACGGGAGACGTCCGGGTTCTCCGTCTCGCCCACGGCAAGGCTGTCGATGTTGAACCCGCGCCGGGAGAACAGCCCGGAGACCCGGGCCAGGACACCCGGCTTGTTCTCCACCAGCACGGACAAGGTGTGCATCGTCATTTAGAGTTCGTCCTCGTCGAACGCGGGGCGCACGCCCCTGGCGAACATGATCTCGTCGTTGCTGGTGCCGGCGGCGACCATCGGCCAGACCATCGCGTCCTTGCCGACCACGAAGTCGATGACCACCGGCGCGTCGTCGATCGCCATGGCCGCCTCGATGGTCTTGTCCACGTCGGCGGCGTTCTCGCAGCGCAGCCCGACGCAGCCGAGCGCCTCGGCGAGCTTGACGAAGTCCGGGATGCGGTGCTTGTGCGTGCCCAGCTCGGTGTTGGAGTAGCGCTCCCCGTAGAACAGGGTCTGCCACTGCCGCACCATGCCCAGGTTGCCGTTGTTGATCACGGCGACCTTGATCGGGATGCCCTCCAGCGCGCAGGTCGCCAGCTCCTGGTTGGTCATCTGGAAGCAGCCGTCGCCGTCGACCGCCCACACCGTGGTGTCCGGCTTGCCGACCTTGGCGCCCATCGCGGCCGGGACGGCGTAGCCCATGGTGCCCAGGCCGCCGGAGTTGAGCCAGGTGTGCGGCTTCTCGTACGAGATGAACTGGCTGGCCCACATCTGGTGCTGGCCGACACCCGCCACGTAGACCGCGTCCGGGCCGGCGATCTCACCCAGCCGCTTGATCACGTACTGCGGCGAGAGCGTGCCGTCGGCCGGCTCCTCGAAGCCCAGTGGGTACCGCTCGCGCAGGTCGTCGAGCTGGGCCCACCAGTCGGTCAGGTCGGCCGCCGGGTGGGCGGCCTGCTCGGCGGTGACGGCAGCGATCAGCTCGTCGATCACATGCCGCGCGTCCCCCACGATCGGGATGTCGGCGTGCCGGTTCTTGCCGATCTCGGCCGGGTCGATGTCGGCGTGCACGACTGTCGCGTCCGGCGCGAACGAGTCGAGCCGGCCGGTCACCCGGTCGTCGAAGCGGGCGCCCAGCGCCACGATCAGGTCGGCCTTCTGAAGGCCGTACACCGCAGCGACGGTGCCGTGCATGCCGGGCATGCCGAGGTGCTGGCGGTGCGAGTCGGGGAACGCGCCCAGCGCCATCAGCGTGGTGACCACCGGGATGCCGGTCTGCTCGGCCAGCTTGCGCAGCCCCTCGGTGGCGCCGGCCTTGAGCACGCCGCCGCCGACGTAGAGGACCGGACGGCGGGCGCCGGTCATCAGCCGGGCCGCCTCGCGGATCTGCTTGCCGTGCGGGTGCAGCGTCGGCCGGTATCCGGGCAGGTCGAGCGTGGGCGGCCAGGAGAAGGTCGCCGGCGCCTGGAGCACGTCCTTCGGGATGTCGACGAGCACCGGGCCGGGCCGGCCGGTCGCGGCCAGATGGAACGCCTCGGCCAGCACGCGGGGGATCTCGTCGGCGGTCTGCACCAGGAAGTTGTGCTTGGTGATGGGCAGCGTGATGCCCTGGATGTCGGCCTCCTGGAAGGCGTCGGTGCCGATCGACGGCCGCGCCACCTGGCCGGTGATCGCCACCATCGGGACCGAGTCCATGTACGCGTCGGCGATCGGGGTCACCAGGTTCGTCGCGCCCGGCCCGGAGGTGGCGATGCAGACGCCGACCCGGCCGGTGGCCTGTGCGTAACCGGTGGCCGCGTGCCCCGCGCCCTGCTCGTGGCGGACCAGGATGTGCCGGACCGAGGAGTCGTAGAGCGGGTCGTAGGCGGGCAGGATCGCGCCGCCCGGGATGCCGAAGACCACGTCGACGCCGAGCGCCTCGAGCGACCGCACGAGCGAACCGGCGCCCGAGACCTGCGCGGCGGCGGGTTCCCGTACGGGCGTCTCGGCGGTGGCGGCCCCCGGAACGGTACGGCCGGGGCGGGCGGCGGGGTCGGAGTCACCGGCCGCGCCGGTGCCGGAGCGGGCCCGGCGGGCGGAGTGGGCGAGGGTCTCTGGCGTGGGTCTCGTCATGGCGGTTCAAGCCTTCGGAAGTTGAGTGGGTGACGCGCTTCTCAGGATGGGACGGAGGGTCCCGGCGATGGTCCGACGGCAACAAAAAAGCCCACGTGCAGGATGCACGGGGCCAGCGCACTCTCGGTGGGAGAGTGCGCTCAGGTAAGTACTCGCGGCGACCGGTTCGACGACATGCGGCTAAGCCTGACGCATCTCACGCGATGAGTCAACTGATCCCACATTCTGGTTCACGGACGTGGGCGTGTCGGTCGCCGGCACCCCCTGCACACCCGGTGCGAACTGCGAAGATCCCTCCATCGGGGGACGCGGGGCGGGCGGGTTGTTGCGCAGCCGGGGCAGCAGCGGCGACGGGGCCCGCGCCGGCGCGGGCGGCGGCACCGGCGGCATCGCGGTGTGCCGGTTGCCGGGTGCCGTGGCCGCCTCCAGCATCGCCTCCAGGTGCTCGGCCGGTACGCCCCAGCCGAACAGCGCGCCCTGGCCGAACCGGCAGCCGGCGGCCACCACGGCGGCCAGCTCGGCCGGGTTGGTGACGCCCTCGGCGATCACCTCCAGCCCCAACTGGTGACCCAGGCGCATGACGATGTCGACCATCGGGGCGAACGCCGGGCCGTCCCGTCCGACCGGCCGTACCGGTTCGTGCTCGGCGACCAGACTGTGGTCGATCTTGAGGATGTCGATCGGCAGCCGCCGGAGCTGGCCGAGCGACGAGTAACCGGCGCCGAAGTCGTCGAGTGCGATCCGGACGCCGGTCAGCCGCAGCGCGGTGAGCCGCCGGATCAGCTCGTCCAGGTCGGTGGCGACCGCGTGCTCGGTCACCTCCAGCACCAGCCGCTGCGGCGGCACGTGGTGCGCGCGCAGCGCGTCGGCGACCTGGACCACATACTCCGGGGCGTGCAGCTCGCGCGGCGACACGTTCACCGACACCCAGACGTCGTGCCCGTCGGCCAGCCAGCGGGAGAGCTGGTAGCAGGCCTGGTGCAGCACCCACGCGCCGAGCTTGGCGATCATCCCGCACTCCTCGGCCAGCGGGATGAACTCGTCCGGCCGGACGTTGCCCAGCTCCGGGTGCCGCCACCGCAGCAGCGCCTCCGCGCCGACCGGCCGCACCGACGGCAGCGAGGCCACCGGCTGGAAGACCAGCCGCAGTTCGTCGCGCTCGATCGCGCCACGCAGCTCGTGCTCCATCCGGGTACGCCGGCTCAGCAACTGGTCGTACGTGGCGTCGTAGTGCTCGATCCGGTTCTTGCCCCGCTGCTTGGCGTAGCGCAGCGCCAGGTCGGCGTTGCGCAGCAGCAGTTCCACGTCCTGCTCGCCGTGCCCGGCGGCCACTCCGATGCTCACCGACAGGAAGACCGGCAGGTCCCCCTGCTCGTACGGGCGGCCGAGCACCCCGAGCAGGCGGTCGGCGACCGGGCCGGGCCCGGCCGACCCGTGCATCAGCACCGCGAACTCGTCGCCGCCGAGCCGGGCCGCCAGGTCACCCGGGCGCAGGTTGCCCCGCAGCCGCCGCCCCACCTCGATCAGCACCGCGTCGCCGACGTCGTGCCCGCGCATGTCGTTGACGTTCTTGAAGCCGTCGAGGTCGAGCCCGAGCAGTACGCACGGCATGCCCGCCTCGGCACCGCGGTGCAGGGCGCGCAGCAGCCCGCGCCGGTTCGCCAGCCCGGTCAGCGGGTCGGTGTGCGCCAGCTCGCGGAAGTGCGCCTCCCGTTCGGCCAGCCGGATCGCGTAGCCACGCACGTCGTTGAGGGCCAGATATTGCCGGGTCACCAGGGCGAACCCCTCGACGGTGCCGGCCACGATCGCGTACCCGTCGAACCCGCCGCCCTGCACCAGGTGGTAGATCGCGGAGGCGGCCATGGCGAACATCGGCACGAAGGCGTACTCGCCGTCGCGGCGGATGAAGTCGACGTCGAGCTGTGTCAGGTCGGCGCGGCGCCCGGCCACGGCGGTGGCCAGCAGACCGGCGGCGGTCAGCACCGCGCCGGTGAGCACCATGCCCGGGCCGGCCTGGCAGAGCCCGGCGGACACGCCCAACCCACCGGCCGTCACCGCTGTCGCGCCGGCGGCGAGCAGCGTGAGCCACCCGCGCGGCGGCGCGACCCGGAGCACGACGATCACGGTGAGCCCGGTGGTGAGCGCCGCGCTCACGGTGGCCAGCACGATCGGCAGGCAGGCGACGGGGGTGGCGCCGCCGAGCAGCCGGGTCGGCTCGCTGAACGCCACCCAGCCGACGAACCAGAGCGCGCTGCCCATGATCAGGCCGTCGAGCAGCAGCCGGGCGGTGGCGGCCCGGGTCGCCGCCGCGCCGGGCAGGCGCAGCACGGCGGCGCCGAGGCCGAGCGCGGCGAGCGTCGTCCCGGCCGCGACGAGGACCGCCCACCCGGTCCGCTGGCCCTGCCGGTGCGCCCAGTGGTCACCGGCGGCCAGCAGGCCGCCGAGACCGACCACGAGGCTGAACAGGGCGGCACCGGCGGCGACCGCGAGCAGCAGGTGGGCCGGGCGGCGAGGGCCGGTGCGGTGCCGCACCGACGCGGCGAGCAGCACGGCGGCACCGGCCGCGGCGATCCCGCTCAACACCGCGACGGTGACCATCCCCGGGGACGACTGCACGCGTCAACTCTGCCGGATGAGCGCCTCCCGTGGGGCACCGGGTGTGCAACTGTTGGGACACAGGGTGCGCGCCGGGGGATCGCCGCGCCGATGGTGTCAGACTGGTTGTCATGCCTGAGCTGCGGTCGAGGACCTCCACCCACGGTCGGACGATGGCCGGCGCCCGGGCCCTGTGGCGGGCCACCGGGATGACCGACGACGACTTCGGCAAGCCGATCGTCGCCATCGCGAACAGTTTCACCCAGTTCGTACCCGGCCACGTCCACCTCAAGGACCTCGGCGGCCTGGTCGCCGACGCGGTGGCCGAGGCCGGCGGCGTCGGCCGGGAGTTCAACACGATCGCCGTGGACGACGGCATCGCCATGGGCCACGGCGGCATGCTCTACTCGCTGCCCAGCCGGGAGCTGATCGCCGACGCGGTGGAGTACATGGTCAACGCGCACTGCGCGGACGCCCTGGTCTGCATCTCCAACTGCGACAAGATCACTCCGGGCATGCTGCTCGCCGCGCTGCGGCTCGACATCCCGACCGTCTTCGTCTCCGGCGGCCCGATGGAGGCCGGCAAGACGGTGGCGATCGAGGGCGTGGTGCACAGCAAAATCGACCTGATCGACGCCATGATCGCCTCCTCGAACGAGGCCGTCACCGACGACCAGCTCGGCGAGATCGAGCGCTCCGCGTGCCCGACCTGCGGCTCCTGCTCCGGCATGTTCACCGCCAACTCGATGAACTGCCTCACCGAGGCCATCGGCCTGGCGCTGCCCGGCAACGGGTCGACGCTGGCCACCCATGCCGCGCGGCGGTCGCTGTTCGTCGAGGCCGGGCGCACCATCGTCGAGATCGCCAAGCAGTGGTACGACAACGACGACGCCTCCGTGCTGCCGCGCTCGATCGCCGGCCGGGAGGCGTTCGAGAACGCGGTCGCCCTCGACGTGGCGATGGGCGGCTCCACGAACACGGTGCTGCACCTGCTCGCCGCCGCCCGCGAGGCGGAGCTGCACTTCGGCGTCGCCGACATCGACGCGATCTCCCGCCGGGTGCCGTGCCTGGCCAAGGTCGCCCCGAACTCGCCGCAGTACCACATGGAGGACGTGCACCGGGCCGGCGGCATCCCGGCCATTCTCGGCGAACTGGACCGCGCCGGGCTGCTGCACCGCGACGTGCGCGCGGTCCACTCCCCCACCCTGGACCGGTGGCTGGCCGACTGGGACGTCCGGGGCGGCTCGGCCACCCGAGAGGCGGTCGAGCTGTTCCACGCCGCGCCGGGCGGGGTGCGCACGACCGAGCCGTTCTCCACCACCAACCGCTGGTCGTCGCTGGACACCGACGCGGCCGGCGGCTGCATCAGGGACTCCGAGCACGCCTACAGCGCCGACGGCGGCCTGGCCATCCTGCACGGCAACCTCGCGCCGGCCGGGTGCGTGGTGAAGACCGCCGGTGTGCCCGAGGAGTGCCTGATCTTCCGCGGCCCGGCCAAGGTCTACGAGTCTCAGGACGACGCGGTGACCGCGATCCTCGCCAAGGAGATCGTCGCCGGGGACGTGGTGGTGATCCGGTACGAGGGCCCGAAGGGCGGCCCCGGCATGCAGGAGATGCTCTACCCCACCTCGTTCCTCAAGGGCCGTGGGCTGGGGCGCTCCTGCGCGCTGCTGACCGACGGCCGGTTCTCCGGCGGCACCTCCGGCCTGTCCATCGGGCACGTCTCCCCGGAGGCGGCCTCCGGCGGGCTGATCGCGCTGGTCCGCGAGGGCGACGAGATCGTCATCGACATCCCGGGCCGGTCGATCGAGCTGAATGTGCCCGCCGACGAGCTTGAGGCGCGCCGGGTGGCCGAGGAGAAGCGGGACCGCCCGTACACCCCTGTCGACCGGCAGCGTCCGGTGTCGGCGGCGCTGCGCGCGTACGCGTCGATGGCGACCTCGGCCAGCGACGGCGCCTACCGCCGCGTCCCCGAGTGACGTAAGGAAGGGCCCCTTCTTAACGCCTCCGGTAGAGGAGGGGGCCCTTCTTAACGCCCGCGCGCCGGTAGGGTCCGGCGGCGTGGAGACGACTGTGAGTTACGCGCGACTGGTCCGGCCGGCGATCGACCGGGTCTACGTGGGCGCCCGCTGGGCAGCCCGCGCCCGGATGGAGGCGTTCTACGCCGAGCGGGGCTGCACACTCGGCGCGGAGAGCAGCTTCTTCTCCGGGGTGCTGGCCCGGCCGATGCCCGCCGAGGCGCTGGCCGACGGCCTGGTCTACACGTCCGGAAGCATGGCCGAGGAGCTGGAGCAGGGCGTCGTCGTCCGGGACGCCGACGGCGCCTGGCACCTCACCGAGCTGGGCCGCGAGCTGACGCTGTTCGCCCAGCGGGCGACCGGTGAGGCCGCCGAGGAACTGTGGACCATGCTGCCCGGGGTGCTGCCCGGGCTGAGCGTCGTGCCCCGCCTCGCCGACCTGGTCGGCCGGGTGCTGACGCACGCGCAGGCCAGCGGCGGGCCGGTGTTCCGGGCGATGTCCCCGCCGTACGAGCCGGAGGGCGCCTCCCCGGCGCTGCTGCTCGTCACCCGGCTGGGCTCGCTGCGGCACCACCGCGCCGACGCGCACCGGGCCGCGTGGCGGGCCGCCGGGCTGACCGCCGACGAGATCCGCGCGCTGCCGGACGGCCCGCGACGCGCGGCGATCGAGGCGGACACCGATCGCCGCGACGAACCGGCGTACGCGGCGCTGACCGAGGCCGAGCGGTGGGAACTACTGTCCGGCCTCGCCGCCCTGCCCAACTAGCGCCCCGCGGCCTCCACCGCCACCGGGTGGAACGCCATGGGTGTCTACGGACCCTTTTGACACCCATGGCGTTCCACTCACCGCTGGGTGGGGTCCTCCTCGGCCGGTGCGGTGCCGTCGACGGGCAGGCCGAACTCCGCGGGCGAGTTCTCGTCGGTGCCGTCCAGGTCCGCGTGCGGGTCCTCGGGGGTGACGTCGTCGGGGTCGGCGCCTCCGGCGTGCAGGTCGGACAGTTCAACCGGATCAGTCATGCCGTCCTGGTACCCCGCAGGTGCCGCCCGAACCCGCCGGGACGTCAGCGCGGCCGGTGCCGCTCCAGGCCGTCGAAGAGCAGGTCGAGGGTGAACTCGAACTCGGTCTGACTGTCGCACCAGCCGAGCGTCGGGTCCGCCGCGTCGTGCGTCTCGGCGGCGACCATGGCGGCCAGGTGCGGCAGTCGTTCGGCCAGCGCCACCATCTCGGCTTCCTCGGCCTCCGCGTCGGTCTCCTCACCCGCCGACGGCTGGAACACCTCCTGCGAGAAGCCGAGCGCCAGGCTGCCGAAGGCGTGCAGCGCCCGGTGGGCGATCCGGTACGAGAAGCCGCCGTCGACGAGTGTGGCGACGATGCCGTCGTAGTAGACGTACAACCCGGCAGGGACGGCCGGACGGCCGGTGAGCAGCGCGGGGGCCCACGGGTGCCGCAGCATGACCGCACGCGCTCCGAGGAAGCGCAGCCGCAGCCGGGCCCGCCAGTCCGCGCGGGCCGCGTCCGCCTCGGCCCGGTCGGCGGCTGAGGTGATCTCGGTGACGACAGCGTCCACAAGGCCGTCGAGCAGCCCGCCCTTGCCGGGCAGGTGGTGGTAGAGCGACATCGCCTCGACACCGAGTTCGGCGGCGAGCCGGCGCATCGTGAGCGCCGCCATCCCCTCGGCGTCGACCAGGGCGATCGCGCTGACCAGGACGCGCTCGCGGCTGAGCGGGTCCCGCGGTTTCCGCGCTCCCATCCGGCTCTCCATCTCCTCTTGACCTTACAACGTATGGTCTGCCTTACGACGTAAGGCAGCCGTTCCCCAGCGACGGCGCGTCGCACACCCCTAGGAGCCGCCATGCCACAGCTGATCCGCACCGCCCGCGCGACCGGGCTGTTCTACCTCGGGCTCGCCGTCAGCGCCGCCCTGGGGTTCCTCACCGCCCGGTCCATGATCTTCGACGCCGGCGACGCCGCCACGACGCTCGCCAACCTGGTGGCCCACGAGTCGCTGGCACGCGCCGGCATCGCCCTCGAACTGCTCGTCGTCCTCACCCAGACGCTCACCGCCGTCTGGTTCTACCGGCTGTTCCGCACGGTCGACGGCACCGCCGCGGGCAGCATCGCCGCCTTCGGGCTCGTCAACGCCGTCGCGATCCTCGGCAGCGCCGCCGTCCTCGCGACGGCGCTGCAGGTCGCGACCGACGGGCCGGCCGACGCCGGCACCATCCAGCTGCTCTACCTGGTCAGCGGAAACCTGTGGGAGGTGGGTGGGCTCTTCTTCGGGCTCTGGCTGGTGCCGATGGGCTGGTGCGTGCTCCGGTCGGGTTGGCTGCCCCGGCCGCTGGGCTGGGTCCTCGTCGCCGGTGGCGTCAGCTACGTCCTCATGACGTTCGTCGCGTACCTCGCCCCCGGCGCCGGGATCGCCGGCGACCTGCTGGTGGTCCCCGCGACAGTGGGCGAGTTGTGGATCCTCGGCTATCTGATCGTCTTCGGCGTGCGGAACCACGCGGAGACGACCGCAGGCGCGCGGAAGCGCGCGGAGACGACCGCAGGCGCGCGGAAGCGCGAGGAGGCGAGTGCGCCGCCGAGCGCCCGGACGACGCTCAGACGAGGTCGTTGACGCAGTGCAGGACCGGGCGTCGGGTGAGCGCGTCCGCGTCGAGCGGGCCGGGCGCGTGCACGGTGAACGTCGCGCTCTCCCCCGGCAGCAGCGTCACCAGCGCCCGGTCCACCTGCGCCGCCGGCCACCGCGCGTCGCGGTCCTCGGCGAAGAACCACAGCGCGCGCTCCGCGACGGTGAGTGTCACGACGGCGGTCCGCTCCCCCGCCGGTACGGCGACCTCAGCGGTGACCCCGGCGACCGCGGCGCGTACGGTCGGCGGCTCGTCGGCGGCCCGCTCGACCTCGGCGTGCGGCTCGACCCGGCCGGTGCCACCGGCCACCGTGACCACCGGCCGGACCGACGCGAACCGGGCGGTGGACCAGGCGTGCAGGCCCCGGGGAGTGTCGCCGGCACCGCCGTCCCGGCGATCTCCGGCGGAGCGACGGCAGCCGGAACCGTCAGTCACCACAGTCGGTGACACAAAGTGGCCGGCGCGGCGTGCAGTAGCGTCACCAGACGCCGGTGACCCGGCGGACGAGAGCGCCCGCGAGGGCCGGACACAGTGGAGGAACGCTGCGGTGAAGCGGCCGACCATCGCCGACGTCGCCCGGCGCGCCGGGGTCTCGAAGGGTGCGGTGTCGTACGCGCTCAACGGACAGCCCGGGGTCTCCGACGCGACCCGCCGGCGGATCCTCGCCATCGCCGCCGAGATCGGGTTCCGTCCGAGCAGCGCCGCCCGCGCGCTGTCCGGCGCCACCGCCAAGGCGGTCGGCCTGGCGCTGTGCCGCCCCGCCCGGATACTCGGCATCGAGCCGTTCTTCATGGAGCTGATCAGCGGCGTCGAGGCCGAACTGTCGGCCCGCTCGTACGCGCTCACCCTCCAGGTGGTCAGCGACCAGGAGGCCGAGATCGCGGTCTACCGGCGGTGGTGGGCCGAACGCCGGGTCGACGGCGTGCTCGTCTGCGACCTGCGCACCGACGACCGGCGCGTGCCGGCGCTGGAGGAACTGCAACTGCCGGCGGTGGTGATCGGCGGGCCCGGGCACACCGGCGGCCTGGCGAGTGTCTGGGCCGACGACGCTGCGGCCCTGGTCGAGACCGTGGAATACCTGGTCGCGCTCGGTCACCGTCGCATCGCCCGGGTGGGCGGGTTGCCCTCGCTGCTGCACACCGAGATCCGCACCGAGGCGTTCACCGGCGTGTGCCGGCGGCTCGGGCTGGACGAGGCGACCACCGTCTGGTCCGACTACACCGGCGAGGAGGGCGCGCGCGCCACCCGCCGGCTGCTCAGTTCCGCCGGCCGCCCGACCGCGGTGATCTACGACAACGACGTGATGGCGATCGCCGGGCTCTCGGTGGCCCAGGAGATGGGCCTCACAGTGCCCGCCGACCTGTCCATCGTGGCCTGGGACGACTCACCGCTCTGCCGCCTGGTGCACCCGCCGCTGACCGCGCTGGGCCGGGACATCCCGGCGTACGGCGCGCATGCCGCCCGGCAACTCCTGGCCGTGATCGCGGGCGAGCCGGCCGCCGTCGTGCAGGACGAGACCGCGCACCTGACGCCGCGCGGCAGCACCGCCCCACCTCGTACGACGAGCTACTGAGCCGGTTCAGCTCACCGGGCGGTGGACGGGTACTCCTCGAACCACGCCTCGACCCGCTCGGCGGTCGCCGGGCGGGCCAACGCGAAGCCCTGGCCGTACCGGCAGCCGGCCCGCCGCGCGCCGGCCACCTGCCCCTCCGACTCCAGCTCCTCGACCACCAGGTCCACGCCGAGCCGGTCGGCCAGGTTCGCCACCACGTCGATCAGCGGACGTCGTCCGTCCCCGCCCGGGCCGACCAGGTGCGGGCCCACCTTGAGCAGGTCGATCGGCAGCCGGCGGAGCTGCGCGAGCGAGGCGTGCTCGGCCCGGAAGTCGTCGAGCGCGATCCGCACACCGACCGACCGCAGACCGGACAGCCGGGCCACCACTGTGGACAGTTCCGCGCCCACCACCGGCTCGGCCACCTCCACCACCAGCCGTTCCGGCACCACGTCGTACGCAGCCAGCGCCGTCGCGGTACGCGCCACGAAGTCCGGCGCGGCCAGCTCGCGCGGCGTCACGTTGACCGCCATCCACAGCTCGCGGCCGCCCTCCGACCACGCGGCGAGCTGACGGCAGGCCCGGTCCAGCACCCACCGCCCGATCTCGCCGGTCAGGTCGAGGTCGGCCGCCACCGGCAGCAGCTCGGCCGGGAGCACGGTGCCCAGCGCCGGGCTGCGCCAGCGCAGCAACGCCTCGGTGCCCACCGGCGTCCGGTCGGCGAGCGCCACCACCGGCTGGTAGACCAGGTCCAGCTCACCGCGCGCCACCGCGCCGGGCAGCTCCCGCTCCAGATCCAGGCGGCGGACCAGCTGCTCCTCCAGGTAGGCGTCGTACCACTCGACGCGGTCCCGGCCGAGCTGCACCGCCCGGCGGCGGGCCAGGTCCGCCTGCCGCAGCACGTCCCCCGGATCACCGCCGCCGGTCTCGGCCAGCCCGACGCTCACCCCGAGCCGGGCGACGCCTCCCGGCCGGGGGTACGGGTCGGTCAGCGCCGCCAGCAGCCGCAGGCCGAGCGCGTACGCGAGCACCGGTCCGAGATCGGTGAGGACGGCGTACTCGGAGTCGCCGAGCCGGGCGACCAGATCGCGCGTCTCGGAGCCCGCCCGCAGCCGGCGCGCGGCCTCGGCCAGCACCGGCCGCTCCGCCACGGCGCCGCCCACCCCGTGCAGGTCCACGACGAGCAGCGCGCCACCACTGCGCTCCGCCATCGCCCGGACCAGATCCGCGCGCGTCAGGCACACCGGCCCGGCCGACCGGGCGTCCGGTCCGAGCCGGCGCCGCAACCACGCCTCACGGGCCGCGAGCCGCTGCACGCGGCGGCGCTGGTCGGCGGCGGCGAGCAGCTCACCCACCATGATCGGCGGAATGACGGCCAGGCCCAGGGCCATCGCGCCGGTGCTGAACTCACCGGCCGTGCCCAGGTGGATTCCGGCGGCCAGCGCGGCGATCCCGGCCGGCGCGGTGAGGCGGGGCCAGGCGGCCGGCGCCGCGTCCCGGCCCGGCCGTTCGCCGCCCGAGGTGCGCCGGGCGCCGGAGGCGGTGAGCAGCGCCCCGGCCACCAGCGGTGCCGAGACGAGCGGCAGCGCCCGGTCCGGCGCGTCGTACGCCAGCAGCACCACGAGCAGCGTCAGCCCGCCGAGCGTCAGCACGGTCCCGGCGTGGCAGCGCGCGGCGCCCGGCCGGCGGCGGCGTTCGGCGACGGCCGCCACGGCGAGCACGGCGAGCACCACCGCGCCGCCTGCCGCGACGACCCCGGCGACGCCCGGGACCGGGCCGTTCGGCAGCAGCATCCAGCCCGCGAAGACCAGGCTGACGCCGAGCGCCAGCACGTCGACGGTACGGCGCACCAGTTCCGGGCCGGACAGCCGCGACCGGCCCGGCAGGCGCAGCAGGCCCACCACGTGCAGCGGCCCGGTGAGGCACAGCCCGGCCAGCGCGATCGGCAGCCGGTGGGCGGGGTCGCTCAGCGGCAGCACCGCGACGGTGAGCCCGGCGACCAGGACGGCGCCGTCCAGGACGGCCGCGACCCGGCGGGACAGCGCTGCCCGGCGAGCCCGCCGCCCGGTCCTCGGGTCGAGCGCCGCCGCGTCGTGCGTGACGGTGAGATACGGCGCTCCGGCTGCCGGTGCGGGACGACCTGGCGACGCAGGACGGCCGGTCGACGCAGGGCGGTCCGTCGGCGCAGGGCGGTCCGTCGGCGCGCAGCGGTCCGTCGGCGCGGGACGGTCGGGCGGGGTGGCGCCGCCGGCGAGCCAGGCGAGCCGGACGCAGGCGAGAGCGAAGCCTCCGGCGACGGCGAGCGCGGCGGCGGAGGGGCCGGGCAGGACACCGGCGACGCCGGCCAGGAGAAAAGTCGCGCCGGTGAGCGACACGACGACATCGGGCAGGGCTGATCGCCGACGGGGATCGGCGGGAGGAGGGACGGGCACGGCGGTCGCCTTCGTGAGGGGGCACGGGGGCGGTGCGGTTGCGGTGCGCGGTACGACGTGCGGAGCCGGAGCGGGGCGGGAACGCATCGGCGGGGACCGCTGCGGCCACGCCTAGAAACGATTCCGGACGCGCCCGGTGACGTCACCGCACCAGTGACGTCCATCACATCAACATCTGGCGGCGGAGTGGCCAGGCGCAAGAGGGCGGGCGCGAAAGAGCGGGCGCGGCGGGTGGCCTGATGGGGCGGTGCGGACGCCCGGGGGTGAGGTGGAGGGGACGGATGGGATCATCGGAGGGTGAGCCGCGCCGATACCGTCCGCTTCCGTCACAACCAGGCCATCCTGGTCGCCGCGATCGTCGCCTCCGTGGGCGCGCTGCCGCTGGCCTCCGCCCGCTGGTGGCTGCTCTGGGTGCTGCTCGTGCCGCTCGCCGTCGCGGTCTGGGCGTGGCGCGCCGGCACCGACGCCGATGCCCGGGAGCTGCGGCTGCGGGCGCTCGTCGGGCAGCGCCGGGTGCCGTGGAACCGGGTCGCCGAACTCGCCGGTGACCCCCGGGGCCGGGCGGTGGCCCGGCTCGACGACGGCGAGGTGGTGATGCTGCCGGCCGTACGCGCCACCGAACTGCCGAGGCTGATCGCCGTCACCGGGCAGGAGCTACCAGGCACCGGCAGCGATCAGTGAAGCCGCCGGCGGCCAGCAGCGCCACCGGCGATCAGTAGCCGTCGACCACCCGGTTCGTCAGCTCCGTCCCGGCGGCGTACCGGCGCAGCTGCTCGCCCACCAGGCGGTACGCGCGGGGCAGCAGCCCGCGTACCGAGCCGGCGACGTGTGGAGTGAGCAGCACGTTCGGCAGCTCCCACAGGGGATGGTCGGCGGGCAGCGGCTCCGGGTCGGTGACGTCCATCGCCGCGCGCAGGCGGCCCGAGGTCAGCTCGGCGACCAGCGCCGGGGTACGGGCCACCGGCCCCCGGGCGGCGTTGACGAGCAGCGCGCCGTCGGGCATCGCGGCGAGGAAACGCTCGTCCACCAGGCCCCGGGTCTGCTCGGTCAGCGGCACCAGCAGCACCACCACATCCGCCTCCGGCAGCAGCGCGGGCAGCTCGTCCACCCCGTGCACGCCCTGGTCGGGGCGGGCCGTACGGGCCACGAGCGTGAAGCTCACCTCGAACGGGGCGAGCCGGTCGCGGACCGCGGTGCCGATCGAGCCGGCGCCGACGATCAGCACCCGCTTGCCGGAGAGTTCGTCGGTGGGCGCCACCTCGTCGTACGCCCACTCGCGCCGCGCCTGCGCCCGGGCCAGCGGCGCGAACCCGCGCAGCGAGGCGAGGATCGCGGCGACCACCCATTCGGCGGTGGGCGAGTCGTGCACGCCCCGGGCGTCGCAGAGCGTCACGCCGTCGGGAATCCGTCCCACCCAGGCGTCCGCCCCGGCGGAGAGCAGTTGCACCACCTCGACGTCGGGCAGCTCGGCCAGGAGCGCTCCGGCGTCCGGGCCGGACAGGAACGGCGGCACCCAGAACCGCACCCCGGCCGGGGACGACGGGAGCCGCCGCGGGTCGTCCAGCAGTTCCACGGTGACGCCGGGCGGCAGCTCGCCGAGCAGCCGGCGGCCCTCGGAGTGCGGGATCCATGCCTTCACGACCGCCGACGATATCCGCCCCCGACCGGCGGCGCGGCGTGACCCGTGACGAACACCCCGCGAGGCATGTCGTGACGGCCCGGCGGGGTATAACCGAGGGCGGGACGCCGGTCGGGTGTTCCGCTTGCTGAGGGCGGTGGCGATGAGCGAGGACGGCCCGGGGCGAAGGTCCGTGCCGATTCCGGCACTCGCCGACCCGGACCGGTTGCGCTCACTCGACGAGACGCGGCTCGACGCCGTACCGGACGAGGCGTTCGACAGGTTCGCGCGGCTGGTCGGCGACCTGCTCGACGTACCCGTCGCGCTCGTCTCCCTGGTCGACGCCGACCGCCAGTTCTTCCCCGGCGCCACCGGGCTGCCGGAGCCGTGGGCGGCCCGCCGGGAGACGCCGCTGAGCCATTCGTTCTGCCAGCACGTGGTCGACATCGAGATGCCGCTGGTGCTGCCCGACGCCCGCCTATACCCCCGGGTACGCCTCAACCTGGCCATCGAGGACCTCGGCGTGGTCGCGTACGCGGGCATGCCGCTGACCGACCTCGACGGGCGGGTGCTCGGCTCGCTCTGCGCGATCGACAGCAAGCCCCGGGCCTGGACGAAGGAGCAGCTGCGTACGCTCGCCGACCTGGCCGCCGCGTGCTCCTCGGAACTGCGGCTGCGCATCGCGGTCCGGGTAGCCGAGCAGGCCCGCCGCCGCGCGGAGGAGGCGCACGACCGGCTCGCCATGCTGGCCGGGATGAGCGAGATGCTCGGCGGCACACTCGACGTGGCCACTGCGGTGGACCGGCTCGGGCACGCGATGGTGCCGCTGCTCGCCGACTGGTGCCTGATCACGCTCGTCGACCCGGCCGGCCGGCCGCGCACCGTCACCGGCGTACACCGGGACGCCGGGTGCGAGGCCGACCTGGCGCGCTTCGCCGGGCTGCTGACCACCGGGCTCAGCGCGGAGTCGCAGATCCGGTCGGTCCTGCGTACCGGCCGGCCGGTGGTGCGCGCCGAGGCCGGCCTGGACGACGTGGCGCGCGGCACCACGCACCCGGAGCTGGTGCCGCTCGCCGAACGGCTCGGCGTCGGGTCCCACCTGACCGTGCCGATCACCGCCGCCGGGGACCGGGTCATCGGAGCCGTCACGCTGGTCAACCGTCAGGGGCGGCGCGGTTTCGACGCCAGCGACCTGCGCACCGCGCAGGACATCGGGGTACGCGCCGGACAGGCGGTCGGCAACAGCCGCCTGTACGGCGAGCAGCGGCACGTCGCCGAGGTGCTCCAGCACAGCATGCTGCCGAGTCTGCCGGCCGTGCCGGGGATCGAGCTGGCCGCCCGCTACCTGCCGGCCGCCGACCGGGTGGAGGTGGGCGGCGACTGGTACGACGCCTTCGTCCAGCCCGACGGCGAGCTGATCGCCGCGATCGGCGACGTCGCGGGGCACGACATCGAGGCGGCGGCCACCATGGGCCAGTTGCGCAACCTGGTGCGGGGCAACGCCTACGGGCGGGACGATCCGGTGGAGGACCTGGTGGCCCACCTCGACCGGGCGATGGGCGGGCTGCGGGTACCCACCGTCGCCACCGCGGTACTGGCCCGGATCCGTCCGGCCGACGAGGGGCTGCGCGTCTCCTGGTGCAACGCGGGGCACCCGCCGCCGCTGCTGGTCCGCGCCGACGGCACGGTCTCGGTGGCGGGCGGTCGCGGGCCGCTGCTCGGCCTGGCCCGGCCGCCCCGGCGCACCGGCCGGACGCTGACCCTCGCCCCGGGTGACACGCTGCTGCTGCACACCGACGGGCTGATCGAGCGCCGGGACCAGCCGATCGACGAGGGGCAGGCCGACTTGATCACGCACCTCGGTGCCGGCGGGCCGGGCGTACCGCTGGATCTGCTCTGCGACCGGCTGCTCGCCGCCGCGCAGCAGTGGGAGGACGACGTCGCCCTGCTCGCGCTGCGGGCCGGCTGAACCGGCACTCCCCCGAACGGCCGGACGCGGACAGGCGTGCGTGTGACGTGCCCGGTTCACCGGTCCGCCCGGCTAGGCTGGGGCGGGTGAGCCCGCGTCTTGCGTACCCCCGTGTCCGCCGCCTCCGCACGGCGCTGGCGGCGTCCTGCGCGGCGCTGCTGCTCGGCACCGCCGGCTGCGCTCTCGGCGAGCCCGAGCCTGATCCGGCCGGCGCGCCGCCCAACCTGCCGACACCGTCGAGCACCGCGAGTGCCGGCGGGGCCGGCCAGCAGGTGGTGGCCACGGTGCTGGCCAAGGGGCTGGAGGTGCCGTGGGGCATCGCGTTCCTGCCCGACGGCGGTGCGCTGGTGACCGAGCGGGACAAGGGACGGATCCTCCAGGTCGGCCCGGAGTCCGGCCCGGACGGGCTGGCCGTGCGTCCGGTGCAGACCGTGCCGGACGTGGTCGCCGGAGGCGAGGGCGGCTTGCTGGGCATCGCTGTCTCCCCCGCGTACGCCCGGGACCGCACGGTCTTCGTCTACTACACGGCCGAGGACGACAACCGGATCGCGAAGATGCAGCTCGGGCAGGCGCCGAAGCCGATCCTGACCGGCATCCCGAAGTCCGGCACGCACAACGGCGGCGGGTTGGGCTTCGGGCCGGACGGCCACCTCTACGCCAGCACCGGGGACGCCGGGCGCACCGAGAACGCACAGGACGCCGAGAGCCTCGGTGGCAAGATCCTCCGGATCACCCCGGACGGCAAGCCCGCGCCGGGCAACCCCACCGCCGGGTCGCCGGTGTGGTCGACCGGTCACCGCAACGTCCAGGGCTTCGCCTGGACGACGGACCAGAAGATGTACGCGGTGGAGTTCGGTCAGAACACCTGGGACGAGATCAACCAGATCAACAAGGGCGGCAACTACGGCTGGCCCCGGGTCGAGGGGCGCGGCGACGACAAGCGCTACGTGAACCCGATCACGCAGTGGTCCACGGGTGACGCCTCCTGCTCCGGCCTGGCGGCGGCGGACCGCCTGCTGGTCGCCGCCTGCCTGCGCGGCCAGCGGCTCTGGCTGGTGGAGCTGGCCGGCAACGGTACCGTCCTCGGTCAGCCGCGCGACCTGCTCACCGGCCGGTACGGTCGGCTTCGCGCCGCCGCCGCGGCGCCGGACGGCTCGCTCTGGGTCAGCACCTCGAACCGGGACGGGCGGGGTACGCCCATCCCCGAGGATGACCGTATCCTGCGGCTGGTCTTCGCCGACGGGGGCGCTGGCCGAAGCTGATCCGGCCCGCCGGGTTTGCCAAGATCGCTCAAGGGGCAGGTCAGAATCTCACAATGGACGGTCACGAGAACGAACAGCACCGCGCCGGGGACGAGACGTCTCCGGAGCATGGGCGCGCCCGCCGCTTTCCGGCGTGGCGGCCGGGTCACAGGCTGCGCCGGCTCGGTGTCGTACTGGCTGTGCTCGCGGTCACGCTCGGCGGCATCCTGGTCGGCACGTACGCGGGTGGCCACGTCGGCACCGACATCGGCCCGTTCCGGGCCGAGCTGAGGCTCAGCCCGTCGCTCAGCGGCGGCACCACCGTCGACATCCCGCCGCTGGGCGCGCTGCTGCTGGACAGCCACGACGGCCCGGCGTACCTGACCGTCGAGGTCGGCTCGCTGGACCAGGGGCGCACCGAGGCGCTCATCGGCGACCCGGCCAGCATCAGCCGGGCCAGCCAGTCGGCGGTCCAGGACGTCCGCGACGGCGTGATGCGGCTCGGGCTGCGTACGCTCGCCTCGGTCGTGCTGGCCACCCTGCTGCTGGCCGCGCTCGTGTTCCGCGACGTCCGGCGTACCGCCTGGGCCGGCGGCCTGGCGCTGGTCGTGACCGCCGGCAGCCTCGGTGCCGCCGCGAGCACCCTGCGCCCGCAGGCGATCGAGGAGCCGCGGTACGAGGGCCTGCTGGTCAACGCGCCGGCGATCGTCGGTGACGCGCGGCGGATCGCCAACGACTACACCAAGTACGCCGAACAGCTCCAACGGCTGGTCGGCAACGTCAGCAAGCTCTACACCACCGTCTCCGCCCTGCCGGTGTTGCAGCCGTCGCCCGGCACCACCCGGGTGCTGCACGTGTCGGACATCCACCTCAACCCGACCGGCTGGCAGCTTATCCGTACCGTGGTCGAGCAGTTCGGCATCGACGTGGTGATCGACACCGGCGACATGACCGACTGGGGCAGCGAGCCGGAGGCGTCCTTCGTCGGCTCGATCGGCCTGCTCAAGAAGCCGTACGTGTTCATCCGCGGCAACCACGACTCGCCGCGCACCGCCGCGGCGGTAGCTCAGCAGCCGAACGCGATCGTGCTGAACAACTCGATCACGACGGTGGGCGGGCTGACCATTGCCGGCATCGGCGACCCCCGCTTCACCCCGGACAAGGAGACCTCACCGGCCGGCAGCGGCCTCACCTCGACCGTCGCCGACCAGGTGATCGGCGTCGGCGAGAAGCTCGCCGCCACGATCGAGAAGTCGCCGCGCAAGGTCGACATCGCGCTCGTCCACGACCCCGCCTCGGCCGGCCCGCTCTCGGGCGCCTGCCCGCTGGTGCTCTCCGGGCACACCCACAACCGGCAGGTGTCGAAGCTGCCGCAGGTCGAGGACGAGCAGCCGACCACGCTGATGGTGCAGGGTTCCACCGGCGGGGCCGGGCTGCGCGGCCTGGAGGGCGAGAAGCCGACCCCGCTGACCATGACGGTGCTCTACTTCGACGAGCAGAAGCTGCTCCAGGCGTACGACGACATCACGGTGGGCGGCACCGGGCAGTCGCAGGTCAACCTGGAACGGCACGTCATCCGCGACCCTGCCCAGGGCGACGAGGTGCCGGTCACCCCGACCCCGACGCGTGGACCCTCCGAGTCGCCGTCGCCGGGTACGACCACGCTGAGCCCCACCCCCACCAGCTGACCGTCCCGCTTCTGTCGCCTTCCGTGAGGCGGTCGGGCCGCCACTCTGCCGCACCGGCAACCGGTCACTCCGCGTCACGAAGCCGTCCGGCACCGGGATACCTCGCCGGAGACTTTGCTCTGCACCCATCCACGCGGCAGATACCGAGGGTCGCCGCGTGGATGGGTGCAGAGCGGTGACCCGTCCATCCCGCCCCAGCTCGGAGCGGCGCTGCGGGTATGGCTGCAGAGCAAAGGGGCCGAGGCGTGATCCCCGGTGCCAGAGGCGGCTACTCTCCGCAACCGCGCCAGCCATAACTCTCCGTGAGGAGACCGCGGCCGCGCCGCCCGGATCGGCGCTGACGCGACCCGAGCCGGGAGTCGATTCGGGACCGCCGGCGGCAGGAGCACCTCCACCGCGAGGCCCCGGCCACCCGCCCCCGCAACGGGACGCGGTCGGCGCAGCGGGACGCGGTCAGCGCAACGGAGGCGCCTCAGCGCAGCGCGATCGCGGCCAGCGCGGCGTTGACGATGCTGCCGGGCAGCAGGTCGTGCAGCTCGTACAGGTCCCGGACGCTGCCGGACTGGCCGAACTCGTCCACGCCGAGCGGCACCGCCGGGGCGCCGACCGCCGAGCCGAGCCAGGCCATCGCGTGCGAGGCCGCGTCGTGCACGGTGACCACCGGCACCCGGTCGGCGAACGCCGACCGCAGCGCGCCGGGCACGCTCGGCACGGTCGCGGTCCGCACGCCCTGGCGCAGCGTCCGCTGCCACGCCCGGTAGAGCCGGTCCAGGCTGGTCACATCGACCACGTGCGCGGCCACACCCTCCTCCGCCAGCTCCGCGGCGGCCGCGAGCACCTCCGGCAGCACCGCACCGGAGGCGGCGAGCTGCACGACCGGGGCATCAGCCAGATCGGGGTACGCCTGGTGCGCGTCGACGAGCCGGTACGCGCCGGCCACCACCTGCCGTCGCAGCACGGCGTCCCCGAGTCGCGCCCGGGCCGCCTCGAACGGCGCCTGGTCGATCGGCCGGGTGCTGAGCCGGAAGTAGTACGCCCCGTCCTCGGCCGGAGCGGCTGTGGCGGCCGGAGCGGAGCCACCGGCGATCTGCCCGAACGCGTCGCAGAGCAGCCAGTCGAGACTGCCGGCGTACGCGGGCTCCAGGAACGTCACCCCGGGCAGCTCCAAGCCGACCGAGGCGGTGATGGTGGACTGGTGGGCCCCGCCCTCGGGGGCCAGCGTGATGCCGGACGGGGTGCCGGCCACCACGAACCGGGAGCCGGAGTACGTGCCGTAGAGGAACGCGTCGAGTCCGCGCAGCACGAACGGGTCGTAGACGGTGCCCACCGGCAGCAGTGGCTGGCCGGACAGGTCCCACGACAGGCCGAGCTGGCCCAGCAGCAGGAACAGGTTCATCTCCGAGATGCCCAGCTCGATGTGCTGCCCGGCGGGGCTCTCGGTCCAGCGCAGCATCCGGTCCTCGGTCCAGGACCGCTGCTCGGTCGGGGCGAAGACACCAGTCTTGTTGATGAATCCGGCCAGGTTGGTCGAGGTGGCCACGTCCGGCGCGGTGGTCACCAGGTAGGGCGCCACCTGCGGATCGCGGGCCAGGTCGACGAGCACCCGGCCGAAGACCTCCTGGGTGGAGACCGGCTTGTTCGCGCGTACCCGCGTGGTCTCCGGAACGGTGACGCCCAGCGCCCGCTCGCGCGGCGGGCGGGACAGCGCCTCCCGGCGCTCGCCGGCCCGGATGCCGGCCGGGGACGCCGGGTCGAGGCGGTCCCACTCGGTCTCGGCGGTCAGGCCCTGCGCGGCGCGCAGCGCGTCGACCTGCTCGGTGGTCAGCAGCGCCGAGTGGTTGCGCGGGTTGCCGGCGATCGGCAGGCCCCAGCCCTTGACCGTGTACGCGAAGACGACGCTGGGCCGGTCGGTGACCGCGTCGCACTGGGCGTACGCGTCGAGCATCGCCTGTGCGTCGTGCCCGCCCAGGTCGGTGACGAGCGGGCCCAGCTCGTCGTCGCCGATGTCGGCGACGAACGCGGCCACCTCGGCCGACGCGCCGTCCAGGAACTGCTTGCGCAGCGCCGGGCCGGCCAGCCCGAACAGCGACTGGTACTGCTCGTTGGGCATCCGGTCGATCCAGTCGCGCAGCGTCTCACCACCCGGCCGGGCGTACGCCTCGGCCAGCTTGCGGCCGTACTTGACCTCCACGACGTGCCAGCCGGCCGCCTCGAACTGGCCGCGCCACTGGTTGATCCGGATGCCGGGGACGACCCGGTCCAGCGACTGGCGGTTGAAGTCGACGAGCCACATCACGTTGCCGAGTCCGGTGGTGGCCGGGTCGGCGACCGCCTCCCAGATGTTGCCCTCGTCCAGCTCGGCGTCGCCGATGATGGCGACGAACCGGGAGTGCGGGCGCGGGCCGAAGTGCGCGTCGACGTATCGGCGGGTGACGGCGGCGAACAGCGGCGCGGCGGCGCCCAGGCCGACCGAGCCGGTGGAGAAGTCCACCTCGTCCGGGTCCTTGGTGCGCGACGGGTACGACTGGAGCCCGCCGCGCGCCCGCAGCTTCGGCAGGTACGACTTGTCGAGGTTGCCCAGCAGGTACTGGATCGCGTGGAACACCGGCGAGGCGTGCGGCTTCACCGCGACACGGTCCTCGGCGTCCAGGTGGTGGAACCAGAGTGCTGTCATCGCGGTCACCAGGGAGGCACTGGACGCCTGGTGGCCGCCGACCTTCACCCCGTCACCGGTGTCGCGGTCGTGGTTGGCCGCGTCGACGATGCGGGTGGCGAGCCAGAGCACCCGGCGCTGGATCTCGTCGAGGACGTCGAGGTCGTGCTGGTTCACGGTGACTCCATCCGGGCGTCGCCGTTGACGCCCTGTCCGGGAAGGGGGTGGCGAGGCGTTAGGAAGGGCCCCTTCCCATGCACCAGGCGTTAAGAAGGGGCCCTTCCTTACACGTCAGGCGCCGAGGCGGGCCAGGATCAGCTCGCGGACGGTCTTCGCGTCCGCCTGGCCGCGGGTGGTCTTCATGACCGCGCCGACGAGCGCGCCGGCCGCCGCGACCTTGCCGCTGCGGATCTTGTCGGCGACGTCCGGGTTGGCGGCGATCGCCTCGTCCACGGCGGCGGTGAGCGCGCCGGTGTCCGAGACGACCTCCAGGTTGCGGTTGGTCATGATCTCGGTCGGCGAGCCCTCGCCGGCCACCACGCCCTCCAGCACGGTACGGGCCAGCTTGTCGTTGAGCTTGCCGGCATCGACCAGGCCCTGCAGCTCGGCGACCTGGGCCGGGGTGGCGCCCACGTCGGCCAGCTCCACGCCGGTCTCGTTGGCGCGGCGGGACAGCTCACCCAGCCACCACTTGCGGGCGGCGGCCGGGGTGGCGCCAGCGGCCACCGTCGCCTCGATCAGCTCGACCGCGCCGGCGTTCACCACCGACTGCATGTCGAGGTCGGACAGGCCCCACTCCTGCTGGATCCGCTTGCGGCGCAGCCGCGGCAGCTCCGGCAGGGCGGCCTTCAGCTCGGCCACCCACGCGGTGTCCGGGGCCAGCGGCACCAGGTCCGGCTCCGGGAAGTACCGGTAGTCGGTGGCGGTCTCCTTGGACCGGCCCGACGTGGTGTCGCCGGTGTCCTCGTGGAAGTGCCGGGTCTCCTGCGTGATCCGGCCGCCGGCCTCCAGCACCGACGCCTGGCGCAGCATCTCCGAGCGCACCGCCCGCTCGACCGAGCGCAGCGAGTTGACGTTCTTGGTCTCGGTGCGGGTGCCCCACTCCTCGCCCGGCCGGTTCAGCGACGTGTTGACGTCGCAGCGCAGCGACCCCTCCTCCATCCGCACGTCGGAGACGCCGAGCGAGCGGATCACGTCGCGCAGCTCGGTGACGTACGCGCGGGCGACCTCGGGCGCGAGCGCTCCGGTGCCGGGGATCGGCTTGGTGACGATCTCGACGAGCGGGATGCCGGCCCGGTTGTAGTCGACGAGCGACTCGGTGGCGCCGTGGATGCGGCCGGTGGCGCCGCCGACGTGCAGCGTCTTACCGGTGTCCTCCTCCAGGTGCACCCGTTCGATGCCGATGCGGACCAGCTCGCCGTTCACCTCGACGTCCAGGTAGCCGTCGAAGCACAGCGGCTCGTCGTACTGGCTGATCTGGAAGTTTTTCGGCATGTCCGGGTAGAAGTAGTTCTTCCGGGCGAACCGGCACCACTCGGCGATCGAGCAGTTCAGCGCCAGCCCGATCCGGATGGTCGCCTCGATGGCGGCCTTGTTCGCCACCGGCAGCGAACCGGGCAGGCCGAGGCAGACCGGACAGACCCGGGTGTTCGGCTCGCCGCCGAAGTCGGTCGGGCAGCCGCACCACATCTTGGTGTTCGTGCCCAGCTCGACGTGGGTCTCCAGGCCGATCACCGGTTCGAAGCGCGCGACGACCTCGTCGTACGCGGGCAGTGTCGTCGTCATCTGAGCTCCAGGCGCGATCCGGACAGAACCGTTCCAGCCTAATCGGCTGGCCCGGCCACCCCGCTGCCGGGCTTCGAGATCACCGCGCGGGGCGTGCCACGCCCGCGACGACGGCCGGGCCCGGGACGGACGTCACTCGGGTGCCGTGAAGCGCCGCCGCCGGTTGTAGGCCAGCACGAGCAGGATGCCGCCGACCGAGAAGGCCACGACGCTCAACAGCAGCAGTACGAGCGGCGAACCCGGTCCGGTGATCGGCAGCCACGCGCCGCCCACAGTCGACGGCGAGGCGGTCGGCTGAGGCGTCGCGGGGAGGCTGCTCTCCGACGGCGTGGCGGCCGGATCGCTCGGCGTCGGCGTGGCCGCCGGGGCGGTGGGAGTGGGCGTCGAGCCGGTCGGGGTCGCCGTCGGGGTGCCGGGGGTCCGGGCGGCGACGGTCAGCGAGACCTGCTTCGTGGCACTGGTGCTGTATCCCTTCGCCGCGACGGTGAAGGCGAACGTGCCGGCCTTGCTCGGGGTGCCGCTGAGCTTGCCCTCCTCGTCGAGGGTGAGACCGCCCGGCAGGGCACCGGCGGCCACGGCGAATGCGATGTCCGAGTCACCGTCGGCGGTGAAGCGGAAGGAGTAGGGCTTCCCGACGGTGGCGGCGGGCGGTTCACCGGAGGTGAAGGTGGTCGCTGCCACAGCGACGACGACGATGGCGTCCTGCTCGTCGAAGCGGTTGTTCTGGTCGGTCATCCGCAGCATGAACGGGTACGTGCCAGGAGTGGTCGGCGCGCCCCCCAGCGACGTCCCCACCACGAGCATCCCCGGCGGCAGACTCCCCGACACCACCGACAACCGGTACGGCCCGGTACCACCTGCCGCCTCGACGGTGTGGATCGCGTACACCCGCCCGAGGTACATGACCGGCCGCGGCTTGCCCGACGTGATGGCGACCTTCTGTTCGCGTACCTCGATCGTCGCCGACTGCTCGTCGAAGAGGTCGTTCTGGTCGGTCATCCGCAGCGTGAACGGGTATGTGCCAGGGGTGGTCGGCGCGCCCCCCAGCGACGTCCCCACCACGAGCATCCCCGGCGGCAGACTCCCCGACACCACCGACAACCGGTACGGCCCGGTACCACCTGCCGCCTCGACGGTGTGGATCGCGTAGACCCGCCCGAGGTACATGACCGGCCGCGGCTTGCCCGAGGTGATGGTGACCGTCCCGGCGGCGGTGGCCGGTTGCGCGGCGGCGGGTTGCGCGGCTCCCAGCAGCAACGCCGCAACCATCGTCAGGGCCATGACCGGGCGAAGTGTCCCCATCGCACATCCAGGTCTCGGTCGGAACCGCTCGCGGCCGCCAGCGGGGCAGAATCCAGTCGATTCAGCAGACTCGGAGTCTATGCAACCAGCGCCAGTGATCCGGCACAATCCACTTGCCGGCGTGCGTCGTGTCGACGCGACGACAGCCGCGCCCGGCGCGGTCGTGGTGACCGCACCGGGCGCGGGACGTCTTCCGGTACGGAGGCGGACGGCCCGCCTCCGTACCCCTGGGGTCAGAGCGTCGGCGGGGTGAGCGTGCCGACGGCGCCCTCCAGCGCGGCGGCGACCCGGTACATCCGGTCGTCGGCCAGGGTCGGCGCCATGATCTGGAAGCCGACCGGGAGCCCGTCGGACAGGCCGCACGGCACGGAGATGGCCGGGCCGCCGTACAGGTTCGCCGGGATGGTGAACAGGTCGGCCAGGTACATCTGGTACGGGTCGGCGGTGCGCGACCCGATCGGGAACGCCACGAACGGCGTGGTCGGCGAGATCAACGCGTCGACCTGCTCGAACGCGCTGGTGAAGTCCCGCGTGATCAACGTGCGGACCTTCTGCGCCTGACCGTAGTAGGCGTCGTAGTAGCCCGATGAGAGCGCGTACGTGCCGATCATGATGCGCCGCTTGACCTCGGGGCCGAAGCCGGCCTCGCGGGTCAGCGACATGACCTCCTCCAACGACCGGTTGCCGTCGTCGCCGACCCGCAGGCCGAACCGGACGCCGTCGAACCGGGCCAGGTTGGAGGAGCACTCGCTGGGCGCGATCAGGTAGTACGCCGGCAGCGCGTAGCTGAAGTGCGGGCAGGAGACCTCGACGATCTCCGCACCGAGCTTCGCCAACGCCTCGGCGGCGTCCCGGAACGCGGCCATCACGCCCGGCTCCGCGCCCTCACCGGTGAACTCGGTGACCACGCCGAGCTTGACGCCGGTCAGGTCGCCGGTGGCGCCGAGCCGCGCCGCGGCCACCACGTCCGGCACCGGGACCGGGATCGAGGTGGAGTCGCGCGGGTCGTGCCCGCCGATCACCTGGTGCAGCAACGCGGCGTCGAGCACGGTACGCGCGCACGGGCCGGGTGTGTCCAGCGACGAGGAGAACGCGACCAGGCCGTAGCGGGAGGTGCCGCCGTAGGTGGGCTTCGCGCCGACCGTGCCGGTGACCGCACCGGGCTGGCGGATCGAGCCGCCGGTGTCCGAGCCGATCGACAGCGGCGCCTCGTACGCGGCCAGCGCCGCCGCGCTGCCGCCGCCGGAGCCGCCCGGGATCCGGTCGGTGTCCCACGGGTTTCGGGTCGGCCCGTACGCCGAGTATTCGGTGGAGGAGCCCATCGCGAACTCGTCCATGTTGGTCTTGCCGAGCATCACCGTGCCGGCGTCGCGCAGCCGCTCGACGATCGTCGAGTCGTACGGCGGGCGCCAGCCCTCCAGGATCTTCGAACCGACAGTGGTCGGCACGCCCTTCGTGGTCAGGACGTCCTTCACCGCGACCGGCACACCGGCGAGCGGGCCCAGTTCCGCACCGGCGGCGCGGCGCTCGTCCACGGCACGCGCGGCCGCCAGGGCCCCCTCGGTGTCGACGTGCAGGAACGCGTGCACCCGGTCGTCGACGTCGCCGATGCGGTCCAGGTGGGCCCGGGTGACCTCGACCGCGGAGGTCTCGCCGCTCGCCACCAGTCCGGCGATCTCGACGGCACTGAGCCTGGTCAGGTCGCTCATGCCGGCACTCCGCTTCGCTCCGTGCCGTCACGACCGACAGCCACGCTGAGCCTGATGATTCGCTCGCTGCGCTCGCTCATGAGGCCACATCCTCGTCCAGGATCCGCGGTACGCGGAACCGCTGTTCCTCGGCGTCGGGGGCGCCCGACAGCGCCTCCTGCGGGGTCAGGCCGGGCCGCACCACGTCCTCGCGGAGCACGTTCGTCAGCGGCACGGAGTGGGACGTCGGCGGGATGTCCGCCGCGGCGACCTCGCCGACCTGCGCGACCGACTGGAGGATCACACCCAGCTGGCCGGCGAAGGTGTCCAGTTCCTCCTCCGTGACGGCGAGCCGCGACAGTCGCGCGAGGTGCGCGACCTCCTCGCGGGAGATGGCGGCCATCAGTGCCCCCTTCGTGGCTGTCCTGAGACGTCTGCGGTGGGCCGGCCGCGCGTACGGGCGTGCTCGACGACGCGCGGTGACCGGAGCGAGTCTATTGTCCCGCCGTCACGACGACGCCTTCGACTCCCCCTCCGGCGCCGGACCGCTGCGGCTCCCCGCCTCCGCCGGGCGCACCGGACGGTAGCGGGACAGCCACGCCACCAGGTCCTCGGCGGGCATCGGCCGGGCGTGGAACCAGCCCTGCGCCACGTCGCACCCGGCGGCGTGCAGCATCCGCCAGGTGCGCTCGTCCTCCACCCCCTCGGCCACCACCCGCAGCCCGAGCGCACCGGCCAGCTCGATCGTCGAGCGGACGATCGCCGCGTCGTCCGGGTCGTCGGCCATCCCGAGGACGAACGACCGGTCCACCTTCACCTCGGACAGCGGGAGCCGGCGCAGGTGCTGCAGCGACGAGTAGCCGGTGCCGAAGTCGTCGAGCGCGATGCCGACGCCGATCCGGTGCAACTGGGTGATGCTGGCGAGCACCCGCCGCGGGTCGGCCATCAGCGCGCCCTCGGTGATCTCCACCTGGAGGCGCTCCGGCGGCACGCCGTACCGGTTCAGCCGGTCGGCGATCTGGTCGGCGATCTCACCGGTGTGCAGGTCACGGACGCTGACATTGAGCGCGGCCCGCAGCGTGAGCCCGGCCGCCGACCACTTGGCGAGCTGCTCCACCACGTCGTCCACCACCCGCCGGGTGAGCAGCCGCATCACCGCGCTCTGCTCGGCGACCTGGATCAGCTCGCCCGGGTCGACCATGCCCCGGCGCGGATGCCGCCAGCGCAGCAGCGCCTCGACGCCCACCACCTCGCCGGTCGCGATGGCGATCTGCGGCTGGTAGTACATGGTGATCTCGCCCGGGTGCCCGGCCTGCTCGTCCGGCTCGGCCGTCGTACTCCCGTCGGCGGTCGGCCCGACGACCCCCGGCGCGCCGGTGCTCACGGCGGCCTCCGCGTCGTGCCCGGTGTCGGCCTCGCGGCCGGTGCCGGCGTCCGGCACCGGCTCCCCGCCACCGACGACGAGCGGCGCCGCCACCGGGGCGGCGGCACCGCCCCGGGCGGCGTGGCGGCGGATCGGGTCGGCGCCGGTGAGGATCCGTTCGATCAGGTCGTCGTCGTGCCGCTCCTCGACGCGCTCGCGGCGACGCCGCAGCCACCGGTTCGGCCGGTCGCCGGACCGCCGTCCGCCGTCGCGCGCCGGACGCTGGTTGCGGGCCGGGCGGTCGGCCCGGACCGGCAGCGCCGCCTCCAGCGCGGCGCCGTCACCCCCGCGTACGCCGATCGTCTCCCCGCCCTGCGCGGACGGGCCGGATTCCAGCACCCGGCGCAGGTCGGCCAGCAGGCTCAGCCGCTCGGCCGAGTTGTGGTCGGACTCCGGCGCGTAGACCGCCACCGTGTCGTTGCGGTGCTTCGCGTCGTACATGGCCACGTCGGCGTGGCGCATCAGGGTGGCGAAGTCCTCGCCGTGGTCGGGGTAGAGCGCGATGCCGATGGCACCGCCCACGTCCAGCGGCAGCCCGTCCAGCGGCACCGGCTCGGCGAGCGCGGCGACCACCCGGTCGGCCCGCTCGCGGGCCTGGTCGATGTCGGTGAGCCGGGGTACGACGATGGCGAACTCGTCGCCGCCGAGCCGCGCCACCATGTCACCGGCGCCCACGGCGCCCATCAGCCGGGCGCTCACCTCGACCAGCAGGCGGTCCCCCACCGCGTGGCCGAGCGCGTCGTTGACGTGCTTGAACCGGTCGAGGTCGAGCAGCAGCAGCGCCAGGTGAGCGTCCGGCGCGCCCCGGGCGGCCCGGTCGCCGTGCAGGTGCACCTGCTCGGCCACCTCGGTCAGCAGCGCCTTGCGGTTGGGCAGCCCGGTGAGTGGGTCCACGTCGGCGAGCTGTTCCCGTTCGGCGGAGAGCCGGGCCATCCGGTAGACCGCGAACAGCGGCACCAGCACCAGCGGGATCAGCGCCGCGCTGGCCCGGGCGGCGGCCACCAGCACCGGCGCGAGCAGCAACAGCGAACCGGTGGCGAGCAGTTCGTAGGCCAGGCCGCTGCGGACACTCGGCCACCACCTGTCGCCGAAGCGCAACCGGACCGCGGAGCTGACCAGCCCGTAGTTGACCACGAACCAGGCGAGCGTCGCGCCGCCCACCGCCGCCACGTCGGTCCAGTGCAGACGGCCGCCGCCGAACAGCTCACCCGGGCCGAGCCGGGTGACCGCGTACGCGGCGGCGAGCGCCCACGCGTACTGCGCGACGTTGAAGCCGGTGCGCCAGGGGGCGTACCCGAGCCGCCAGCCGCTGACCGCGACCGCCACGGCCTGCACGGCGACGGCCGGGCCGAAGCCCCAGCCGAGCAGGATGGCGAAGGTGAAGCAGGTCGACGGGAACACCGCCGACGTCTGCCGCCGGCCGGGTGGGACGAACGGGCGGGCGTCGCAGGCGACGGCGAGCGCCGCCATGGTCCAGAACGCGGCCGGCAGTTCGCTCCACCGGTCGGCGAGCGCGACGAGCGGGCCGGCCGAGACCACCAGGGCGACCACGCCGATCGCGCCGACGAAGCCGAAGAACGGCCCGTTCCGCCCGGGCGGGACGGAGTTGCGCGGGTCGCCGGTCTCCATCGCACCTCCCGGGGAACGTCCTGGCGCGCGCCGTCACGCGTCGTACGCCAATGAAACGCCCTCCGAGGCGATTTCCCCGACACGACAGTCACGAATCGGTCGTAGTCGTAATTAACTTGGTATCCGCCGGACGATCGCTGTGACCAGCCTGTCAGTCCTCCACCCGGGCCACCTCGCGGGCGGCCTCCGGGCCGGAGTCCAGCAGCACGCGGAATCCGTCCTCGTCGAGGATGGGCAGTTTGAGCGTGGCGGCCTTGTCGGCCTTGGAGCCGGGATTGTCGCCGACCACCACGAAGCCCGTCTTCTTGGAGACCGAGCCGGTCACCTTGCCACCCCGGGCCTGGATCGCCTCGGCCGCCTGGTCGCGGCTGAACCCGCTGAGCGTGCCGGTGACCACCACAGTGACGCCGTCGAGCGGTCGCGGCCCCTCGTCGGCGGCCTCCTCGGCCATCCGTACGCCCGCCTCGGCCCACGTGCGCACCACGTCGCGGTGCCAGTCGACGGCGAACCACTCCTTCACGCTCGCCGCGATGGTCGGGCCGACGCCGTCCACCGAGGACAGCTCGTCCTCACCGGCGGCCTCGATCGCGGCGACCGAGCGGAAGTGCCGGGCGAGCGCCTGGGCGGCGGTCGGGCCGACGTGCCGGATGGACAGCGCCACCAGCACCCGCCACAGGTCGCGTTCCTTGGCCTCGGCGAGGTTGTCGAGCAGCTTGGTGGCGTTGCTGCCCAGGCTGCCGTCCTTGTTGACGAAGAACGGCGACCGGCTCAACTGCTCGGCGTCGAGCTGGAACAGGTCGCCCTCGTTGGTGATGATCTGGGCGTCGAGCAGCGCCGCCGCGCCCTTCTCGCCGAGCACCTCGATGTCGAGCACCTTGCGGCTGGCCAGGTAGAAGACCCGCTCGCGGATCTGACCGGGGCAGGCCCGCCCGTTGGGGCAGCGGATGTCGACGTCGCTCTCCTTGGCCGGCGCGAGCGGTGTGCCGCAGGCCGGGCAGGTGGTCGGCATGACGAACGGGCGGGCGTCGGCCGGCCGCAGTTCGACCACCGGGCCGAGCACCTCGGGAATCACGTCGCCGGCCTTGCGCAGCACCACCGTGTCGCCGATGAGCACACCCTTGCGCTCGACCTCGCGGGCGTTGTGCAGGGTCGCCAGCGCGACTGTGGAGCCCGCCACCCGGACCGGTTCGAGGACGGCGAACGGGGTGACCCGGCCGGTGCGCCCGACGTTGACGTCGATGTCGAGCAGCTTGGTGTTGACCTCCTCCGGCGGGTATTTGAAGGCGATGGCCCAGCGGGGTGCCCGGCTGGTCGAGCCGAGGCGGCCCTGGATGGAGACCGGGTCGACCTTGACCACCACACCGTCGATCTCGTGCTCGACGTCGTGCCGGTGCCTGCCGTAGTAGGCGATGTAGTCAGCGACGCCGGCCAGGTCGTCCACCACCCGCCACCGGTCGCTGGTGGGCAGCCCCCATGCCTTGAGCGCGGCGTACGACTCGGACTGCGCGGCCGGCCGGAACCCGGTGCGCGCGCCGATGCCGTGCACAACCAGGCGCAGCGGGCGGGAGGCGGTCACCCGCGGGTCCTTCTGCCGCAGGCTGCCGGCAGCGGCGTTGCGCGGGTTGGCGAACGGCGCCTTGCCCTGCTCGACCAGGCTCGCGTTCAGGTCGGCGAACGCGGCCACCGGGAAGTAGATCTCGCCGCGCACCTCGATCAGATCCGGCACGTCGGGGAAGTCGCCGGCCGGGGCCAGCCGCGCCGGCACGCCCTTGATGCTGCGCACGTTCGCGGTGACGTCCTCGCCGGTGCGGCCGTCGCCCCGGGTGGCGGCGCGCACGAGCCGGCCCTTCTCGTAGGTCAGGTTGATGGCGAGCCCGTCCACCTTCAGCTCGCACAGATAGGGCACCGGGCCGCCCGCGTCGCGCTCGACCCGCTCGGACCAGGCGGCCAGCTCCTCGTCGGCGAAGGCGTTGTCGAGCGAGAGCATCCGCTCGGCGTGCGCGACCGGCGTGAAGTCGGTGGAGAAGGTGCCGCCGACCCGCTGGGTGGGCGAGTCGGGGGTGCGCAGCGCCGGGTATTCGGCCTCCAGCGCCTCCAGCTCCCGCAGCTGCCTGTCGAACTCCGCGTCGGTGACGGTCGGCGCGTCGAGCACGTAGTAGCGGTACTGGTGCTCGGTCAGCTCCTGGCTGAGCGTGGCGTGCCGCTCCCGGGCCGCCGGGGTCGGCTCGGCGCCCGCCGCCGCGTCCTGGGCCGCGTCGACCGCTGGGGGAACCGCTTCTTCGGACACACCGCCGCCTTCGGACACCGCTGTCGCCTCCCGTGCTCGTGCTACCCGGGAACCGTAGCGGTCGGCTGTGACAGTCATCCGGCCACCCACGCCGAGCAGGGCGAACGGGTACCCGTCGCGCCGTTCGGGCGGCCCGGTCCCGACCGTGCGACGATCGCGTCGGCGGTACTGGGCGACAACGGTCGGAAGGCGGGCGACGGATGCGCGACGGGGTGATCTGGGCGCTGGTGATCGTGGCCTGCGTCGCGGCCGGCTGGCTGTGGGACGAGTGGCGGCGCCGGGCGGCCGGACGCGCCGCCGGGACGCGCGACCGGGTCGACGGACGGCGGCCGCGCTCCGGCCGTGGCAGCCGGACCGGCGAGCCGGGTACCGACCGGCCCGGTCGCGGGCGTGGCGACGGGCGGACCGGCGGTGACCGGGCCGGCACCGGGCGCCGGGGTGACCGCACCGCGACGCCGCCGAGGCCGCGCGGCGCCGGGCGGACCGGCCGGGACGAGCCCCGGCCCGGGGAGATCTGGTGGGCCGACGTGCCCTACGCCGACGGCACCGGCTCCAAGGTGCGTCCCTGTCTGGTGCTGCGGGTCGACGGCCGGGACGCCGAGGTACTGAAGATCACCAGCCAGGACAAGTCGGACCGGGACGACCACCTGCCGATCCCGACCCGGGACTGGGATCCGGACGCCGACCACGACAGCTACCTCGACGTGAGCGAGCCGATCCCGGTGGCGCTGGACGCGTTCGCCGACCGGGCCGGCACCTGCGACCCGGACCTGTGGCGGGGTGTCCGGCGGCTGAGTCACCTCACCGGCTGACGCCGCCTCGGCCCGGCCTCACCCGGGCGGCGGGTCACGCCGCCGGTCCCCGGCCGTCACCGGTTGAGCCGGTGCTGGACGCCTCCCCGTCGAACGCGGCGGCGAGCGCGGTGAGCTGGCCGGCGTACTCGATCCGGCCGGCCCACCCGGCGGGCCAGGCGGCCATGCCGTGCGCGGCCCCGACGAACGCGCCGGCCAGCGCGGCGATGGAGTCCGAGTCGCCGGCCGTGGTGGCGCCCCGGGCCAGCGCGCCGACCGGGTCGTCGGGGTGGCGCAGTGCGCAGAGCAGCGCGGTGGCGAGCGCCTCCTCGGCGATCCACCCCTCGCCGGTGAGCCGGCACGGGTCGCCGCCGTCGTCCGGGCGGTCCAGCGCCGCCTCCAACCGGCCCAGCACGCGCAGGCAGTCGGCCCAGCCCCGGGCGACGAACTCGGCCGCGCTGGTCTCGCCGGGCCGCTGCCACAGGTCACCGAGCCAGTCCTCCCGGTAGACGGTGCGCTGCTCCCGGGCCCGGTCGGTGAGCAGACCGGGCAGCTCCGGCAGTGCCGCGCCGTCGCGCAGCAGCCGGACCGCGTACGCGGTCAGCTCGCTGGCCGCCAGCCCGGTCGGGTGGCCGTGGGTGAGTCCGGCCTGGAGCTGGGCCAGCCCGGCCATCGTGTCCAGGTCGACGTCGAGCAGCCCGACCGGCGTGACGCGCATGTTCGCGCCGCAGCCCTTCGAACCGGCGACGGTGGCCTCCTGCCAGCGGGCACCCCGGGCCAGTTCGGCGCAGGCCCGCAGGCAGGTCATGCCCGGGGCACGGTTGTTCTCCGGGCTGACCGACCAGTCGACGAAGCGCTGCCGCAGCAGCGGCTCCACCGCCCCGGCCGTGTACGCGGGCGCGTCGCGCAGCGCCCACGCCACCGCGAGCGCCATCTGCGTGTCGTCGGTGACCAGAGCCGGGTCGCCGGTCAGCTCACGCGGACCGGCCGGGCCGTAGCGCCGGATGATCTCGGTGACGGTGAGGAACTCGGTCGGCTTGCCCAGGGCGTCGCCGTAGGCCAGGCCGAACAGCGAACCGGCGGCGCGGCCGGTGGCGGTGGAGGGGGTCACGGTGGCGATCATGCCCCCGCCGCGCAAGTGGCGGAAGATCAACCCCAGCAGAGGCAGAACGGATGGCCGGCCGGGGCGGCGTAGACCCGGAAGCCCTCCCCCTCACCGGGGAGCCGCCGCGCGCCGAGCGCCAGCGCCGCCGGTCATCGTGCCCGGCGGGTACGACGGAGACGTCAGTCCTCGGCGAGCCGCCGGCCCGCGTCGCGGCAGGCGGTGAGCACCGCGCGGGCGTACCCCGGGGTGGCCCCGGCCAGGCCGCACGCGGGAGTGACCACCACCTGCTCGGCCAGCCGACGGCGGGGGAAGCCGAGCTGGCCCCAGACCCGCCGGACCCGGTCGGCGACCTCGGCCGACGTCGGCGCCCGGCCGGACGGCGGCGGCAGCGTCGGCGCGGCCCCGGCCAGCAGCCCGAGCCCGGCGTCGATCGCCTCGCCGAGCGGGTCGAGGTCGGCGACCAGCGACAGGTCGAGCGCGACACCTGCCGCCCCGGCGGTCCGGATCAGCTCCAGCGGCACGTCGGGCGCGCAGCAGTGCACGAGCGCCGGGACGCCGGCCGCCCCGATCACGTCGCGCAGCAGCCCCCGCGCCGTCTCGGTCTCGACCGGACGGTGGGTGCCGAAGCCGCTCTCGGTGGGCACCCGGCCGGCCAGCACCGCCGGCAGCGACGGCTCGTCGAGCTGGAGCAGCACCGAGGCGCGGGGCAGCCGCCGGGTCACCGCCTCGACGTGCCCACGCAGCCCTTCGCCGAGCGAACCGGCGAGGTCGCGTACCGCACCCGGGTCGCGCAGCATCCGGCCGCCGATCGGCAGCTCCAGCACGGCGGCGAGGGTGAACGGGCCGGCGGCCTGGACCTTGACCGGCCCGGCGTACTCCTCGGCCTGCTCGGCGAGCTGGTCGAGGTCGCGTTCCATCAGGTCCCGGGCGCGGCGCAGATCCCGGCCGGGGCGCGGGGCGATCCGCCAGCGGGCCGCGTACAGCTCGACCGGGAGTTCGACGAGCAGACCGGCGGTGCGGCCGATGATGTCCGCGCCCGGCCCACGGGCGGGCAGCTCGGGCAGGTGCGGCAGGGCGGGCAGCTCACCGAGCACGATCCGCTGCGCCTCGGCGATGTCGGTGCCGGGCAGCGACCCGATCCCCGTCGCCGCACCGGTGGGCCAGGGCCACGCCTGCTCAGTCACCGCAGCAGCCTATCCGCTGCCCGCCGGAGGGCGGACGGGGACGCGGCCCGGTGGTGCCGCACGCCGGCGGGCCGCTGTCAGCCGGTGATGGTGGCGGAGCCGAGGACCACGTCGCCGGCCGGGTCCGGCCGGTAGGCCACGATCGCCTGGCCGGCGGCCACCCCCCGGACCGGGCGGCGCAGCGACGCGCGCAGGCCGTCGGCGTCCACCTCGACGGCGGCCGGCACCACGTCGCCGTGCGCCCGCAGCTGCACCTCGCACTCGACCGGCCCGGCCGGGCGCGGCCCGCCGGTCCACACCGGGCGGGTGGCGCGCACGTCGGAGACCTCCAGCGCCTCGGCCGGCCCGACCGTAACCGTGTTCGTGATCGGGGTGATGGACAGCACGTAGCGGGGGCGGCCGTCCGGCGCCGGGCGGTCCAGGTGCAGGCCGCGCCGCTGCCCGACGGTGTACTGGTAGGCGCCGCTGTGGCTGCCCACCACCGCGCCGGTGAGCGCGTCCACCACCTGGCCCGGCGCCTCGCCGAGCCGCTCGGCGAGGAAGCCGCGGGTGTCGCCGTCGGCGATGAAGCAGATGTCGTGCGAGTCCGGCTTGTCGGCCACGGCGAGGCCACGCCGGGCGGCCTCCGCGCGCACCTCGGCCTTCGTCGAGTCGCCGAGCGGGAAGATCGACCGGTCGAGCTGCGCGCGGGTCAGCACCGCCAGCACGTACGACTGGTCCTTGGCCGCGTCGACGCTGCGCCGCAGCAGGCCGTCGGCGCCGAGCCGGGCGTGGTGGCCGGTCACCACCGCGTCGAAGCCCAGGGCCACGGCCCGGTCCAGCACCGCCGCGAACTTGATCTTCTCGTTGCAGCGCAGGCAGGGATTCGGCGTACGCCCGGCCGCGTACTCGGCCACGAAGTCGTCCACCACGTCGTCGTGGAACCGGTCGGCCATGTCCCACACGTAGAAGGGGATGCCGAGCACGTCGGCGGCCCGCCGGGCGTCCCGGGAGTCCTCCAGCGTGCAGCAGCCCCGGGCGCCGGTGCGGTAGGTCTGCGGGTTGCGGGCCAGGGCCAGGTGCACGCCCGTCACGTCGTGCCCGGCCTCCACCGCCCGTGCCGCCGCGACGGCGGAGTCCACCCCGCCCGACATCGCCGCCAGAACCCTCACCGGCCCACTCCCCTCGTCCTCACCGAGGGTATCCGGGTCAGCGGGGCGTGCGGAGGGCGGCCGCTCGGCGGGCCCGCTCCACCGCGGCCGGCAGCGCCGCGATCAGCGCGTCCACGTCCGCACCGGTGCTCGTGTGCCCGAGGGTGAAGCGCAGCGAGGACCGGGCCCGGTCGTCGTCGGCGCCCATGGCCAGCAGCACGTGCGAGGGCTGGGCCACGCCGGCCGAGCAGGCCGACCCGGTCGAGCAGGCGATGCCCTGGGCGTCCAGGAGCAGCAGCAGTGCGTCCCCCTCGCAGCCCGGGAAGGAGAAGTGCGCGTTGCCGGGGAGCCGGTCGGCCGGGTCACCGTTGAAGATCACCTCGGGGACGGCCTGCCGGACCCGCTCGACCAGTTCGTCGCGGAGCGCGGCGATCCGGGCGGCGTACTCCTGCTGACCCTTGACCGCGCTCTCGACGGCGACCGCGAACGCCACGATGCCCGCGGTGTCCAGCGTCCCGGAGCGGACGTCGCGCTCCTGGCCGCCGCCGTGCAGCAGCGGGGTGGCCGCCACGTCGCGGCCCAGCAGCAGCGCGCCCACGCCGGCCGGGCCGCCGAGCTTGTGGCCGGTCACGGTGAGCGCCGACACGCCGCTGGCGGCGAAGTCGACAGGCACCTGCCCGACCGCCTGGATGGCGTCGGTGTGGAACGGCACCCCGTGCTCGGCGGCGACGGTGGCCAGCTCGGTCACCGGCTGCACGGTGCCCACCTCGTTGTTCGCCCACATGGCGGTGACCACCGCGACGTGCGCGCCGTGCTCGGTCAGCTCGGCGCGCAGGCGTTCCGGGTCGAGCCGCCCGGCCGCGTCGACCGGCAGCCAGCCGGCCTGCGCGCCCTCGTGCTCGACCAGCCAGTCCACCGCGTCGAGGACGGCGTGGTGCTCGACCGCGCTGGAGACCACCCGGACCCGGTCGGCGCGGGCGGCGCGGCGAGCCCAGAAGACGCCCTTCACGGCAAGGTTGTCGCTCTCGGTACCGCCGCCGGTGAAGATCACCTCGGAGGGGCGGGCGCCGAGCGCGGCAGCCACCCGCTCGCGGGACTCCTCCACCCGCCGCCGGGCCCGGCGACCAGCCGCGTGCAACGACGAGGCGTTGCCGACCTCGCGGGCGACAGCGACGTACGCCTCGAGTGCCTCGTCCAGCATCGGGGTCGTCGCCGCGTGATCAAGGTATGCCATCACGGTTCAGCCTAACGGCCTGCGTACCCGGCACCGGGGGCCGGACCGCCCCGTCCCACCCGGGGCGGTCCGGCCCGCTCACGCGGAACGGCCGTGATCACGCGGGCACGGCGGTGACCACGATGTTGTCCCGGTAGCTGCGGGTGTTCGCGTCGAACGGCCCGCCGCAGGTGATCAACGTGAGGCGGGGCTTGCCGTCGCGCGCGAAGTACCGCTCCAGCGGGATCTTCGACTTCCGGTACTCCTCCCGGGCCACCACCCGGTAGGAGCGCTCGCGGCCGTCCGAGCCGGTGGCGGTGAGCCTGTCCCCCCGGCCCAGCTCACGCAGCCGGAAGAACGCGCCCTTGCCCTGCTCGGCGCTGTCGACGTGCCCGGCGATCACCACCGAGCCGGCGTCGGTCTCCAGCCCCGGGCCGTAGCGGTACCAGCCGACCTGGTCCACGCTGGGCGGCACCTCGAACTCGTCGGTGCGCTCGTTGACGCCCACCGGGTTGACGGTGGCGGTCACCCGGATCGGCGGGATGCTCAGCTTCACCGGCGGCACGGTCTCGCTGCCGGCGGGCAGGGTGCCCGGGTTCACCGGGACCGCGCCGCGGCCGGCCGACGCCGACGCCGACGCCGGCGGCGTAAGCGTGGCACCGGTCAGGGCGGCCACCTCGTCGCCGCCGCCGACGTCCTCGGCGGGCTCGGATCCGCACGCCACCACTGTCGCCAGGGTGAGCGCGGCGGCGCCGGCGGCCATCGCCGCCAGCGCCCCGCGGTTGCGCACCGTCACCGGCGACCGGCCCGGGCGGTTGCCGCCACCCGCGCCCCGCCGCCGACCAGGAGCAGCACGCCGGCCCCGGCCAGCACGTACCACCAGGTGTCCACGCCGGTGCCGGCCTGGCCGCCGGTGCCGCTGGGCACGCCGCCCGGCGCCGAGTGCAGACCGCTGATGGTCTGGGCGACCACGCTCAGGTTCTTCGCCTCGGCCGAGCCGATCGCGTAGACGATGGTGGCGGTGCCCTCCTTGAGGTTCAGGTCGGCCGGGCCGATCGCGACGGTGTCGGTGCCGGCGAGCACCACGTCCGCCTCGACCGAGCCGGCGTCCACGTCCGCCTTGGCCTCCTTCGGGTTGGTCAGGTCCTCGAAGACCGGCGTGCCGCCGGCCCGCACGTCGACGGCCGGGGCGGCGGCGGTGTGCCGGACGATCAGCCGGGCCTTGCCGGCGCCCACCTTGGACACGTCGTTGACGAACGGGGTGATCTGCGGGTTGCCGTCGGCGCTCAGGTGGGCGGCGAGGCTGATGTTCGCCCCGCCGGGCACCGCGGCGTCGTCCACCTTCAGGATCGCCTTGTCGATCGCCTCGCCCGGCTTGGTCAGGGCGATGTCGTAGTCGCCCTCGGGCAGGGTGAGCGGGCCGGCGACGTCGCCGGGCTTGAAGTTGTTGAGCGTCTTCTCGCCGTTGACGTACACGTCGACCGGGGTGTCCGGGATGCCGTGGACCACGGAGACCTTCGACGAGGCGGCGTAGGCCGGGCTCATGGTGGCGGCGCCGACGCCGGCGAAGGTGAGGGCGGCCACCGCGCCGCCCGCGGCGACCCGACGGAACATCGCGTACTGCATTGTCTGCCTCCTGGTGGTTGATGCTGATTCGTCAGGCCTGGCTTGCAGAACGGGTTACGCCGGCCCCGTCGCCCCCGGATGCGCCCGGATCGGATTTCTTTTTCCCGTCTCCGGGCGCATCCGCCGGAGGCTCCGGCGACGAAGGAGAGGTGACGAGGGTCGTGACCGACACACCGGGAGAGTGGGGCGAGGGCTGTGGGAGTTACAGTCGGGCATGCCCCACGGAAGGCGAGCCGCCCGGTGACGGCGGCGAGGCAGGGCCCCGAACCGCCGGGTGAGGACGACCTCGCCACCCGGTTCCGCGACGGCGACGAGGCGGCCCTGCGACAGGCGTACGACAGGTACGGCCGAGCGGTGCTGCACCTGGCCACCACGACGCTCGTGAACCGCAGCGACGCCGAGGACGTGACCCAGGCGACGTTCGTCGCCGCCTGGCTCGGCCGGGAGACGTTCGACCCGGCGAAAGGCTCACTGGTCGGCTGGCTGCTCGGGATCGGGCGGCGCAAGGTGGTCGACCGGATCCGGGCCACGGCCCGGGAGACCCGGGTGGTCGAGACGGTGAAGCAACTGCCGGAACCGGCCTCCACCGGCCCCGACCCGGACACCGTGGTCGACCGGCTGGTGGTCGCCGACGAGCTGGCGCGGCTCCCCGACGAACAGCGCCGGATGCTCGAGCTGGCGTTCTACGACGACCTGACACACCAGCAGATCGCGGCGGTGACCGGAGTGCCGCTCGGCACGGTCAAGAGTCACATCAGACGCGGCATGCAGAGCCTGAAACGCAGATGGGAGGTGGACGGTGCAGCACCTGGACCACGACCGGCTGGTCTTTCTGGCGCTCGGTGAGAGCGAGGCGGCTGACGGCGAGGCCACCCATCTGGACACCTGCGACCACTGCCGGAGCGAGATGGAGACGCTCCAGCACGTCGCCGGGCTCGGCGCGGGCACCCAGGGCCTGGCCGAGCTGCCCGACCCGCCGGAGCACATCTGGCAGGGCATCGTGGCCGAGATCCGGGCCGCCGAGGAACTGCCGGCGCTGAGGGAGCGGCGCCTGCCGCGCCCGGCCGACCCGGTGGAGCCGGCCGCCGTACCCGTCGTGGCACGTCGTCCGCGGCGGAGCCGGCGCTGGCCTGGGTGGGCGACCACGGTGGTCACCGCCACCGCCGCCGCGGTGATCGGTGTGGCCGGCACCGCCGCGGTGCTCGGCGGCGGCGAGCCGGCCGATCCGCAGCCGCCGGTGCTGGCCAGCGCCCCGCTCGCCGCGTTCGGTACGACGCCGAAGGACGCCTCCGGCGACGCCCGGGTGCTCGGCGACCACCGATTGCATCTGCACGTGACGAATCTCCCGACCGTTCCGGGGTACTACGAGGTCTGGCTGATCGATCCGAGCACGATGAAGATGTTCTCCGTGGGTACGCTGAGCGACGGATCAGGGGACGCGCTCCTGCCGATCCCCCCGAACGTGGACCTGCGTACCTACACCGTGGTCGACGTCAGCGCGGAACAGTACGACAACAAGCCCGCCCACTCCGGCGACAGCCTGCTGAGGGGCACCCTGACGGGCTGATCGGCGGGCCGGCTCAGCTCCCCGGCCCGCCGATCAGCTCCCTACGAAGAAAGGCCGCCGCCCGGTGCACCGGGCGGCGGCCTTTCTTCACGCGGCGCTCACTTGCGCTTGCGGATCTCCTCGGCGGCCTGCGGGACGATCTTGAACAGGTCGCCGACCACGCCGTAGTCGGCCAGCTCGAAGATCGGCGCCTCGCCGTCCTTGTTCACCGCGACGATGGTCTTCGAGGTCTGCATGCCGGCCCGGTGCTGGATCGCACCGGAGATACCCAGCGCGACGTAGAGCTGCGGGGAGACGGTCTTGCCGGTCTGGCCCACCTGGAACTGGTGCGGGTAGAAGCCGGAGTCGACCGCCGCGCGGGACGCGCCGACCGCGCCGCCGAGCAGGTCGGCCAGCTCCTCGACCAGCTTGAAGTTGTCGGCGTTGCCGACACCGCGACCGCCGGAGACGACCACCGAAGCCTCGGTCAGCTCGGGGCGGGAGCCCTTCTGCTCGGCGACCCGGTCGACGACCTTCGCGAGCTTGTCCGCGTCGGTGACCGACACGGTGAGCTGCTCGACCGCCGGGGTGGCCGCGGCCGGGGCCGGGTTGAGCGAGTTCGGCCGGACGGTGACCAGCGGCAGGCCCTTGGTGACCTTGGACTTGACGATGGTGGAGCCGGCGAACGCGACCTGGGTGGCGGTGCCGTCGGCGGCCAGGCCGACCACGTCGGTCAGGATGCCGTTGTCCAGCTTGACCGCCAGGCGGGCGGCGATCTCCTTGCCCTCCTGCGAGGAGGCGAGCAGCACGGCGGCCGGCTGGACGCGCTTGACCAGCTCGGCGACCACGGTCGCCTTGGGGGCCACCAGGTAGCCGTCGATCTCCTCGCCCTCGGCGGCGTAGATCTTCTCCGCGCCGTACTCGCCGAGCTTGGCGCTGAGCGCCTCGGCGGCACCGGCGCCGCCGAGGACGACAGCACTCGGGGTGCCCAGCTCGCGGGCGAGGGTGAGCATCTCGAGGGTGACCTTCTTGACGCCGAATTCCTTGGTGGCTTCGACGACGACGAGAACCTCAGACATGTCCAGACCCCTCACACGAACTTCTCGGTGGCGAGGAACTCGACCAGCTTCACGCCGCCCTCGCCCTCGTCGGTGATCTTCTCGCCGCCGGAGCGCGGCGGGCGCTTGGAGTGCTCCACCACGGCGCTGGTGGCACCGTCGAAGCCCACCTCGGCCGGGGCCACGCCCAGGTCGCCCAGGGAGAGCGTCTGCACCGGCTTCTTCTTGGCGGCCATGATGCCCTTGAAGGACGGGTAGCGCGGCTCGTTGATGGTGTCCCAGACGGAGACCACGGCCGGGGTCGAGGCGGTGACCACCTCGTAGCCCTCCTCGGTCTGCCGCTCGACGGTCAGGGCGGACCCGTCGACGGTGAGCTTGCGCGCGCCGGTCAGGGCGGCCACGCCCAGCCGCTCGGCGATCATGTGCGGCATGACCTGGACCCGGCCGTCGGTCGACTCGGCGCCGCAGATGACCAGGTCGGCGCCCAGCTGCCCGAGGGCGGCGGCGAGCACCTTCGAGGTGGCCACCGCGCAGGAGCCGTGCAGGGCGTCGTCCACCACGTGGACGGCCTTGTCCGGGCCCATGGAGAGCGCCTTGCGGATCGACTCGGTCGCCCGGTCCGGACCCATGGTCAGGATGGTGACCTCGCCGCCGTGCGCCTCCTTGATCTTCAACGCCTCTTCGATGGCGTACTCGTCCATCTCGTTGATGACGTTGTTCGCCGAACCGCGGTCGACGGTGTTGTCGTCAGAACGCAGGTTGCGGTCCGCGCCCGAATCGGGCACCTGCTTGACGAGTACGACGATGTTCATCGCGCTTCGACGACCCTCCTGTTTGGTGTAGCGATCACTCGCCCGGTCACGGGCGCAGCCTCCCGCGTGACGCAACGTGGGTCAACCGCGGGCTGCTGTGCACTTCCCCACGAGGCAATGTTACCCGCAAGTAGCATGGTCGCCCCGGCGGCCCGGAGTGACCCAACTCACCACCGTCACGCCGGCTCGGCAAGCGCACGCCGGATCTTCTCGATGGCCGCCGCCTCGGCCGGCTCGATCCCCCGGTGCGCCTGCGCCACCCGCTCCGCCGCGGCCAGCACCACCGACCGGTACGTCTCGACGTCGCCCGACGACTTCGCGGACAGGATCGCCACCGAGCGGCCCAGCGCGGGCAGCACCACCGACTCGACCTCCAGGGCCGAGTCCCGGGGGAGCTGCGGCAGCGGCCCGGTGGTCAGCGCCTCCTTCACCACGCCCCCCACCTCGGCGAGCGCGCCGGAGGCGGCGAAGCTCTCCCGCACCATGGCCAGCACCCCGGGCACGGCGTTGGAGACCAGGAACACGGCACCGAACGCGCCGGTCTTCAGGGTGAGCCGTTCGTCAGCCGTCAACCGTTCCATGATCACGGAGTGTAGACGTAGGCCGTGGCGGTGGTGACCGCAACGAGCCCGAGCCGCTCCAGGATGGGGCGGCTGTCCGGCGAGCAGTCCACCTGCAGCAACGTCTTGCCGCGCTGCTGGGCCAGCCGCGCCCGGTGGGCCACGAGCGCCCGGTAGACGCCCTTCCTGCGCCACTGCGGCAGCGTCGAGCCGCCCCAGAGGCTGGCGAAGCCGGTCCCGCGCTGGTAGCGGATCCAACCGGCGCTGATCACCATCTCGCCCGCCTCCGCCACCACGATCGTGATCGACTGCGGATCCGCCTCGATCTCCCGGAGCAGGCCGATCACCAGGTGGCTGCGGTCTTCGTGCCAGACCTCCTCCTCCATCGCCGCGATCCGTTCCAGGTCGGCCCGGCTGGTGACCTCACGCAGGCGTACCCCCTCGGGGAGCACCGGGACGGCGGCGGTGAGCGGAGCGACCGGGCCGACCACTACGGTCTCCTGGTCCTCCGGCACGAACCCGGCGGCGCGCAGCCGTTCACCCAGGTCGGCCGGCTCGTCGTGACCGGCCGCCTTCCACTCGACCGACTCGCCCCGGTCCCGGAAGACCTCGACCTGCCGGGCGATCAGCGCGTCCAGCTCGGCACCTGCCAGACCGTCGAGCGTCCGGTACGTCAGGAAGCCGCGGTGGTCGAGCCCGAGCACCCGGAACAACGGACCGTCGCGCTCGACGGTTACCCCGTCCGGCAGCGGGTCCGGCAGCTCCGGTCGGATCTGGCTGTCGTAGGCGTCGCGCAGCCCGCGCGCGTCAAGATCGGTCATCCCCCCAGGCTAGGCGCGGGGCAAAGCGGATAATCGGCAGCGTGTGGGAGTCGATCAAGAACTGGTTCGACCCGCGTGAGCTGCGTTCGGTCGGCACCCCGCCGGACTACCGCTTCTCACTGGCGAACGAACGGACGTTCCTGGCCTGGCTGCGAACAGGTCTCGCGCTGGTGGCGGGCGGGCTGGCCGCGGCGCAGTTCCTCCCGCCGCTGCGCCTGGCCCACCTGCGTGAGGGCCTCGCGGTCGGGCTGCTGCTGCTCGGCGCCGCCGTCGCGATCCGGGCGGTCGACCACTGGGCGCGCACCGAACGCGCCATGCGGCTGAACGAGGAGTTGCCCGCGTCCCGATTCCCGGCCGTCCTCGCGCTCGTCGTCGCGGTCGGCGCGCTGCTGCTGGTGGCCGCCGTGCTGCTGGGCGGCGCGCGGTGACCCGTGACCCCGGCCTGCAACCCGAGCGCACCCGGCTGGCCTGGCGGCGGACGCTGCTCACGTTCACCGCGGTGCTGCTGCTCCAGCTCCGGCCGGCGTTCGGCGGCCGGGCCGCGGACGCGGCGACGGCCGGGCTCGCGGTGGTGGTCTGGCTCGCCGTGCTGGTGGTGACGTGGCACCGGGCCACCGGCACCGGGCCGCGCCGGTTCGACAGCTGGTCGGTGCCGCTGACCGCGCTCGGCGCGGCCGGACTGGCGGTACTCGGCGTGGCGCACGTGCTCGGCGGGGTGCGCTGACGAGCGCGCGTGCGCCATCATGAGGCATGGCCCGCCTCTACGTGCTGCTCTTCCTGGTCCAGATCGTCCTCGCCGTGTGCGCGCTGATCAGCTGCCTCTCCGCCGACGAGGAGAAGGTCAGGGCGCTGCCCCGGATGATCTGGGTGCTGATCATTCTCTTCTTCCCGCTGGTCGGCTCGATCGCCTGGTTCCTCGTGGGCCGCGAGCGCCCGGCCGGGACCGCCGGTGTCACCGGCACGGCACGTCCCGCCGCTCCGGCCCGCCGCCCGCTCGCACCGGACGACGACCCGGAGTTCCTCGCCTCGCTCGACGAGCGCTCCCACCGCGAGGACCAGGAACGCCTGCGTCTGTGGGAGGAAGACCTGCGCCGCCGCGAGGGGGAGCTGCGCGACCGCCCCGAAGACCGGGACCGCCCGGAGGTCTGAGACGCGCCGCGGGCCGCCCGCCGGTCACCCGGCGGACGGCCCGCACGCGCCGTGCTCAGGCCAGGTTCGACGAACGGGGGTACGCGTCCGCGGGGTCGGTCAGCACGTTCACCAGGTACGGCACGCCCGAGTCGAACGCGCGCCCCAGCGCGGGCCCGAGGTCGGTGGCCTTCTCCACCGTCTCGCCCGCGCCGCCGAGCGCCTCGACCACCTTGTCGTAGCGCAGGCCGGGCTGGAGGTCGGCGGCCACGTCGTAGCCGTACATCGCCCGCATCGGGTGCTTCTCCAGCCCCCAGATCCCGTTGTTGCCGACCACGATCACCACCGGCAGCTTCTGCCGGACCAGCGACTCCACGTCCATCAGCGAGAAGCCGGCCGCGCCGTCGCCCATCAGCACGCAGATCTGCCGGTCCGGGTGGCTGACCCGGGCGCCCATCGCATAGCCCATGCCGGTGCCGAGGCACCCGTACGGGCCGGGGTCGAGCCACGTGCCGGGCTGGGCCGGCTCCAGGTACCTCCCGGCGTACGACACGAAGTCACCGCCGTCGCCGATGGTGACGGCGTCCGGGGCGAGCACCTTGCGCAGCTCGCCGTAGATCCGGGCGGGCCGGATCGGGTCGCTCTCGGCCGCCATCTCCTCCGCGTCGCGGGCCTTCGCCGCGTCCTCGGCGGTCCTCAGCTCGGCGATCCAGTCGGCGTGGTCGGCCCGGTCACCGGCGTGGTCGGCGAACGCGCCGAGGATCAGCCGCAGGTCACCGGCCGGCGCGGCGGCCGGCTGCACATGCCCGGCACGCTGGCTGGGCGCGTCCACGACGTGCACCACCTGCGCGTCGCCGAAGTCGCCGAAGGAGAGCCGGAAGTCCAGCGGGGTGCCGATCACCACGACCACGTCGGCGCCCTTGAGCGCGACCCGGCGGGCCTTGGCGAAGGCGAGCGGATGCTCCGGCGGCAGCGCGCCCCGGCCCATGCCGTTTGTGAACACCGGCACCCGCAACGACTCGGCGGCGGCGCGCAGCGCCTCGACGGCGTCGCCCGCGTACACGTCGGAGCCGGCGATGATCACCGGCCGGGACGCGCCCGCGATCAGCCCGGCCGCCTTCGCCACCTCGTCCGGATCCGGCTCGATCGGCGCCGGCGGCGTGACCGCCGGCAGGCCGGCGTCACCGACGGAGAAGACCGCCTCCAGCGGGAAGTCCAGGAAGACCGGGCCGCGGTGCGGGGTGAGCGCGGTGGTCAGCGCCGCCGACACCGCGCGCGGGATGTCGTCGGCGCTGAACACCGTCTCGGCGTGCTTGGTCACCGGCGCGACGAGCGGCAGGTGGTCCATCTCCTGGAGGCTGCCCGAGCCCCAGCGGAACTGCGGCGCCCGCCCACCGAGCACCAGCACCGGCGAGGCGTTGAAGAACGCGCTGGTCAGGCCGGAGATCCCGTTGGTGACGCCGGGGCCGGCGGTGAGCACGGCCAGGCCCGGGCGGCGCTGGAGCTTGGCCACCGCCTCGGCGGCGAACACGGCGGACTGCTCGTGCCGCACGTCGTAGAGGGGGAAGCCCTCCTTGTGCGCGGCGTCATAGAGCGGGAAGACGTGCCCGCCGGAGAGCGTGAACATCTCCCGTACGCCGTGCGCGCGTAGTGCCGCGAGTGCCAGATCGCCCCCGTGGCCCTCGATCCGCTCCGTCATGCCATTCCCCTTCGTCGACCGACCGGGGTCACGCTACTGGCCGGTACAGCGGATGTGAACAGCCCTCGCGTCAGCGGCCGGTAAAGCCCGGCTTGCGCTTCTCCACGAACGCGGCCATGCCCTCGCGCCGGTCGTCGGTGGCGAACAGCGCCGCGAAGAGCTGGCTCTCCCAGGCCAGGCCGGAGGTGAGGTCCATGTCCAGACCGCCGTCGACAGCCACCTTCGCCGCGCGCAGCGCCTGCACCGGCCCGGTCAGGAACGGCTTCACGTACGCCACCGCGGCGTCGTAGACCTCGCCGGCCGGGACCACCCGGTCGGCCAGACCGATCCGCAGCGCCTCGGCGGCGTCCACCATCCGCCCGGTCATGATCAGATCCTTGGCGCGGGCCGGGCCGACCAGACGGGCCAGCCGCTGGGTGCCACCGGCACCCGGAATGATGCCGAGCTTGATCTCCGGCTGGCCGAGCTTGGCGTCCTCGGCGACGATCCGCCAGTCGCACGCCAGCGCCAGCTCGCAGCCGCCGCCGAGCGCGTACCCGGTGATCGCGGCGACGACCGGCTTGGGGATGCGGGCGATCGCGCCGAGCGCGCTGGACAGGTCGGCCGCGCGCTCCGCCATGTCCACGTAGGACATGTCGGCCATCTCCTTGATGTCCGCACCGGCCGCGAAGACCTTCTCGCCGCCGTACACGATCACGGCGCGGACCTCGGCATCGGCGGTGGCCGCCGACGCGGCGGCGCGCAACTCCTCCTGCACCTGGGTGTTGAGCGCGTTCATCGGCGGCCGCTCCAGCCGGATGGTGCCGACGCCGTCCTTCACTTCCAGCCTGACGAACTCGCCCACGCTGCCCTCACTTCCTCGTCGAAGTCGCGTGCCAACCTTACGACTCGCCTCGTTGGGGTAGACAGTGTGGTGTCGGCGACTCCCCAGGTCGCCGCCGGAGTCGCCGCCGCCCCGACCACCGGGAGTAAGGCCATGATCACCTACTACGACGACCACTCCGTCCAGGTCACCTCCACCGCGGTACGGGTGGACGGGCACAGCTACCCGCTGACCGAGCTGACCAGCGTGTGGCACCGGCGGGGCGACCGCTCCTGGCGGGTGCTCGCCGGACGCGGCGCGATCGGGGCCGCGCTCGCCGGGCCGCTGGTGACCGCCGTGCTGGGCATCGCGCTGGCCGTCTGGCTCCAGCGCTCGGCGGTGGTCACCATCGCCATCGTCGGGGCCTCGGTGCTGGCCGGCCTCGCGGTCGGGCCGCTCGCGGACTTCCTCTTCGAACACCTGGACCGCTCCTACGCCCGGGGCAGCCGGGAGATGGAGATGTGGGCGCAATGGCGGGGCCGGCCGGTGCGGCTGCTGCACACCCGCGACGCGATGCGTTTCGGCCAGGTCTACCGGGCGGTGCAGCGGGCCATGGAGGCCCTGTCGTCCGCGCCGGCCCGTCCGGCACCCCGGCCGGGTCGCCCCGCGACCGGTCAGAACGTGATCGGCTCGTCCGGCAGCAGGCCGAGCCCGCGCAACAGGCCGTAGGTGTCCTGCTCGCCCCAGAACTGCACGATCCGGCCGCCGGCCAGGCGGTACATCTTGCAGGCGCCCTGCACCGCCGTCGCCCCGGTCTCGTCCCGCCGGTACGTCTGCGCCAGCGACACCACCACCCGGTCCCCGGCCGCGAAGATCTCCCGGATGTCCTGGTCGAGCACTGTGAGGCCGGGTGAGGAGACGGCGGCCTCGGGGTAGCGCCGGCCGCGTACCGCGCTGCCGGAGCCGTAGATCTCCACGTCCTCGTCGACCACGTCGGCCAGTTCGGTCAGGTCCTTCGTGACGAAGGTGCGCAGGTAACGCCGGACCACCTCGACGTTGCGCGCCTGCTCGTCACCGCCGGTTCCGGCCCCGCTCCGGTCCGTCATGCCGGCCACCCTACCGGCGCACGATCGCCGACGCCGCCCCGCGCGGTTAGGCTGATTCATGGTCCTCTATTACCGGGACGACGCCGTGCAGGTCACCTCGGAGGCGATCCACGCGGGCGGCCAGGTCGTCGCGCTCGCCGACGTCACGTACGTCTGGCACGCGCGCGGCACCACCACACTCGCCGTCCGGGGGCGGGTGCTGGGCCGCGGCGTGCTGGTCCTGCTGCTGTCGCTGCCGCCACTGGTCGCGGTGGTCTGCGTGCTCTCGCTGGCCTGGTCCGCGCAGGACCGCGGCGAGTGGAAGCTCGCCCTGATCATCCTGGCCGCGTTCGTGGTGGCCGGGCTGGCGCTCACCCCGTTCCTGGAGGTGCCGCTCGGCTGGCTGGACCGCTCCTACGAGCGCGGCAACCGGGTGCACGAGCTGTGGGTGCAGCACCACGGCCGGGAGACGATGCTGGTCCGCACACCGGACGCGCTGCGGTTCGGGCAGATCTACCGGGCCGTGCAGCGGGCCGTCGAGCAGGGCGACCTGCGGTGAGCCGGCCCGGCGCGCGGCGGCCACCTCATCCGGCGGCACTGGCCGCGACGCCGCACACTGGATGCCATGGCGATCCCTCTTCCCCGGCCCGGCGCCCTGCTCGGCCTCACCCGTACCGCAGTGGACCAGGCGCTCGGCTCGGCCGCCACGGTGGCCTCGGTACCCGCTCGCGCCTTCGCCGTCCTCGACCAGGTGGAGGCGCTGGTCCGGCGGATCGACGGGGTGGTGGACCGGATCGAGGGCACGCTCGACCGCACCGACCGGGTGCTCACCGACGCGGAGATGGCGGTCCGCGAGGTGGCGGTGATCAGCGCCGCCGCTACTGCGGCGATCGACACGGCGACCGAGGTGGCCGCCGCGGCGACTGTGGTGGTCGGCGAGGCGCAGCGGGTCTCCGAGGCGGCGGCCACTGTGGTCGGCGAGGCCGACCGGGTGGCCCGGGCGGCGGCCGGTGTGGTGACCGAGGCGGAGACGGTGACCACGCGGGCGGCGGGCACGCTGGCGACCGCCGAGAAGGCGACGGGCGTCGCGACCGAGCTGCTCGGGGCGTACGAGGCGACGCTGCGCCGGGCCGCGCCGATGGCGGCCCGTTTCGTGGAGCAGCTCAGCCCGGAGGAGGTGACCGCCGCGATCCGGCTCGTGGACGAGTTGCCGAAGCTCAAGGACCACCTCACCTCGGACGTGCTGCCGATCCTGGCCACGCTGGACCGGGTCGGCCCGGACCTGCACGACCTGCTGGACGTCACACGCGACCTCAAGCTCGCGGTCGCCGGCATCCCCGGGCTCGGCATGCTGCGCCGACGCGGCGAGCGCCTCACCGACGAGGTGTAAGGAAGGGCCCCCTCTTAACGCCTCCGGTAGGGAAAGGGACCCTTCTTAACCGCCGGGGAACAGCTCGTCGATCTCCGCGCGGTGCGGCAGCGCCACCGACGCGCCGAGCTTGCGCACGCACGCCGCACCGGCGGCCGCCGCCCAGCGCACCGCGTCGGCCAGATCCCGCCCCTCGCCCCAGGCCACGGCGAGCGCCGCGGTGAACGCGTCCCCGGCGGCGGTCGAGTCGACCACGTCCACCGGCACCGCGGGCACGTGCGTCGGCGGCCGCTCCCGGTCGACGTACCAGGCGCCGTCGCCGCCGAGCGTGAGCACCGCCCGGGGCACCAGGTCGAGCAGCGCCGCCGGTTCGTCCCGGCCGCGGCCGGTCAGCGCCTGCGCCTCCGGCTCGTTCACCACGAGCAGGTCGGTGGCCGCCAGCAGCTCGGCCGGCACCGACCGGGCCGGCGCGGCGTTGAGCACCACCCGGGTGCCCGCCGACCGGGCCGCCAGCGCCGCCTCGGTCACCGTCTCGACCGGCACCTCCAGCTGCGCGACCAACACATCCGCATCGCGTACGGCGGAAAGCTCGTCCGCGGTCGGCGACGTGAACGCGGCGTTCGCCCCGGGGGTGACCAGGATGGCGTTCTCCCCCGCGCCGCCCACCATCACCAGCGCTACGCCGGACGGGCCGTAGACCACCCGCAGGTGGCCGGTGTCCACGCCGGCCGCCGTCATCCGGGCCCGCAGCGTGACGCCGAACGAGTCCGAGCCGATCGCGCCGAGGAAGACGCAGGACGCGCCGGCGCGTACGGCGGCGACCGCCTGGTTGGCGCCCTTGCCGCCGGGCAGCATGACGAAGTCGTCGCCCAGCACCGTCTCACCGGGCCGGGGCAGCGCGGCGCCGATGCCGACCAGGTCCATGTTGGCGCTGCCGACGACGGCGATCCGGGTCTGCCGCACGGTGTCGTCCCGTCGCTCAGGCGGCGCGGGCGGCCCAGCGGTCACCGGACCGCGTCACCACCAGCGGCAGGCCGAACGCCTTCGACAGGTTGTCGGCGGTGAGCACGTCGGCGAGCAGGCCCTGCGCCACCACGCCGCCCTCGCGCAGCAGCAGCGCGTGGGTGAAGCCCGGCGGGATCTCCTCGACGTGGTGGGTGACGAGCACCATGGCCGGCGCGTCCGGGTCGTACGCCAGCTCGGCCAGCCGGGCCACCAGGTCCTCACGCCCGCCCAGGTCGAGCCCGGCGGCGGGCTCGTCGAGCAGCAGCAGCTCCGGGTCGGTCATCAGGGCGCGGGCGATCTGGACGCGCTTGCGCTCCCCCTCGGACAGCGTGCCGTACGTGCGGTCGCTGAGGTGGCCGACGCCGAGCTGGCGCAGCAGCGCGGCGGCGCGCGCCTCGTCGGTGCGGTCGTAACCCTCCCGCCAGCGGCCGACCACCGACCAGGCGGCGGTCACCACCACGTCGACGACCCGCTCGTCGGCGGGGATCCGCTCGGCGAGCGTCGCGGTGGACAGGCCGATGCGGGTTCGCAGCTCGTTGACGTCGGTACGGCCGATGCGCTCGCCGAGCACGTGCGCGACGCCGCTTGTCGGGTGCAGCCGGCCGGCGGCCAGGTTGAGCAGCGTGGTCTTGCCCGCGCCGTTCGGCCCGAGCACCACCCACCGTTCGTCCAGCTCGACCCGCCAGTCGACGTCGTGCACCAGCGCCGTGCCGGAGCGTTTGACGCCGACCCCGTCGAGGCTGACCACCAGATCCGCGTCCACGGTCGAGGGGGCGGGGGCGCCCGGGGCGCCGGGGATCAGGTCACCAGTCACCGCCCCATCCAATCACGCACCCGGCCCGGCGCCCCCCACGGGCGGCGCCGCCGCCATAGGGTGAGGCACCGTGTCGTTGGTCACCGCTTCCGGAAGGACACCCATGCCCGACCGTTGCCGGGAGGCGCGCGGATGAGCGCGGTCATCGAGATCGCCGGCCTCCGCAAGACGTTCCACACGCTGCGACACGGGCGCCGGGTCGCCGTCGACGGCTTCGACATGCTGGTCGAGGCGGGCCAGGTGCACGGCTTCCTGGGGCCGAACGGGTCCGGGAAGACCACCACCCTGCGTGCGCTGCTGGGGCTGGTCCGGCCGGACGCCGGGCGGATGCGCGTGCTGGGCGCCGACTCCCCCGAGCACCTGCCGGACGTGGCCGGCCGGGTCGGCGCGATCGTGGAGAGCCCGCAGTTCTTCGCGAACTTCACCGCGCACCGGACGCTGCGGCTGCTGGCCCTGGCCGGGGGTGTGCCGACCGCCCGGGTGGACGAGGTGCTGGAGCAGGTCGGGCTGCGCGATCGGGGCGACGAGCGGGTCAAGGGCTACTCGCTGGGCATGAAGCAGCGGCTGGCGGTCGCGTCGGCCCTGCTGAAGAACCCGGAGCTGCTGATCCTCGACGAACCGGCGAACGGCCTGGACCCGGCCGGCATCCGGGAGATGCGCGACCTGACCCGGTCGCTGGCCGAGGCCGGGGTGACGGTGCTGCTGTCCAGTCACATCCTCGCCGAGATCCAGTTGATCTGTGACCACGTGACGATCGTGAGCCGGGGCCGGCGGGTCGCGTACGGGCCGGTGGAGGAGGTGCTGGCGGGCTTCGACCAGCACCAGTGGCGGGTCCGGGTGGCCGACCCGGAGCAGGCCGGGCAGTTGCTGGGGCGGGCCGGCCTGTCGGTGGCGGTCGCGCCGGACCACCTGGTGGTGACCGGTGTGGAGGATCCGGAGACGATCAGCCGGACGCTCGGCGAGCAGGGCGTGTGGGTACGCGAGCTGGTCCCGCTCCGGCCGGACCTGGAGAGCGTCTTCCTGGAGCTGACCGGCGGCCACGAGCACGTGGCGGTGCCGCGGCAGGTCGACGGCGCACCGCCGAGCGACGGAGTGATCGATCTCGACGTCCGGGAGAGCCGGGAGGTGGACGCGTGAACCTGGTCCGTGCCGAGTTGGAGCGGCTGGCCGCCCGGCGCTTCGTGCAGCTCATGGTGGTGCTGCTGGCTGCCGCCTTCGCGGTGACGGTGGTGACCACGCTCGCCGGTTCGCACCGGCCGAGCCCGGCGGAGCTGAGCCGGGCGCAGGCGCAGGCGGCGGAGAACGTGCGCCAGATGGAGATGACGTACGACCGCTGCCTGCGGATCCGCGAGGGCTCGCTCCCGCCGGGCGAGAACGACTACCTGCCGCGCGACTGCGCCCAGATCGACCCGGCCCAGATCGAGGAGCTGCCGAGCGCGGCCGACTACCTCAGCGGCGTGTTCGTCTTCGCCAAGGAGGCCGAGCCGCTGCTCTACTTCCTGATCGCGTTCCTGACGCTGTTCGGGTTCCTGGTCGGCGCCTCCTACATCGGGGCCGACCTCAACTCGGGTGGCGTGGTCAACCTGCTGCTGTGGCGGCCCCGGCGGCCGGCGGTGCTCGCCGCGAAGCTGGGCACCCTGCTGGGTGGCCTGCTCGGCCTGTCGGTGCTGGCGTCGGCGGCGTACCTCGGGGCGTTCTGGTTGATCGGCCAGGCGTCCGGCCTGGTCGGGCGGACCGGCGGCGACTTCTGGCCGTCGCTGGGCGCGATCTGGGTACGCGGGCTGATGCTGGTGCTGCTCGCCGCGGCGCTCGGGTTCGCCGTCGCCACGCTGGGCCGGCACACGTCGGCGGCGCTCGGCACGGTGGCCGCGTACGTGGTGGTGTGGGAGTTGGGCGCGCGGCTGGTGTTCCAGATGCTGGAGGTCGGCCGGCCGGACCGGTTCATGCTGTCCAGCTATCTGGCGGCGTGGCTGTCCGGTGAGGTGCGGCTGTGGGACAACAACGCCTGCGGCCCCGGGATTTCCGGCTACTGCGACGGCTCGTACACGTTGACGTGGACGTCGGGCCTGGTGGTGCTGCTCGGGCTCACCGGCGCGCTGGTGGCCGCGGCGTTCACCGTGTTCCGCCGCCGCGACCTGATCTGACCGCAAGCCCCGGCGACTCCTTGCAAACCCTGACGCCATGATGAAGGATTCCTTCACATGGCGCCAGGGTCCACGACGCGGTCAGCCGACCGTCGAGCCGAACACCTCGTCGCGTACGGCGTCCAGCGCGGTCCGCAGCGCGCCGCGCAGGATCGGCTCCTCGGTCAGGCCGGTGGTCACCACCCGGGGCCGCACGAGCGTGATCGCGGCGACCTCGTGCTGCACCCGTTCGGCCAGCGCCGCCCCGCCCGCCTGCCCGACCGCGCCGGCGAGCACCACGAGCGGCGGGTCCAGCACCACGCAGGTGCTCGCCACACCCAGTGCCAGCCGCCGGGCCAGCTCGTCGAGCATCGGACCACCGGCGGTGCCGGCGGCGATGGCAGCGCGTACCACCTCGGCGGCTCGGGCCGCCGCGACGCCCCGCTCGGCCGCCTCCGTGCTGGCGAAGCCGTGCTCGGCGGCCACCGCGCGCACCGCGTCGGCACCGGCGAGCTGCTGGAACGCCGGTTTGGCCCGCTTGGACACGTCGCGCGGGATGGGCGCGCCGGGCACCGGCAGGTAGCCGATCTCGCCCGCCGCGCCGCTGCTGCCGTGGTGCAGCCGCCCGCCCAGCATGATCGCCAGGCCCACGCCCGCGTCCACCCAGACCAGCACGAAGTCGGCGGTGCCACGGGCCGCGCCGGACTGCGCCTCGGCCACCGCCGCGAGGTTCACGTCGTTCTCGAACACGACGGGGGTGTCCAGGTCCTCGCGCAGGGCGGCGAGCAGGCCGCTGTGCCAGCGCGGCAGGTTGAACGCGAAGGTGATGTCGCCGGTCTGCGGGTCGACCAGGCCGGGGGTGCCGAGCACGACGCGCCGGACGGCGGACAGCTCCGCCCCGGCGCTGCCGGCCGCCTGGACCACCGCGTTGTGCACCACGCCGACCGGGTCGTCGGTGTCCTTGGTGGACTGCTCGATCCGCCCGGCCACCGTGCCGGTGATGTCGGCACAGGCCGCCACCACCCGCTCCGCGCCCACCTCCACGCCGACCACGTACGCGCTGCTCGGCCGGACGGCGTAGAGCTGCGCGTTCGGGCCCCGCCCGCCGGCCTGCTCGCCGACCCGGGCGACCAGGCCGCGCTCCTCAAGCCGCTCGACGAGCTGGGACGCGGTGACCTTGGACAGCCCGGTCAGCTCACCGATCCGGGCCCGGGTCAGGGGGCCGCGTTCGAGCAGCAGCTCCAGCGCCGCACGATCGTTGAGCGCCCGCAGGAGTCGGGGGGTGCCGGGCAGCCGGGTCGCACTCATGCCGTCGTCCTCAATTTTCAGTAAAGTTTTCTAACCACAAAACGCCTGCCGAGGGGTGCCCGTTAGCGTATCGGCCACCCCTACCCGCAGAGGTCGGACGACCCGGCAGGGAAAGGGGACACTCGTGGGTCTGGATCCAGGACTGCGCCGGCTCGCGCTGGGCACGCTGCTGGCCGCGTACCCGGGCCCGGTCCCGCCGGACTGGGCGGTCGACCTGCTCGCCGACGGGCTCGCCGGGCACACCCTGTTCGGCACCAACATCCACGACCCGGCACAGGTGGCGGCGTCCACGGCGGCGCTGCGCGCCGGCCGCCCCGACGTGATCGTCGCGATCGACGAGGAGGGCGGCGACGTCACCCGGCTGGCGCACGCCACCGGCAGCCCGTACCCCGGGAACGCCGCGCTCGGCGCGGTGGACGACCCCGACCTCACCCGCCGGGTGTACGCGGCGATCGGCGCGGAACTGGCCGCGCTCGGCGTCACGGTCGACCTGGCGCCCACCGTCGACGTGAACACCGCCGACGAGAACCCGGTGATCGGCACCCGCTCGTTCGGGGCGGACCCGAAGCGGGTCGCCGTGCACTCGGCCGCCGCCGTCGCCGGTCTCCAGTCGACCGGGGTGGCGGCCTGCGCCAAGCACTTCCCCGGGCACGGCGCGACCGTCGCCGACTCCCACCACGAACTGCCCACCGTCGACGTGCCGCCGGCCGTCCTGCGGGAGCGTGACCTGCCGCCGTTCGCCGCTGTCGTCGACGCGGGCGTCCGCGCGGTGATGAGCGCGCACATCCGGGTGCCGGCCCTGACCGGCGACGGCCCGGCCACGTTCAGCCGCGCGGTCCTGCACGACCTGCTGCGCGTCGAGTACGGGTTCACCGGGGCGATCATCACCGACGCGCTGGAGATGAAGGGCGCGGTGCTCGCCGCCGGCGGCGTCGGCGCGGGCGCGGTCCGGGCCCTGGCCGCCGGTGCGGACCTGCTGTGCATCGGTGCCCGGGTCGACGCCGAGCTGGTCGAGTCGGTCGCCGCCGAGATCGTCGCGGCCGTCGCCGACGGCCGGCTGGCTCGGGAGCGGGTCGAGGAGGCGGCCGGCCGCACCGCCGCGCTCGCGGCCGCCTCCGGTCCCGCCGACGCCCCGCCCCCAGCCGTCGACGGACTCGGCTACGCCGCCGCGCTGCGAGCGGTACGCGTGGAGGGCGACCTCGTCCGCGACACCGCGCCCCTGGTGGTGCAGGTGCACGCCCCCTCCACCGTCGCCGAGGGGCGGGTGCCGTGGGGGCTCGGCCCGCACCTGGCCGCCGGGGTCGAGCAGGCTCGCGCGGTGGCGGGCGAGACCGGCCCGGAGCAGTTGCGGCGGCTCGCCGGGGACCGGCCGGTCGTGCTGGTCGGGCGGCACCTGCACCGGCTGCCCGGCGCGCGCGAGCTGGTCGAGGCGCTGGCCGCCACGCATCAGGTGACTGTGGTCGAGATGGGCTGGCCGGGCGCGTGGCGACCGGCGGGCGCGCGCGCGTTCGTCGCCACCCACGGCGCCAGCCACGCCAACGGCCGTGCCGCCGCCGACGCGCTCGGCCTGACCGCCTGACCGCACCCCACGCGGCCCGCTGCCCGGAAGGGCGGCGGGCCGCTGTCTTGAACACGTTCAAAATCTGTCGTACGCTCAGGGCGTCAGCGATTTGAACACGTTCAAGAAGGGTTAGGGGGATGGACGTGAAGGTCTGGATGTACCTGGCCTACCTGACGGTGAGCATCGGCCTCACCATCTGGGTGGCGCGGGCGCTGTCCCGCAACGGGCTGGTGTTCCTGGAGGACGTGTTCGCCGACAGCCGGCTGGCCGGGGCGGTCAACAGCCTGCTGGTGGTCGGCTTCTACCTGCTCAACCTCGGCTACGTCACGGTGGCGATGAAGGAGTCCGATCCGGTCGGCGACACCAGCCAGGCGCTGGAGCAGCTCTCCATGAAGGTGGGATTCGTCCTGCTGGTGCTGGGCGCGCTGCACTTCTTCAACGTCTTCGCGCTCGGCCGCTACCGGCGCGACCGCCTGCGCCAGCAGGCCACCCACCCGCCGCTGCCGCCGGTCAGGATGCTCCCGCCGCAGGGTGGGCCCGTACCGGCGGCGGGCCCGAACCCGCCGGCCCGGTGACGTCCGCCGCGGGCGGGCACCAACAGGATCCCACCGGGCACGGGGCCGGTGGGATCCGCGGGTTCACCGTCCTGTTCGACGGGGACTGCCCGATGTGCCGGGCCGCCCGGCGCTGGCTCGCCTCCCGCGCCCAGCTCGTACCGCTGGAGTTCGTGCCGGCCGGATCGCCCGAGGCCCGGCGGCGCTTCCCCGGGCTGGACCACGACGCCACCCTGCGCGACCTGACGGTGGTGGCCGACACCGGTGCGGTCTACCGCGGCGACGGCGCCTGGTTCGCCTGCCTCTGGGCGCTCGCCGAGCATCGCGGCACGGCCGAGCGGCTGGCCCGCCCGCACCTGCTGCCGCTGGCCCGGCGGGTGGTGGCGGCGGCCTCCGCGGTCCGCGAACGGATCCGGGAACCGGGATACGGTGACGACGATGACCGAGCAGAGTGCGCCGACGACCGCTGCGGGTGGGCAGGGGTCGACGGCCCGGGGTGAGCAGACCCGCCAGCTGATCCTCGACACCGCGATGCGGCTGTTCCGCGAGCGCGGCTACGCGCGGACGACGATGCGCGCGGTCGCCCAGGAGGCGGGCGTGGCGGTGGGCAACGCCTACTACTACTTCGGCTCCAAGGAGCACCTGGTCCAGGAGTTCTACGCGGGCACCCAGCGCGAGCACCGGGAGGCGGCCGCGCCGGTGCTCGCCCGGGAGCGGGACTTCGGCCCGCGACTGGCCGGGGTGCTGCACGCGGGCGTCGACGTGCTGAGCCCGTACCACGCGTTCGCGGGCGCCTTCTTCAAGACGGCGGCCGAGCCGACCTCACCGCTCAGCCCGTTCTCCGCCGAGTCGTCGGCGCCCCGGGACATGTCCATCGCGCTGTTCCGCGAGGCGCTGACCGGGTCCACCGTCAAGCTCGACGAGGAGCTGCGCGAGGCTCTGCCCGAGCTGCTCTGGCTCGGCTACATGGGTGTGGTGCTCTACTGGGTGCACGACCGCTCGGAGGGGCAGGTCAAGACCCGGCAGCTCATCGACGGCGTGGTGCCGCTCGTGGACCGGCTGGTGGGGCTGTCCCGGCTGCGCGTGCTGCGGCCGGTCACCCGACAGGCGCTCACCCTGATCCACACGCTGCGTCACTGATCCCGCCGACGCGACGGCAAGCGATTCCGCAGGTGAGAGTCCGTAACCGGACAGCAACGCACCCCTTGCTCCCGACAGGAACTGACACATAGCGTTACCGATGTCGGGCCTGGGGAGAGAGCTGCGGACCGTGGATCCGGCCCGGGATCCACGGTCCGCGCCAGACACGGCCGGCGGGGCGGGTCAGCGGGGGAAGACGCCGAACCCAGTGAAGCCCCGGTCCGGGAACCCGGCCGCCTCGGCCACCCGCCCGGACGCCGCGTTGCCCGGGTCGTGCAGGTAGGTGGGTATCGCCCCCTCGTCCAGCACCCGGCGGGCCGCCTGCGCGACCAGCCGCCGGGCCAGGCCGCGCCCGCGCGCCGCCGGCACCGTGCCCACCGCGAGTTCGTGCCCGTACGCGTCGTGCCGCTTGATCCCCACGCCGGCCCGGTACGCGCCGTCGGCGCCCCGGACCACGAGCACCTCCCGGTCGAACAGCCGCAGCCACGGCGGCAGCCCGGGCAGCGTGGGCGGCACCCACTCCCCCACCTCGGGCAGCGGCGCCGGGCGGGTGCACCAGCGCAAGACCGAGGTGTGCGCGACGAATTCCGGCGTGCCGACCGCGTCCGGCAGGGCGGGCAGCCACTCGCCGACCGGCCGGTCGCGCACCAGCGCCCGGACCGCCTCCACCCGGTCGGCGGACACCGAGAGAACGGTACTGCCGTCTGCGGTCACCGCGATCGCCGGGCGCAGCCGCCCGTCCCAGGCCGGACGGGCGCGGCGGTACGACCTGACCACGTGCAGTCCGGGGCCCGCCGGCCACTGTCCCAACCAGGTCGCCAGATGGAGGAAGACCCGCCGGTCGAGCACGTGATCATGGTACGCCCGCACGCCGCGCCCGTGCCCGCGGAATTCGCCGATCGCGGCGCGGTTGAGACGTGCGGCAGCCGGGTAGAGGGTCGGCACGTCAGCGACGGACGCCGATTCCTGGTCCCGCCACCGGCCGCAGGAGTTCCGGCGCCGCACGGAACCGAAGGCATCGCCCCTGCGTCATATTCATTTCCATACATGGACAAGTTTCTCTGGGACGGTAGTGGTCATGCCTCACGAACCGAATGACCGATTCCAGCAGGACGCGGAGCGCGGCTGGCGGGCCGCCGCAGACGCCGGGCGGTTCCCGGCACAGCCGGCGTACCGCGAGGCCCGCGACCGAGGGCCCTCCTGGGCCGAGCTGAACGCGCAGCCGGCCGGCACCGCCGCCTGGCGTGGCTCGACGACCGGCTGAGGCACCAGCTTCAAGTGATTTTGGTGTCGGGTGCCGACGCTTCCTGGTGTACGGTCGGGCGCATGACGCGCATCACGGTCGATGTGAACGACGAATGGCTGGAGTCGGCGCGCGAGGTGCTGGGCACCGACACCAAGGTCGCCACGATCAACGCCGCGCTGCACGCGTTCGCCGTCAGGCGGCAGGCCAAGGAGATCGTCGCCGCGTTCGACCAGGTGGAGATGGACTTCACCGGCTCGGAGGAAGGTTGGCGTTACGGCGGCGGACGCGATCTGAGCCGACTCGCCGATGACGCCCGCGACGGCGAAACCGCAGCCTGATGGCCGGGCAGGTCTACCTGGCGGACACGTCGGTGTATGTGCTTCAGGCTCGGCACCAAGCCGTCCGGAAGCGCTTCGAGACACTGCTGGCAGAAGGACGCCTCGCCGCGTGCCAGATGACCTCGCTGGAATACCTCAACAACGCCCCAACCCCCAAGGGATACGAGATCCTCTGGCAGGCGCTCCGGGGACACCGCTGGCTGGATGTCACCGCTGAGGCGATGGACCGTGCCATGGCGGTGCACCGCCTCTTGGCCGCCGACAACCATCACCGCAACTTCCGGCTGCCTGATCTGATCATCGCGGCGACCGCCGAGCTGCACGGCGCCACCGTGCTGCACTACGACGCCGACTACGACCGGATCTCTGCGCTCACCCACCAGCCCACCGAGTGGGTCGCCCCCAAAGGCAGCCTCTAGGAACGCGGGCGGCGACACACCGGCCGGGCGGCGTACCCGCCTTCGCACACCTGTGCGGTAGCGTCTTGTGGTCCGATTCCGGCCTACGACAGGAGAAGCTCCGCGCATGGGCAAGAAGACGATCCACGTCTCCGACTTCACCGGTCAGGTGCTCAGCCCCGACGACGAGGTGGTCAAGGTCGTCGTCCTGGAGCACCCGGATCTGGTCGCCGGGCCCGTGCAACTGGACGCCACCCCGGTCGACGTGGAGGGCATCGACGACGCGGCGCTCGACGTCGCGGTGGTGGAGATCCACGACCGGCACGGTCACGGCGAGCCGCGCCGGGTGGTGCTGACCGCCAGCGAGTTCGACGCGATGGCGACCGACGTGCCGATGGCGCAACTGCTGCGTACCGCCGAGCGGGTCAAGCCGCCCAAGGCCCGCCGCGCCACCGAGAAGATCGACTACGGCACCATCGAGCACGCCGGCCGCCCGCACCGCGGCCGGGTCACCGAGGAGGAGGCCCGGCTGGTCCGGGAGCATCTCGACGAGGTGAACAAGCGGCTGGCCGACGCCGGCATCCGCCAGATCGACCCGGCCGACCCGGAGCACGCCGCCCGGTACGGCTTCCCCGTCGCCGACTGACAACCCGAGCACCGGGCACGCGCCCCCGTGACGCGTGCCCGGCGTGGTGTCAGGCCCCTTTCCGAGTGATCTCGGCGAGCGCCGCCTCGAACGCCGACTCCAGCGCGGCCTTCTCCAGGCCGAGGCCGCGCAGCACGCCGTCACCGCCCTCCTCTTCCAGCAGGGCGAGCAGGATGTGCTCCGTACCGATGTAGTTGTGTCCCATCCGCAGCGCCTCCCGGAACGTCAGCTCCAGCACCTTCTTGGCCCGCGCGTCGTAGGGGATCAGGTCCGGAACCTGGTCGGCCTTCGCCGGTAGCGTCGAGGTGACGACCTCCCGCAGCCGCTCCAGGGGTACGCCCCGAGCGACGATCGCCGCGGCGGCGAGCCCTTCCGGCTCGGCGAGCAGCCCGAGCGCGACGTGCCCCGGGGTGATCTCGGCGTTGCCGGCGGTCCGCGCCTCCTCCTGCGAGGCCAGCACCACGTTGCGGGCGCGCGGGGTGAAGCGGCCGAACCCGGAGTTCGGGTCGAGCGCGGCGGCGGTCTCCGCCTTGGCGGCGGAACGCTTCTGGGCGGCCTGCTTGGTCACGCCCATGCTGCGGCCGATCTCCGTCCACGAGGCGCCGGACCGGCGCGCCTGGTCGACGAAGTGCCCGATCAGGTGGTCCGCCACGTCGCCCAGGTGGTCGGCGACGAGCACGGCGTCGGCCAGCTGGTCGAGCGCGTCGGTGTGTGCCTTCTTGATGCCGTCGATGAGGTCGTCGAGGCGTACCGGATGGGTCATCTTGAGTGGTTCGGTCTCCTCCATGCGTCAACCATAGGTTGACGCATGCGGTACGTCAACCCTCGGTTGACGCTGCCGTTCCGTGAAGACGAGGTGGTGAGCGTGTCCTCGCCCGCGTACCCGGACAGGGCCGACATGCCGACGCTGGTGGACGCGGCGCGCCGCGGCGACCGGGCGGCGGTGGACGAGCTGGTCTCGCACTGTCTGCCGCTGGTCTACAACCCAGCTCCGCCTCGCGGGCCTGGACGACACGGCCTCCGGCTGGGACCGCCGCCCTGCGCCGATGTGGCGCAAGCGGTTCGCCCGCCACGTCCGAGACTGCCAGCACTGCCCGGACGCGACGAACGATCTGGTTCCGGCCGAACGGCTGCTGGCCGGTCTGGCGCTCACGCCGCCCCCCGCGGCACTCGCCTCCGACATCACCCACAGGATGCACACCGTCGCCACCGGGTCGCAGGTCTCCCCTCCCGGCGTCCACGCCGTAACCGCCGGAGTGCGGTCGCGCTCTCGTTGTCCAAGACCCTGGTCGGCGTCGTCGCCGCCGTCGCAGTGCTCGGCGGGGGCGGGCTCGTACTGGCCAACTACCCGGAGGAGCCGGGGCGGCAGCCGGCGAGCGCGGCAGCCGCGCAGCCCTCGGCCGCGACCACCGCACCGGCGCTCACACCTTCTCTGACCACCGTGAAGCCGTCCCGACCGCCGTGCGCCCGAGCCCGACCCCCAGCCGGTCGGCGAAGCCCAGCAAGTCACCGAAGCCGACCCCGTCGTCGTCGCCGACCAGGTCGGCCGGTACGCCCACCGGCCTGTCCGCCGCGGAACGGCGACTGCTGGTGCTGCTCAACGAGCGGCGTCGCGCGCTCGGGCTGACCGAGGTCAAGCTGGGTACGACGCAACACCGGGCCGCGGAGTCCTGCGTGCGGCAGAACCTGAATAACGGCAGCGGGTTGACGCACGGGCCCTGCTCGCAGGCCAGGTGCAGCTTGGTCGTCAGACCGCCCCGCGAGCGGCCCAACGCGTGATCGGCCGGCTCGACGACGCCGCTACCGCCCCCGGCCGGTGGTTCGACCTGCGTGTGACTGTCCCGGCGGGCGCCAGCGGCATGCTGATGCGCCCGCGCGATCGTGGAGTCCACGCTCACATCCCAGGTGATCAACCCGAGCGCATCGGCCCTACCTTGCAACCCGGCCAGGATCCGCGCCCACACCCCGGCCCGCTGCCAGCGCCGGTACAGCCCGTACACCGTCCGCCAGTGCCCGTAGCAGTCCGGCACGTCCCGCCACGGCGCACCCGTACGGACCCGTCACCTGATCCCGTCAACGAGCTGCCGCTTGCTCCACTTCGGCGGCCGACCCGGCTTCTTCCGCCCGGGCAGCAACGGCTCCAGCACCGCCCACTGCGCGTCGGTCAGGTCGAACCGCCTCGTCACCGCTACGCTGGCCACGAGGTCTCCGTGCAGATGGTTGTCTTGGTCGATAACCCATCTACCGGAGACCTCACCGCGTATCGATCACCGACACGCCCAACCGATCACCTCACAGCCAGGCCACGGGCACTTATGACACACGACCTAGCAACTGACGCCCATCCCCTGCTGCACAAGGTCGATCCGGAACACGGCCGCCGACTGGAGGCCCTGCCATGTGATCTCGTGTGGGCGACAACCTGGATGAACGACGCGAACGACGTACTCGCACCCCGGCTCGGGATACCGCCCCTGCCCGTCGTCGACTGGCCCGACTCCGACGAGGTCGGCGTCCTGCACTGGAAGATCCGTGGGCTGGTCGAGTGGGCGCAGGGACGCCCCTTCGTCTGGGTCGACTGCCGGGCCGTCTTGATCCTGTAAAGCAGTTATGAGCCAGTCGGATCTTGGTCGAGGGCCTTGGTGCGGCTGGCTTACTGCTTCGGTACGCGGCTTCGGCTGCTGCGGGAGCGCTTGGCGCTGCGACAGCCCCTACCTCGGATCGCGCCGGTCGTCGATGCTTTGGTCGCCGCCGGTCGCGGCTGTCTCTCCAGGTTGCCGTCACCGTCCAGGGCGGTTGCAAGTTCCGGGGTTGTGTGGCTGGTCGGGTTGTGACCGGTTGGGGTGTATAGCAGGGCAGGCACGGGCTTCGTGATCATTGTGGTGTCGAAGCCAGATGATCACGAGGTGGCCCGTGCCTGCTGCTGCATCTTCTCCCATCCCTGCTGTGCTGGTGAAGCTGGGGCCGTTGGACACCGGCCGGATCGCCGACCTGCGGCCTTACCTCGACTTGGTGCCCGATCCGCGTTCTCGGCGGGGTCGGT